>CAMLHK010000005.1 GCA_946479925.1 uncultured Lactobacillus sp. | reverse complement strand
TTTGTTATCTTACTAAACCCGCTAACTTTTGTCAACTGGTTTTGCTTGATTTTTTCTTTGTCCGACAGTGCTTTTGAGCACTTCGTCAAGAACAAATAATACTTTACTCCAATTGGTAGAACTCGTCAAATAATTTTTTATGTTCGGTATTCGAGGAGTACTAAATCAAAATTAGTTTAAGCTAATTACTAATATCATCATTATCTCTAATTATAATATTTACTTTAAAATAAAATATTCGTAATTTGTTCATTTTTGGGTTGGATTTTGCAATTTTATGGCAAAAAAATTTTAATAAAAAAAGGTCGAAATCGACCTTTTAAGTTATTTAGATTAAGCTTTCTTCCTTAGTAATCTTTGTTTTACCATTCATATAAGGAACTAAAGCTTCAGGAACAGTTACTGTTCCGTCTTCATTTTGGTAGTTTTCTAGAATTGCTGCGACTGTTCTACCTACTGCCAATCCTGAGCCGTTCAACGTGTGAGCCAAGTGTAATTTGCCATCTTCATCACGATAACGAATTTGGGCACGACGAGCTTGGAAATCAGTACAGTTTGAACAACTGGAAATTTCACGGTACTTATCTTGAGCTGGCATCCATACTTCTAGATCATAAGTTTTTGCACTAGTAAAACTTGCATCCCCTGTTGACAATGCAACGACATGGTATGGCAAGTTCAGTTTTTGGAGTAAGTGCTCAGCATTCTTGGTTAATTTATCAAGTTCATTCCATGACTCTTCAGGCTTACAGATTTTAACCATTTCAACCTTTCTGAATTCATGCATTCTAATTAAACCACGAGTATCACGACCAGCTGAACCTGCTTCACTTCTAAATGCTGGAGAAAGTGCAGTTACACTAATTGGTAAGCGATCTTCATGAATAATTTCATCACGGAAGTAGTTAACCAATGGAACTTCAGCAGTTGGAATTAAAGTTAAATCAAGTGGCTTGTCGGGATCGTCATTATCTACAATCGTGTAAACATCTTCGCGGAACTTAGGGAATTGGCCCGTACCTTGCATTGATTCATCGTTAACTAAGTATGGTGGAATTACTTCTGTGTATCCTTCTTTAGTATTTTCATCTAAGAAAAAGTTAAATACAGCACGTTCAAGCAATGCACCGGCACCTTTATAGTAAACAAAACGTGCTCCAGAAACTTTTGCACCACGATCCCAGTCTAAAATGTCTAAATCAGTTCCTAATTCCCAATGTGCTTTTGGTTTAAAAGATAATTTAGTAGGCTCATGCCATTTACGTACTTCTTCATTGAAGCTTTCATCAGGACCAATTGGGTCTGAATCGTCTGGAAAGTTAGGCAATCTCAACAAAATATAATTTTGTTTTTCGGTCAAGTCAGCAACTTTTTCATCAAGTTCTTTGATTTCTTGACCAACTTCACGCATTTTTTCAATCGCAGGAGTTGCATCTTCCTTGTTTCTCTTCTTTTCAGCAATTTCCTTTGAAACTTTGTTACGCTCTGCCTTCAATTGTTCACTACGGTTCAAGCCCTCACGACGATTGGCATCAATTTTTACCAATTCATCGAGTTCTTCAGGCTTAATGCCACGTCTACTAAGTTTGTCCTTAGCCCAATCAAGATTCTCGCGAATAACTTTAATATCTAACATAGTTAACCTCCACAAAAAAGCCAATTCATCCCTCAAATTGGGACGAATTGGCTCTACATGGCTTCGCGGTACCACCCAGTTTCAACCGCGAATTTCGCAGTTGCACTTCATTAAGTTGGCGATAACGGTGCCGCAATGCCGTGTAACTATTAATTACCCACATTAATGGAATCTGGAAACGACTTCTATTCGCTTGCACCAAAATGCGAACTCTCTGAATCAGTCTTAGGACTCCGTGTTTTGAAATTATTTTAAGTCATTCCTACCCGTTTGGCAAATACTATTTTTAATTATATGAACATTTTTTAACCAAAATAAAACCACTATACTTACTACAGCATCAAGTTAATTCTTACCTGCAAAAAGGAAACCCAAGCATTTCTTGGGTTTCCTTTTATTTACATCATTTATTACAAAAGCATTTGCGATATTTCTAAAACGAGCGGGACAACAACCACAAACAATACAGTCGAAGTAGTTACGACATTAGTTGCATATTGTACATCCCCATGCGATTCACCTACAAGAATTGGCAAAACTGCTAAAGCAGGTGTTGCAGACTGTACTATCAAAGTTTGTTTTGCTAGCCCCGTTAATGCTGGTCCCCAGCTTCCACCAACAACAATTAAGATAATCATCAATGCTGGAACTAATACAAATCTACCAAGTAAAGCCCAAATTGTATCACGGTCGAGGTGAATAGACTTTAAACCAGCATCAGCCAAAATAATACCAATATAAATTAACGACATTGGTGTTACAATTCCACCAACCATGCCTAAAACAGCAGTAATCCAACTTGGAATTGGCACTTCAACTAGCAAGCAGAGCAAAGCAATTAAGAAGCCTACTAGTGGCGCTGGTAATAATTTCTTCCAGTTAAACTTTTGTTGTTTCTGTTTTTGTACAGTTGGATCATCACTGGAAATAAAGAAGACACCGATCGCCCAAGTTGAAACTGTATTTAATACGTAGTAAATCAAAAAATACGGCATACTTTTTTGGCCAAACAGCGCAATATTTAATGGTAATCCAATAAAAATCGTATTGGCATTAGTAATCGCATTAATAAATGTCCCTCGTCTACCTTTACGGATTCGTAAGACTTTGCACAGCAGCCAAGCAAACAAATAGCTTAAGGCAAAACAGATGATTGCATAAATCAGGCCACCAGTTAAGCCAAATAGTTTTTCTCTCGTTAAATACTTTAAAACCGAAACAAAAATTGAAGCCGGTAAAGCAATATTCATAATCAAATACGAAATGTTACTTTTAAATTGGTCACCAAGCTTGCCACTACTACGCAACCAATACCCTAATGCAATCACTAACAAAAGTTCGACAACACTAGTCAAAGATGTAAGAAAGGCTTGCATTTATTCTCACTTCCAATCATCTGAATAAACTGGAGACCAGCGCAAAGCTTGCACTGCTTCTTCACCATCTTGATAATCGTTTTGATTAAGGTGGTCTTTAATTGCTTGGTTAGCTACAGCCTTTGCCACAGTTTGCGAAAAGACGTTTAATTTTTCAACCGGTGGTAAAACTGCGGCTCCCGGCTCACTTGAATCAACAATTCCACCTAGAGAATGGGCAGCAACACTAATCATCTCATCACTCAAAATCTTAGCATTGACTGCTAATGCTCCTAGGCCAAGTCCAGGATATACTAATGCATTATTAGCCTGACCAATTTCATATTTTGTCCCCTGATATTCAACTGGATCAGCTGGGATACCGGTTGCCACCAAAGCCTTTCCTTTAGTCCATTGAATCAAGTCCTGGGCTTTTGCTTCAGCTAACTGTGTCGGATTAGACAGTGGGAAAATAATTGGACGCTCAGTATGGTCTGCCATTTCTGTCACAATTTCCTGCGTAAAAGCACCAGATCTAGTCGAAGTTCCGACTAAAATGTCTGGATGTACTGCTTGCACAACACTCTTTAAATCTATTAGTTGATCCGGATGGGCAAACTCAGCCTTTTTTCTAACAAAAGGCTTCTGGGCAGGAGTTAAATCAGAGGTATCCTCAAATAGCAGTCCCTGTTTATCAACTAGGTAAAAATGTTTGCGTGCTTCATCTGGTTTCATCCCCATTTGCAACATTTCAGCATATACTTGTTCAACAATCCCGGTTCCAGCAGTCCCAGCACCAAAGCAAACATATTTTTGTTCGGTTAGCTTTTGGCCACTGATTTTTAGCGCGCCTAAAATTCCCGCTAAAACAATTACACCAGTTCCTTGGATATCATCGTTAAAAGTTAGGATTTGTCCGCGATAGTGTTTCAACAAATTGTCAGCATTGTCACGACCAAAATCTTCAAAGTGGAGGTATAGCCCAGGAAAAAGTTTTTCAACCGCCTGAACAAAACGATCAACAAATTGATAATATGGTTCGCCATTTATGCGCCGATGATGATTACCCAGATAAAGCGAATCATTCAGCAGCTTCTCATTGTTTGTTCCAACATCAAGTACTACTGGTAAAACACATGCTGGATCGACACCAGCCGCAGCAGTATAAACCATCAACTTACCAACAGAAATGTCGACACCTTGCGTGCCCCAGTCACCTATTCCAAGAATTTCTTCACCATCGGTTACTACGATTAGTTTGATGTCTCGTCCGTCAGCTGCATTTTTCAGGCTAGCCTCAATTTGATCAGGCTCATCAATAGAAAGAAAAGCGGCATTCTGTGGATTAACAAACAAATGACTATAATTTTCAATTGATTCCGCAATTGTCGGATCATAAACAATGGGCATAAACTCAGTTACGTGTTCACTAAAGATTTTAAAAAACAAAACACGATTTGTATTAAAAACAGTCATGAGAAAAATGCGCTTTTCCAAATTAGTCTTTTTCTCTTGGTATTGCAGATAAACTTCACGCGCTTGTTCCTCAAGCGTTTGCTGTTTTGGCGGCAGCATTCCTTCTAAATGATATTGTTCACGCTGCTCTTTTGTATAAGCAGTGCCACGATTCAAAAACGGATCATTTAATCTTGTTTGACCTATCTTATCCATTTTGGACACTCTCCCATCTGTGCAATAATATATTCATTTACTAACACTTTCAGGGTATTCCCTTTATGTAGCAAGTTCAAACAATTAGCTTACTTAAGGGAATTAGCACTTTTTACAGACTCAATTTAATGCTTAGCGTAACTATTTTTAATAAAAAAAGTCTGGGAAACACTGTTTCCTAGACTCAAGTTTAATGATCTTTCAACCACTGTGCTTTTTTCAACACGTAATATTTTTCTTCGTATTTAAATAGCTTACTAATCTGACTCAAGTCAACCGCATAAACATAGTCGAAACCTAGCGTCTTGAGCAATTTTTGTGAACGCAGATTCTGCTTAAAAGTGCCGGCCCAAATTTCTTTTTGTTGCAACTTTTTAAATGCAAAATCAAATAGCAAGGTTAACGCTTCTGTCATATAACCACGGCCTTCAAATGCACGATCAAGCAAAAAGCCAACTTCCTTAGTATCTAGCAGTTCTTTTTCGCTCGTTCCTCGTTCATATAGTTCAACCAAGCCAATTACTTCTTCTGTTTGCATTAGACAAACTGCATAACTATACTTGCGAGCAGCGTATTGACCAACAGCAACTTCTGCTTGGGCAAAATTGTCATAGTGCTGGAAGGCAGCCAGCTGCTTGTAATAATCGTCCTGACCCCATTTTAACAATACTTCTGCATCAGTATTTTGAAAAGGTCTTAAAAACACCCGACTACTCATTACTTACCAACAATCTTTAGAAGCCAGTCCATCCCAAACATTAAGGCGAAACTATAAGCTGCAATTGTCCATGGCTTACCTAAAATAATGATCCAGAAATATGTCCAGAATTTCATGTCTGTCAATCCTGCTAATAAACATAAGACATCATCCGGAGCCATTGGCGCAACTATACAGATTGCAAAGAACCAGTTGAACTTATTCTGATTTTTAGTCCATTTCATATACTTATCAAGGGTCTTTTCGGACACAATGTGCAGAATAAAGGGCCTACCATAAAAGCGGGCTAAGAAGAAGTTGATAATCGAGCCAATGCAGACACCAACGTAGTTATAGATAAAGCCTGCTAGAGGGCCAAAGAACACAACCCCACCCAGCAAAGACACTCCGCCTGGAATAATTGGAATGACCACTTGAATAATCTGGATTAACACAAAAATAACTGGGCCAATAATTCTTTTATCAGCCAGATATGCTTTCATTTTCGTTTGACTAGTAAAAATCCCTAAGTTGTACCAGTAAATACATAATAAAATGATGATAATCCCGCTAACAACGGTCAAGATGTTAATTAATTTTCGACTGGTTTTAGCTGACAGATGCATAGCTTACCTCCAATATTAGGGCTCATTTTACCAAAAAACTTAGTCTAATGATTAGTTTTTACGTCATTTGACTTAATAATTAAAATATTTTAACTTTTTTAAAGATTGCACTTAAATTTGCATCATGTAACTTAATGATAAACTAAAAAGAAGAAATTAAACGTACTAATAACTTTTATTTAAGTATAGTCCATCTAAACAATTAAAAAATAGTAGCCTAAATAATTGGGAGGAAATAGACAATGACAGAGATTTTAACTGATATCATCTTCGACGAGCAAAAGCAATTAGCGACAGATATTTATTTGCCCCAAGGCAACGCAAAAACTGAAATTTTGCTATTTTGGCACGGTGGCGGTTGGTTCCGTGGCGATAAAAGTAATCTTAAAGAGTTATGCCTGATGGCAGCTAATCGTGGTTTTCTTGTTTTTGCCCCTAATTATTCACTTGCTCCTCAAGCAACTTTTCCTGCTGCACATGAAGACAGCAATAATTTTGTTAAGTGGCTATTAAGCAGTAAATATGTCGCAGAAGGAACACCAATCAGTCAAATTGGCGTTAGCAGTGGGGGTACGCTAGCCTTACTAGCGGCAGGAAAATATGGCTTTCCAACCGTTACGTGGTCTGCGCCCGTCTCCTTTTCTAATTGGATACAAGATCATCCCGCAGTTAAGCCATCACCCCAAGCTCATAAAGATTTTGGAACAGAAGACCTAAATGAAATCAATGACTCATTTTATAAGTACTTCACTTTAGCCTATGCCGGCTCACCAAAAATGAGCACGCTCAAACTAATCGATGCAGCTTCATATGATTACCACAATCTTCAGCAGCTTTTAATGATTAATTCAACAAATGAATTAGCACCAACTAAATATTTGCTTGCTTTTATCAATTTTTTAGCCAGTCAAAATCTTGGGGTTGAACTGAAATTAATCCCTGGAAAACGTCATGCAATGGCGTATGCCAGCGAGTACATTGATTTTTCTTTAGCTTATCTCGAAAATAGTCTAATGAATAACCAGCAGTAATGCCGGTTAATTAAAAGTTAAAATTATTAGCTAGTGCAACTTTTTATTGAAAACGGTTTATAATAGAGTTTATCTATTTGTAACGTAGAAAAGTATCTTTTAAGGAGAATTAATATGGCTAAATATCAATCAGTCAATCCATATACCAATGAAACTTTTGCCAGTTACGATAATCCAACAGCTAGTCAAATTGAAGATGCAATCAACTTGGCAGATGCACTTTATCATAAATGGTGTCACGAGACTCCAGAAAGTCGCGCTGAAATTTTACACCAAGTTGCCGATGGCTTCCGTCAAAATGAGGAAGAAATGGCTAAAATAATGACTCTAGAAATGGGCAAAATGATCAACGAGTCCAAAGGAGAAGTTGAACTATGCGCATCAATTTGCGATTACTACGCTGATCATGGTCCACAAATGCTTAAGCCACAACTGATCGAATCAAACTTGGGTAATGCTTATTATCTTAAGCAAGCTACAGGAGTAATCATGGCTTGTGAACCTTGGAACTTCCCTCTTTATCAAGTCATTCGTGTTTTTGCGCCAAACTTTATTGTCGGTAATCCAATTTTATTAAAGCACGCACATAATGTTCCTGGTTCTGCCGCATTAACTGCCAAAATAATTAAACAGGCTGGTGCACCTGAAGGTAGCCTCATCAACCTTTACCCCAGCTACGATCAACTTGACCAAATTATTGCTGATCCTCGTATACAGGGTGTTGCACTAACTGGTTCAGAGCGCGGCGGGGCTTCTGTTGCAGAAAATGCCGGAAAGAACCTAAAGAAGTCAACTATGGAACTTGGCGGTAATGATGCCTTCATCGTTTTAGATGATGCGGATCCATTAGTATTGAAGAAAGCCTTAAGTTCTGCTAGAACGTATAACGACGGTCAAGTATGTACTTCATCTAAACGTATTATTGTGGTTAAATCACGCTATGATGAAGTTTTGCATGAACTGAAAAATGCTTTTTCAGTCTTAAAAGCGGGGGACCCACTCGACACTAGCACGACATTACCACCAATGAATTCAACTAGATCAAGGGATAAATTAAGTAAGCAAGTTGACGAAGCCATTGACGCTGGCGCAAAAGTTTTCTACGAATATCCTGAGATTAATTCTGATGGAGCATTTTTCAGACCAATTATTTTAACGGATGTTGATAAAAATAACCCAGCTTATGACCAAGAATTCTTCGGCCCAGTTGCAATTGTTTACGAAGTAGAAGATGAAGATGAGGCTATTGCACTTGCTAACGACTCAAGCTATGGTCTAGGTTCATCTGTCATCAGCGCAGATGTTAAACATGCACAAGAAGTTGCAGCTCAAATTGAGACTGGAATGACCGTTATTAACGGAACCTGGATTAGCTCTGGAGAATTACCTTTTGGCGGAATTAAAAAATCGGGTTATGGCCGCGAATTGAGTGATTTAGGTATGATGGCATTTGTCAACGAACACTTGGTAATTGATATGCCAACGGAATAATATTTTATAAATAAAAAAGCTGGACAGCCATAATGTCCAGCTTTTTTATTACTTTTGCTTATATTTTTTGTACAGGTTATAGCCTAATAAAATTGTCGTCATGATGCTTGATAAAATTAAGAAATAGGTCGAAGCACCTATCGAAACAGCATATAAAAGTAATTGACTAGTAATGTTCTTCAAGAAACCTGTATTTGAAAGTGTGGTATTTGATAAGCGGAAAATTAGATAAACCAGGAAAAGTGACTCAATTATCGACAAAGCAAATGCAATATTGCAATTCTTTTTTGTATCCTTCAGCGTATTATAAGTAATCACAATTGGGAATAGGAAAATCAATAGCCAGATTACACAGACTTCGATTCCTGGCACCAAAGTGCTACTTGATGAAAATAAGCGTCCGGCCAGTCCAAATAAAACACGTGTAATTGACATTTTACCTGTGTATGAAATGTCAGAAACGGAAGCACCAGAACCAGTAAATAAAACAATTAGATTAATAATTGCCATTAAAATGACTAGCAGTTGGGTGTAATTAAAGTGCTTTTTGACCGTTGCAACTTCTTCTTCCACTCGCCTTTCGCCCTTGGAAGGCTCTTTGCCTTTTCTTTTAGACTTAACTTTTTCCTTAGACTCATCAACATTATTGAACATATTAGAGCCAAGCTGATTGACCTTTTCAGTTAACCGCTTATCGACTGTATAGCGCTCTATTTTGTCTGTTCGTACACATACCACATAGAGCCAGATAAATAATGCAAAAAAGCAAATCCAACCGATGCTACGAGAAAAACTCATAATCAGTAGCAATAAAATACCCAATAACAAAACAATCATACTATTGGCACGAATCCAATCGAGCATCCTTGCAACAATTATATTTTGCTTTTTAGGGTAAAACTCTTGGCGGTAGTCTTCTCTTCTTGTAACAGTTCGTTCTGCTTCCTGGTTTTCTTTATTTTGAGGTTCGCGGGGGGCATCAGCAAAAAAGAGATCACGATATTTTTGCACATTGAAGTGACAGTTAGGACAAATCGTATCCTCTGCTGAGATTTTCCTTCCACAATTTGGACAAGTAGTCATAAAAAACATCCTTTGCTTGTAGTTAAATTAATACACTAATCATAAAACAAAAAAGGTGATAAAGAAAATTTCTTTATCACTCTTTTTAATGAAAAATCATTGTAAACCTTCAATTTTTGCTTTAAGTTCTTTGATTTCCGCAATTGTTGCATTAGACGACAGCATTAAGCTATCCAATTTAAACTTAAGCAATTCAAGTTCATTTGCGATGCTTTTCTCATTTTCATTATCTGGTGGTTCAGAAACCAGCAATTTTTTACTCTTAATCTGCCACTCTTTCAGCTTAATTTGATTAACAAATGCTTGGTCATGAGATACCAAAATAATTGCAAATGGATAATTTGTGATGAATTCGGCTAATGCGTTAATTGACCCAATATCCAAAAAGTTAGTTGGCTCGTCTAATAGCAGCAAATTATATTGCCCGGTAATGATCTTAGCTAAATTAAAGCAGACCAGCTGTCCACCGCTTAAACTACTAATCTTTTGTTGTGCAAACTGCTTCAAGTGCAAATCACCTAGAATCTGCATTGTTGAACTGTCATCAAACATACTGGTTTCATTAAGCGATGCTATCAATGTTTGATCAGTTTGTTTTACACAAATATTCTGATCAAAATAGCCAATTTTTAATTTGGGGCTATAATAGCCCACTAGTTCCCGATGCTTAATTTGTTTTAAAAAGACGGTTTTGCCTACTCCATTTTGGCCAGCCAATAACACTTTTGTTTGGAAATCTATGTTAATTTCATTGTCAATGGTAAAGAGATTACACTTAAAAGCCTGAACTTTCTGCTTATTTAGTCTAATTGCTTTATCATTACTGATATCTGCAATAGCCTGATTTTCTGTTCCATTTTTAAATGTAATAGAACGCCGAACCTGTGGCTTTTCGAGCTTAGCTTTCTCTCGGTTAAGTTTATTAGTCAGGTTTTTACTAGCCTTAATGACGCTGTTCTTGGCTCTTTGCTTACCCATTGATTTCGACCGCCAATCAGACGATGACAGACCTTTTTTATTCTTATTAAAAGTTCTTGCCTTATTGAGTTTCTGATTGGAACTAACTTGCAATTGATTAACACGCTTTTTTTGTTGCTCATACTCTTTTTCAAGAAAGTGCCGCTTATCAGCTTGAAACTGTTGAAATTCAGAATATGTTCCTGTAAAACCGCTGGCCTTTTGCTTTTGAATGTACCAAATATTATTGCAAACTTGACTTAGAAAATTTTGATCATGACTAACTATTAAACACGCAATCTTGCTTTTTTGTAGTAATTGAACCAACCATTTTTGCTGTTTAACGTCCAAATTAGAAGTTGGTTCGTCCAACAATAATAAGCCATTGGACATGTTTTTTAATTTAGCAATTGCTAGTTTAATAGCCAATTTTTCTCGTTGTCCACCGCTCTTGTCCTTTGCATCGAGCAATTGGGGAACATAAGCAAAATTACAATTTCTGGTAATTTTGCCTTTAATTGTAAATGAATCGGTCATATCTTGTTGAGCAAGTATGTTAACTAGAGTAGTTTTGCCAACTCCGTTGTCTCCAATTAAACCGATTTTTTGACCTGAAGTAACATTTAAACTGTCAATTTCAAGTAATTTGGTAGCTGCAACGTCAATTTGTAAATGATCTATTTTAATTAATTCCACTTTAAACACCTCAATGTGTAAGTACGCTATTAATTTGCTTTTTTGCCAAACTAATATCTTGCCTCGCCCTACTTTGAGCTGATAATTAACTTTTTATGTTTGAAAAGTGATTTAATTATTTAGCTATCTGTAGAGCTTTATTGATTATTTACATCTCTTGACATTTCAGTTTTCCTCATAATTCTGTTAATAAATTAATTAGCACTATTTTAGTTTATCTTAAAAGTTTTGTAAAGCTAGTCCAGATATACAAAAAAAGATTGAACACTCAAAATGAGCAGTTCAATCTTTTGAAATTCTATTGTTTAACTCGTTTACTCTTATTCCAGTGCACACCTTCATAAGTCAGCTTAACTGCTGCAGATAGCGTGATTGGCATAATGAAGACTAAAATAATTAGTCCGATAATTACAGTTAAAGCAACTTCAATTAAAGTTGGAATACCTGATGGAATCAATGCAGCGAAGGTACCACCTAAAATAATTGCAGCTGAAACAACAACCGTTCCGATAATACCACAAGCTTTAAGCATTCGTTCACTCGGCTTGCCTCCCTCAATTGCACGATAGCGCGTCATCAAGAAGATACTATAGTCTACACCTAAGGCAATTAACAAAATAAAGCCAAAGAATGGTGTATTCCAAGTTAACATGTCTTTGCCCATTGTTGCCTTAACTACCCATTCAGTAATTGATAATGAGCAGAAGTACGCAATAAGTAATGTACCCAAAATATATAGAGGTTGCAATAATGAACGAGTAACGAAAATCAATGCGATTCCGATACCAATCAACATAATTGCGGCTGTTCTGATAAAGTCCTTGTTGGCAATATCCTTAATATCAGCAATGTTTGAGCTTTCTCCACCCATTGCGATAGTTGCTTTATCAAGTCTTGTACCTGCTAAAGACTTTTTAGCCATTAAGCTTAAGTCTTGTGCCTTTTTGGTTGCCTTAGTGCCACTTGGGTTTGAACTAAAGACAATCATAATCATTGCTGATTTTTTATCAGGGCTCAGATAGTTCTTAACCGAGGTTTGGAACATATCATTCTTGATAAATTCCTTAGGAATATAGAAGCTATCTGCTGCTGATGAACTAGCAAGTCCAGTAAGATAAGCTCCACCTTGACCCAAGCCACTGTTAACTTCATCTAAACCTGAAGTTAACTTAGGAGTATTATCTGCTAACTGACCTGCACCGGAATTCAATTTTCCTACACTTGAGTTCAGTTGACCTACGCTTGAGTTCAATTGACCAAGACTAGAATTAAGTTGGCCTATGCCGCCGTTTAAAGTGGAGGCACCGCTGCTTAATTGACCTGAAGCTGAAGCTAGTCTACCAACACCTGATTGTAATTGACCCATCTGGCCAGAAACATTTGGCATTGAAGCTGAAGCTTGTGCCCATGATTTTTCAAGTGCAGCACCTGCTGCTTGCATTGCAGCCATTTTTTGTTGTGGTGTCAAGCCTGGAATGCTATTCATGCTTTGAGCCAAGTTAGCCTTGTAGCTCTTTTCCAAGGCTGCTTTAGTATTGGCTTGAGCTGAAGCAATACCTTGAGAACCAGCTGCTAATTGAGAATTAAGTTGGTTCAAGCCGCTAGTCATTTGTTGCGTACCGCTTTGGAGTCTTCCAGCACCACCTTGCAATTGACCAGCACCACTTTGGAGTTGGCCGGTTCCGCTTTGGAGCTGTCCGGTACCATTTTGTAATTGGCTTGTTCCACTAGCCAACTGACTCGCACCAGTTGATAACTGTTTACTTGCTTTACTTAGTTTACTTAAACCAGCTCGAGCTTGGTCGACACCCTTATTAACTGTGTTTAATTGGTTGTTAACATAAAGTTGATCAATTCGTTCTCCATATGGTTGAGTAACAGAAGTTACTAGAGAAACATCCCCAGAAGATTGAATTTGTCTAGTAAGTTGATCAAGCAGTCTTAAATCTGCTTCATTGTCTAATCTATGATCACTCTTGATATAAAGGGTTGATGGTTCTGCCATCCCCTTGGAGAAGTGCTTTTCAACTACAAGCATTCCGGCCTTTGCAGGGGTAGCATTATCAATTTCATCAGTATCATCATAATTAAGATGACCTGAGTACATTAAAGCAAATGGTGTTACCACAACTGCTAAAACTACTAAATAGATAATTGGATGAGCCATAGTGCTCTTAGAGATACCATGCCAGAGCTTATCTTCATGTTCACCAGTAAATTTCTTAACTGGCCAGAACATTTTTTCACCTAAAACAGCCATGAAGAATGGGTTCAGTGTTAACAAAACAACTAGTAGGATAGCGACACCAACTGCAACGCCGACTGCAGATTGGTAAATTGAGAATTTAGCTAAGCTAAGAGCTGAAAAACCAATTAAGATCGATGATCCTGAATACAAGATCGTCTTACCTGCTACCTTAAGTGCATCCTTCATCGCACCATAGCGATCAAGGCCATTACCTAGATTTTCTTTGAATTTATCATACAGTAAGATGTTGTAATCCGTTCCGATTCCGAACAACACAATGATCATAAAGACTTGTGTAAAGTTTGAAAATGGGAAGTTTTGATACTTAACTAGATTGGTAACAATCGAGAAAGCAGTGATAAATGAAACACCAACTGTTAACAAAGAAATTAATGGCACGATTGGTGACTTAAAGACAATTACTAGAACAATGAAAATGAAGACAATGGTAATGACTTCAGTCTTTTTAATTCCCTCTTGAATTGAGTTCGAGAAAGCGTTCTGTAAAACATCTGCGCCAGTAACATAAGTTCTGATACCTGCAGTTTTAACGGCCTTAGTTAATTCCTGCTCTACTTCATTAATTGGAGCATGTTTTTTCGCAACGTTAACTTGTAAAATCCAAGTAGTCTTATCTTTTGACTGTAGTTGCTTCTTGGTAGCGATATTATCGTCTGGTGCTAAGACCATCTTAATACCGTATTTATCCTGATTTTCTTTAATGCGATCAATTGTGTCATTAATTGCATTCTTATCGTCTGCAGTTAATTTGCCGTTTTTCTTATTAAAAACAACTGCAATTTGATAAGTGTTCTTTTGCTTAGGTCCCCAATCATTTTGAATTGATTGTGCGACCTCACTTTGAACATCCTGTGGTAAGGAAATGTTTGAGTGCTCACGCGTTAACCCAGTAACGTCTGGCAGTGCCACAACAGAAATAATCAGAATTAAAACCCATGCAATAAATGAAAAAATATGATTTTTAAATAATTTTTGCACTTTGTTTTTCCTCTCTATTCTTCCAAAATATTTTTCGGCTGGACCAGTTTGATAATCATATCATGGTAGCCTTGATCAGCCTCGGTACTGGTTTCACCCTCAATCGACGCGGACACATCTAAAAAGATATAGCCCAAAACAGCGCCAATTAAGGAATGAAGCGAAACAGTGCTGTCGCTTCTTAAATTCAGTTTGTCAGCAAATGCAATTACGTTCATGATTTCCTTAGTAATTGCATCTTCCGGCTTATACTCATTGAGGTGATAAAGAATGCTAAACAATGCAGGATCGTTCAAAATAAAATTGCGAACGATATCTGCAAATTTAAATAATGCCTCTTTACCTGAAAGTCCAATCAGATTGTCAACTAACTGTTTACTTAGAATTTTAATCCTACTTGCACCAACAAGTGATAATAATTGCTTACGACCAGAAACATAGTGGTAAAGAGATTGCGAGCGAACGCCAAGCTCCTTAGCTAAGCTGGGCAGCGTTGTTGCCGATAATCCTTTTTGACCAATCATTTCTGTTGCCTTAGCAATCACTTTATCAAGATCAAGGCTTCTTTTTTTAACCAACTTCATCCCTCCCTCTGACAGCATAGGAAACAATATAACACTACAAACCGCAGAATACAATCTACAGACTGTAGATTGTATTCAAAAAATTTCCAAATTGACTAAAATCTTGATTTAACAGTATTTCTGCATTAAAAATACCTCAAAAGCAAGTTAGCTCTTAAGGCATTTTTAAATTTATTTTATCTATTTAAAGAAATTGCTGACGACTTGTCCGAGTTTAGCAAACTTTTTATTTGAATTGCTCCACACGGCTACACAGTATGCTTGACCATTATTTTCAATAATAGCAACACTAGACCGATCGTCACCAATCGCATATACAGTCGCACCATGAACCTTTTGTACTAATTTTGGTTTTTGTCCTGTCGCATTTTGATTCAATGATCCAAGTGTTAAATTAGAATACTGACGACTTAGTGTTTTATTTTTGTACAAGTCATCCATTACAGCGACCAAATCGTTTGCTGTTGTTTGAGCTAAAGGATTGGCTGTATATTTTTTACTAAATTTAGTGGAACTAGCCCCCATCTTTTTAGCCATAGCATTAACTTTTTGCGGTTTGACCTTGCGGAGTAAAACATTTCCTGCGGTTTTATTCCCCTGCATCAGTGTCTGCCTTAAAAAAGATGTTCCATAAGCTATTCCAGGTTGTAAGGCCTTTTCACCTTTAGCACGGTCCGACTTTTTGACCTTAATTGCTGAATGACTGGTAAGCTTGCCGTGTTCTTCTTGGTAAAAAACTGCTGCTAGTAAAAATAACCGCCCAGTCCCAGTAACTCCATGTGCTTTAGTGGTATTTGCCACGCGTGCAAACTTGCCAGAATTAAGGTCCTGAACTGCAACTTGGTAGCTCTGATCCTTTCCCATTAGCTTCTCAATCTGCTTGGCCCAAGTTTGATCACTACCTGAAGCAATTTGAACATGAGTCGGATATTCTACTTCAGCAACTTTTGGCTCATGCGATAGCTTACCTTTGCCACGCTCTTTTTTAACACTTTGGCTTTGACCCACAATTTCAACACTTGTATTTTGTACTCGCTTTAGGTTTAACGAATAGAGCATAAAAGCAAGTAATGTCGTAATCAGTGAGCCAATAATAACCTTGTTTTTCATATATCTACCTCAATTAAAAGAAGTGGTGTCGTTTCATCAAGATGATCAGCCAAAGCATTAACACAATTCCAATCAGCGAAATAAAAATCCAATCGGTTGAACTATGACCTACAGGTAAACTTACGTTCATGCCGTAAAAACCGGTTAGGATAGTTGGAATAGTCAGAACCAAAGACCAAACTGTCAAAAACTTCATCGTATCGTTCAGGTTATTGTTCATCATATTATTAGATGTCGCAGATAAAGTTTGCGTAACCTGCTGCGAAATTTTGACCATTTCTGCGGACTGATTAGACTCAATTAAAACATCATCTAAGCGCTCACGAGCAGACTTGGTAAAATCAAGTTCTGAAAGTTTCAAACTGTGAAGCATCATCAAATTGGTTTGGATTGAACTAGACAAGTAAACCAAACTTTTTTCAATATTAGATAATTCAACCAAGTCCCTATTATCAATATCGCCAGACAGTTTTTGATCCAAAGTATTGCGCTGAACATCTAGCTGCGTAACTGCACGCTGGAAATACTGCGATAAAAACAGCAAAAATTTCATCAACAATTCGGTTACATCTTGCGCTAATGATAATTCGCGTCTCATTGCACGGTCATTAAACTCGTCAAATACATAACTAGTTGATTCTGTATGGAAGGTAAAAATGTTTTCTCCGGATACTAAAAAGGTTACCGGGTGAGCTGTAAAATGCTTGATGGTTTGTGTCGGCCAGATTGGTACATCGTAAACAAGCAAGTGAATATGGGTATGGGTATCATAATCATAGTGCGGACGTTCATGACGGTCGGAAATATAAGAGATCATATCGGGCGTGAAATTAAAATCATCTTGCAGTTTGTTACTGTCTTCTTCACTCAAATTGCTGATATCATACCACTTATACTTAGTTTCTACCGGAAATCTTTGCTCTTTGATCATTTTCCCCATCCTTAGATTGGTTAGCTTTCTAGTTATAATGAAAGCTATTGATTTGCTTATCTTATCTTACCATTCCTTTGCAAAACGACAACTAAAAAAGCAGGCTAAAAAGCCCACTTTTTAATTATTTATATTTTTATTGTTTCCATGCAGCATCAAATTTTGTCTTACCAGTTTTAATTGCACTATTAACGTTACGGTCCTTTTGTGCAGCAGATAAAATTGATTGCATAATTGGATTTAATTGGCTAAATACTGCATTAGAATTTTTAATTACAGGCACACTGTATAGTGAGTTAGTTGACAGAATATCCTCTAACTTAGCAGGTAACATAAACTCTTTATTTTCCTTATATTCAGCTGACTTCGTAGCGTCTTCATTAACTGGAATATAGCCGGTTTCTTTTGCCCACTTAATTTGGTTTTCCTTAGATGATAGGAACCTCATAAATTTGAATGCAGCTGCTTTTTCCATCGCGCTAGCGTGGCTAAACATATAGATGTCAGTACCTTGTTGCATTGTGTATTTACCAGGACGAGCAGCCACTTCATATTTAAAGCCTTTCTTAGCAGCTTGCTTAATCCAAGTTTCGGTTGATGATGAAGTAACAAACATTGCTAGTTTTTGGTTAGTGAATGGTACATATAGGTACTTATCAGAGCCGGGCATTCTGAAGTAGCCTGCTTTTTCACCTTTTACAAAGTAGTCTAAAACGCGTGAAGATTCCTTGCCAGTAAAATCAACCTTGCTGGAGAAGCTTTGGCCTTCATTTTTCATGCCTAATACGTAGTAGTTGTTAAGATTATCAAAGCCTGCACCTACAACCTTGTGATCGCTCTTTTGGTAAATTGTTTGTGCTGCCTGCTTTAATTCAGCATTAGTTGAAGGTACTTTAGTGATACCGTACTTCTTCAACATGTCCGGATTGTAAATCAAAACTTCGATTGACTTGTTAAATGGAATACCGTATTGTGTACCGTTAATTTGGGCACCATCAAGCATACCTTGCTTAATTTCTGATGCAGCAACGCTTCCCCAACCAACTTCTTTGTTATTAATGTAAGGAGTTAGGTTTACTAACATCTTGTTCTTAGCGGCACTTTGAAGCCAACCAGGATATGCCTGGGTAATTGTTGGCAAGTTCTTTGGTGACTGCATTGTAGAAGTCAACTTAGCCTGTAAATTGTCGTAATCGCCTTGTTGTTCAAGCTTAATTTTAATATTAGAATTTTTAGCTTCAAATTCTTTGGCAAGTTTCTTTAGCGTAGTCTCTTGCTGACCTTGCATCCCATGCCAGAAAACAACAGTCGTTTTCTTGGTTACCTTTGGTATCTTATTTGTGTCAGATGTTGAAGATGACGACGAGCCACCATTCGAACAAGCAGCAGTACCTACTAAAGCTAATCCGGCTACAGCTAATGCTGCCAGTTTTTTACCAAAATTCATTTTTGATTTTTCCTCCAAAAATCGATGATTAATCAACAAGTTCTTGTCAATTATTTTATTCTTGTCTATTGTATAGCAGTAAAAGAAAGATTACAACAAAAACATTCGCTTTTATCTCAATATTAATCTATTTTTGCAATTAAAGTTCGTTTTTGAAGCGATAAACTTGCTAATGGTATTTTTTTGTTCTACTTGATCAATTTTGGCAACAAAAAAGACTCGCCCTAAAAGGACAAGTCTTGTAAATTTCTATTCTGCTGCGTATTTACCAGCTAAGCGGCCAAAAGTTAAAGCATGGCTAGCAGTTAAACCAGGAACATGATCTGGATAGATGCCCCAGAAGAACCCGCCAGAGCAATTACCAGCTGCATACAAGCCTTCAATTACCTTGTCTTGCTTGTTGATTACTTGCATCTTGGTGTTAACTCGCAGTCCATCGAGTGTAGCTAATAATCTGCCCCCAACAATCGCCCCATAATATGGTGCCTTATTAACTGGCTCTAAACGATAGCTTTCTTTACCAAAGTCACTATCTTGACCTTTGCTTACCACTTCATTGTAACGGTCAACGGTCTTTTGCAAGTTTTCTTTTGGTAAACCTAACTTTTCAGCCAGCTCTTCGATCGTGTCAGCTTTTTGAACCAAGCCTTCGTTCAAACGATCATTTACTTCCTTACGTGCTTCTTCTCCAGTAAAGATTCCTGGGAAACCTAATCTTGAACAACCCAATGTATGATATTGCTTGAGGCTTTCATCACTCATTGTTTCTTCTGTCCAGATCATTGCACTTAAGTAACCAGGCTGTTTTGAAGCAGCTGTCATTTGGAATTGATATGGTGCACTTTCGTTAAAGAAACGTTCACCATTTAAGTTAACTTTTAGCATTGGATAGGAACCTAGCCATAAGTAACCTGGATCATCAGGAGGAGTCAAGTCAACTTCATAGAAGTCTTCCGCATTTGTTCCAACTGGAACTGCACCACGGTTGAACACAATTGAAGCAGGTTCTTCATCTTTAGCAGCACCTACTTTCAAAGCAGCTACAATTCCTGAGCCATCGTCTCTTTGACTATCCGTATAAACGTTTGTTTTTAAGCCAAGTGGATTCCATTTTTGCATTAGCGCTTGGTTAGAGCCGTAACCACCAGTACATAGGATTACGCCTTTACGCGCTCTAAAAGTTGAAGTTTTCTTGGATTTCATGTTTTTGGCAACTAAACCGACAACCCGACCATTTTCAGCAATTAGTTCTTCTAGTTTTGTATGCCAAGCAAATTTTGCACCGAGCTCTTCTGCCTTAGCAATTACCCAATTACCGTAACCCATTTGCCAGTACTTACCGTCAGGAGCAGTTGCTTCATTTCCTGTAGGAAAGGCACGGTTACGCTCAGTTTCGTAATGCGCATCTGGCGTTGCCTTAATGTAGGCACCATGGGGTTGTAAAACTTCATCATCGAGCCAATCAACCATTTCTGAACTGTTGTCTGCCCAAACGTTTAATAGACGCTGATCAACGTTTCCTTGGTTAAAAGTAGAAATAAAGTTAACTAATTCGTTACGGTCGATTTCAACACCGGCCTTCTTTTGTGCTTTACTGTGAATTGCAGCAATCGTTTCGCGGTATAAATAGCCAGCACTACCCATTTTATCAATGACCAAAACCTTGGCACCCTTTTCGGCAGCAGCCGCAGCGGCCATTCCACCAGCGTTACTTGCACCAACAACGATTACATCATATTCTTGGTTGTTCATAAAAATACTTCCTAACTATGTGATTGATCAAAGTGATTTTTAGCAATAACGGCTACTAAGGCCATAATTACTACTGTGATAATTGCAAAGAAAATGTATACCGCAACAAAGCCGCCCATTTTTTCCGCAATCAAGTTATTAACTGGCATTGCGAATGCACCAATTAAAAAGGCAATTGAGTTAATATAAGAAAATCCTTTAGCAAATGCTCTCCTACCTAAAGCTGCAGTTGCAATTGTCGTAATACCAGTTCCGAGATATACATAGAAAACATCATTAATCCCTGCGCTGAAAATTGCCAAGCCAGCCGAACGAGTATTGGTGGCAATGATTAGTAGTGCATAAGAGATAACTGCTAACAAAAGCCATGCTAAACTTGCTTTTTCGGCCCCATACTTGTCACAAGTTGAACCAACTAATGGATTAAGGAAAATATCAAATAGCATTGCTGAAGTAACCATGAAGCCGCCCGCAGCACCATCAAAGCCTGCAGAAACAGCGTAAGTTGGAAACATCTGATTTAAGACAGCTGGGAATTGTAACAAAATTACGATTACTAATAGAATCCAAAAAGTGGCTGACTTGAAGAGTTCATGATTAGAAATAGGTTTAACCGTTTCAGCTGCATCGTTTTGTGCCGTCTTTTCATTAAAACCATATGGCTTGCGTCCTTCTTTTTCAGGTGAGAAGTTAACGCCAAACAAAGCACAAGGCACACTTAAAACGGCTACAATCACAGCTAAAATCGTTAAGCTACTTTGCCAACCAACCTTTTCAATTAAAACTGATAAGATTGGGCTCATGATTCCTTGGAAAACAGAAGTAATTGCCCAGCAAAGTCCAACCGCAAAACCAGCTTTTTCCGCAAACCAGTTATCAAGCAAAATGCCAACTGGTGTAAACGACATAAATGAAATCGCAATCCCGATAATGATGGCTATAATGAAAAAGAGCCAAATATTGGTAAAGTGCGGCATCAGAATTAAGCTGACTGCAACTGCCAAACTGGCAATTACATATAACAAGCGATTGTTTACCTTAGCCAAAATTTTGGGAACATTTGGCGTCATCACAGCCATTGTTAAAACTAAAACCGTGTAGTAGTAAGATAAGGTTGAAACTTGAGTGTGCAGAGCTTGGCTTAGTGGAGCTAAAAATGAACCCATTAGAACCATACTTGAGCCTAAACATGCTGCGGAAATTAAACCTATACAGCACATAACTACCCAGGGCCTAATATTCCTTTTTTGATTATTCATCAAAATCACCTCTAAATACTAATTCTTGAATATAGCTTGATATTACATCAATAACAACCATGTGATAAACTGAAAACCGAATAGCATAATGACAAAAAGGAATATTAAATCATGAATTCAACTCAGGTGAACTGTTTTTTAACTTTGGCTAAAACACTAAACTTCACGCAAACTGCACAAAAAATGTACCTCTCACAATCAACTGTTTCTAAAAACATCAAGAACTTAGAAAAGGAATTACAGGTAAAGCTCTTCAAACGTGGCTATCACCAAATCGCATTAACCGATAAAGGAAAGATTTTTTTTAATCAAATGGTGCTTTCCACGTCCGAAATTAACGACACAATCACTAATCTGCGCCAAAGTAGCACCGTTCTGCGTCCTAAAATCAAGATGGGCTACACGGATCTGCCCTTTGAAAAAAAGTGGTTACCTGTTGCACTAAGGCTGATCAACACACAGACTAATCTTGAACTTAAGCCGTTTTTCGTTGATCCTGGACAAGAACACAATATCAACAAGCTAATTTGCGACGGGACAATTGATTTGATGCTCATGCAAAAAGATATTATTAACGAAAAGGATGAAACGCATTACGTCGAAGTTTTGCAAAAAGGCTTTTCCGTTGTTGTTCCACAGGGTGACAGTCTTTTTATTAAAAACAACATCGATTTTAGTGACTTGGCTAACCGCCAAATTTATTTGTGGAATGGCCACGATAATTTTCCTGCAATTGAAAGTCTGAAGTTTAGTTTACAAAGTAGTCCCTACGACATTAACTACCAAGAGGAAATTGACTCTTCGATTTTAATTGCATATGTCCGGGCAAAAATGGGAATTGGTATTGTCCCCAGCATTTTATACAACAAAGACGATACCGATCTGCGCTATATTCCTTTAAAGACGAATCAAAAACTGTCTTACGGCATTTTGTCGCTAGTCAGCTCAGAAAAAAGAGCTAACATTAACATAATTAATAAGTACATTGCACAAGCCATTAACATTTCCAAAACGCAGTGGTAAAGCAAAAAGGATTCGTCATCAAAACGAATCCTTTTTATAATCTTGCTATTTAGTTTTTATTGCTTCCAAGCAGCATCAAATTTTGACTTGCCTGTGTTAATTGCATTATTAACATTTTGTTTCTTTTGTGCAGCAGCGAAAATATTTTGCATAATTGGGTTTAATTGACCATATGCAGCTCCAGCATTTTTAACAACAGGAACACTGTAGAGGTTCTTCATTGCGTCTTCTAATTTAGCTGGTAACTTAATCTTCTTGTTGTCTTTGTATTCAGAAGATTCTGCAGCAGCATTATTAACTGGGATGTAACCAGTTGCGTTTGCCCATTTAAGTTGGCTAGTCTTTGAAACTAAGAACTTGATGTACATGAATGCAGCAGCCTTTTGATCAGCAGATGCGTGGTTAAACATGTAGATGTCAGTACCTTGTGACATAGTGTATTTGCCAGGACGTGGAGCAACATCGTAAGTAAACTTGTTACCTACACCTTGCTTAACAAAACCTTCACCAGCTGAAGTACCGATGTACATTGCAACTTTTTGGTTAGCGAATGGTCCTGATAGGTAGTGTTCTGAACCGGCTACTCTGAAGTAACCATCCTTGATACCATCAGCATAGTAGTTGATAACTTTCTTAGAAGTTGCACCAGCAAAATCAATCTTGCTTGAAAAGTCTACGCCTTCGTTCTTCATACCTAAAGTGTAGTAGTTTGATAATGAGTCAAAACCAGCACCAACAACTTTATGGTTACTCTTTTCATAAATTGTCTTAGCATCCTGCTTCAATTCTTCCATTGTAGCAGGAGCTTTCTTGATACCATATTTCTTAAACATGTCAGCATTGTAAGTTAATGTTTCAATTGACTTGTTAAATGGAATACCATATTGAGTTCCGTTAATCTTAGCACCATCTAAAAGAGCGGTCTTAATATCAGAAGCCTTAGCACTTCCCCAACCAACTTCTTTGTTGTTAATGTATGGTGTCATATCTACCAGCATCTTATTCTTGGCTGCAGTTTGTAGCCAATCAGGATAAGCTTGGGTAATTGTGGGCAAATTGTTTGGCGACTGCAAAGTTGAATTAATCTTAGCTTGCAAGTCAGTATATTGACCTTGGTTTTCTAACTTAACCTTGATCTTAGGATTATCCTTTTCGAATTCCTTTGTTAATTCCTTCAAGGTATCCTGTTGTACCCCAGTCATTCCGTGCCACAAAGTAATAGTGGTATTCTTCTTAACCTTAGTAATCTTAGATGAACTGCTAGATGATGATGACGAAGAAGAATTGCTTCCGCCATTAGAACAAGCCGCAGTACCTACTAATGTCAAACTAACTGCAAAAGCAGCAGCAAGCTTTTTACTTAACTTCATTTGGTAAACCTCCCAAAAATAAAAACTAAACAACAATTTTTTGATTAACTAAAGCGTAATAGTTTGATTGCGCTTCGGTAAAATCCGTTCTCCAAATGGGTTCTCTTCCAGCTCCGGATGCAATGTGTGCACCGGAATTAAGTTTGCTGGTTGAACCTCCTTAATAATTTCCTTGAGCTCTTTTTCATCTGCGTGACCGGAACAACGCAATCCTTTGAACTCAATCTTTTTATCTGACAAAGCTTGCAGGAAAGGCTGATAAGCCGGATCAAAATCGCCCAGCGGTTCAGCGTTTGAGTGGATGTATAATCCACCTTCCTGTAAGTCAGTATAATTACCAACTGCTTGCCAGAGGTATGCATGATCGTCGTTTAGCAGTTCCTGATAAGAAACTGCTAGTTCCGGTTGCAAATCTGCAAATTTCTCTTCCCCTGGCAAGTAATAGTAATCAAAGTCCTTGCCCAAGCTTTCCTTGAGCAAGTGCGCTCTTTGCGCATGCAAAACAACGCGGCGCGGTGAATCTGCAATAATACGTAAAAGTCGCTCAACATTAGTAGGATACGTATTAAATGTAATCTGCCGCTCAGGATTGTCTTTTTGCAATTCAACAAATTGAGCAGTCAGTTCATTTTCATTCTTCGGACCAGTGAATTCTTCACTTGATTGATCGTGTTTTTCTTCTGGCCAAGAAACACCGGTACCTTCAATAATTAGGGCATCACAGTTCTTGGCAGCTGCTAAAAACTCGCGCACCCAGTCGGGGTGATAACCGTGCAAGCGAATATCACCAGTGTAAGCAATTCGCTTATCTGGAGTAGTAATAATTAGACCTGTTGCACCATATGCATCATGGTCACTTGGCCAAACTTCAAGCGTAATATCACCTACCTGAATTGGCTTGCGGTACTCCGCTGCAATAATTGGTCGAACGTAACTTGCTTCATGACCAGCAGCTGGTAATAAAAAATTACCGTGTTCGTTTAAAGCTGGCATCATCTTGGCAGTAAGTGGGCCCGCATATAACGGAATCTCTGGTGCCAAGAAGTTCATTGCCTTACTGTGATCAAGGTGCAAGTGTGATATGTAGGCAGCAGCATGTTCCCAGCGTTCATGATCAATTAGTTTTCCAGTAAATTCAGGATCGTAAAAATTAGGGACATCACCAATCAACTGATTTGCAATCAATGTTTGATATTTTTCATCAGGCAAATCTAATTCTGGACGATATACTTCACCTAAATCAAACAAAACATGTGATTTGTTATAAGCTACTTCAATCATTGGACCGCCAATAGTCGTTAACCCATTATAAAAAGTGATCGTCGTTTTAGCCTTTGATGTCATTACGTACTACTCCCCTAATAATCTGTTTTCTAAAGATGAAATACAAAATTAAAATTGGTAAAACAGTTAGTGTTGCTGCTGCTAGTTGCAGTTGGGTTTCGCTACCAGCATCAGAAGCAAAAGCAGACAGACCATTGTTTAACAATCTCATCGTGTCTTCGTTGGTAACAAGTAATGGCCACAAAAATGAATTCCAACCTGAAATAAAACTCAACAAACCAACTGTAAAAAGACCACTCTTTGACATTGGTACCAAAATTTTCCAAATGTAATCCCAGTCGCTTGCCCCATCAATCATTGCCGCTTTGTAAATCGTGGTTGAAATTGAGCCAAAATAGCTTTGTAAATAGTACATGTAGAAAATCGAGGTTAGAAATGGTAAAACCAAACCAATATAGGTGTTGAGCAAGCCAAGATGAGCAATTGTATTGTAGTTAGTAAAAATAATTGCTTCACCTGGAACCATCAAAAGAGAAAGCATCACCATCTGGATGACCCCCTTCCCCTTGAAACGCAAGTTAACCATTGCAAAGGCACCAAGTAGTGAATTAAATAGACTAACTACAGTCGTAACTGTTGCCGTCAAAACTGTGTTAAAGAAGTAGCGACCGAATGGGGCTCTAGCAAAAACCTTTGCATAGTTAGACCACTCAAAATGGTGCGGAATTAATGTTGGTGGAATTGATGTTGTTTCCTGAAAGTTCATCAATCCGCCTAGTATCATGTAAATGAATGGAAAAACGGTGATGAAGGCAAAGATGAATAAGATAATATAACTGAAGACAACACCTAAACGAATCTTTTTCATTTAATTTTCTCCTATCTTCTTCATCATCTTACGTTGTAAGAATGTTGCAAATAAGATAATCAGGAACAAGACAACCGTCGCTGCCATTGCAACCCCTGGAGTACCTACTGTTTGGAATTTATTGTAAATGTAGAACACAGCAGTGGTTCCAGAATTACCAACACCAGCAGCACCATTAAATAGCGCATAGACTGATGTGTATATCTTGAAGGCACCAATGATATTCATTGTCAGCAAAAAGGCAATTGTTGGAACTAGTTGTGGCATTGTAATTCGCCAAAACTTGTCTTTGCCGCTAGCACCATACATATCGGCAATCGTGTAGAAGTTAGGATCAATGTTCCTAAGTGCACCCATCAGAATAACAATATTGAAGGCCAAAGAAGACCAAATACCGAAAATAATAATAGTTGTTAAAGACATTGCTGGGTCGTCAATCCAATCCGGTGCAGGCAAATGCACAGCCCGCAACAAAAAGTTCAACATCCCATAATCGCCGTTGAAAATGTAACGAAAGACAATTCCGATTGCAATCGTTGACGTTACATATGGCATGAAAAAGGTGGTCTCAAACAATGCCTTATGTTTAACTTTGTCAAAAATAATCCAAGCTAGCATAATTGAAATTGCTAGACCAACCGGTACCGAAATCACGGCATAGAGTAAGGTGTTTTTAATTGCCAACCAAAACTCGGGATCATTAAAAATGTACTTATAATTATTGAATCCCGTCCAAGTTAAATCGATTAATGATCCACTTTGGAAACTCATACCAAAGGCACGTAAAATAGGATAAATACTGAATAAAGTTACAAAGATAATTGTTGGTGCTAAATACAGCCACGCTTTTTTCTGATTGGTCTTCATTAGTAAACCCGCTCCCCATCAGGTGTAAATAGAAATACACGATCAAGTCTCATCTTAAGGTTAACTTGATCACCATGATTAACTGGTACTTCAAGACTAATCAAAGAACGCGCTTGAGAGTCATCATGTGTAAATTTCAGTATACGTTCTCGACCAATTAATTCGACATCATCAACTTTCACGTTAAGGATACCGTCTGAAGCAGGAACAATGTTCTCAGGGCGAACGGATAATAAATATTCGCCATTAGGAATTGAGCGTTTAAAGCGTGATTCATCTAAATCGGCTAACTTGATAGTGAAGTCAGTTCCCTGCAATTCATCATCGGTCTTTGTTACCTTAAAGTTGTCAATTACGGGGTTACCAACAAAGTTAGCAACAAAATAATTATTAGGCTCTAAATAGAAGTTTTCACCCAAGTCATCTTGTTGAATAACTCCATCATTAAATAAAATAATTTTATCACCAATTGATAAGGCTTCTTCTTGGTCGTGAGTAACAAATAAGGTTGTAATACCAACAGATTTAACCAAAGAACGAATTTCTTCACGAATCTTCAATCTCAATCTGGCATCAAGGTTACTCAAAGGCTCATCCATCAGAAGAATCTTAGGTTCTTGAACTAACGCACGCGCAATCGCTACTCGCTGTTGCTGTCCACCAGATAAATTACCAGGCTTTTGATCAGCTAATTCAGTAATCTGCGTTAATTCCATATACTTTTCGGCAATTTTTTGCGCCTCAGGTTTAGACTTTTTGTTTTTGCCTACTATTAAAGGAAACATTACGTTTTGCAAGACTGTCATATGAGGATACAATGCGTAGTTTTGAAAAACGTAACCAATATGTCGGTCCTTAGGCTCGACATTTACTACTGACTTCCCGTCAAAAAGAATTTCACCTGAAGTTGGATTAAGCAAACCTGCTAAAATATTCAGAATGGTTGTCTTCCCACAGCCAGAAGGTCCTAAGAGACAAACCAAATCACCTTTTTTAACAGAAAAGCTGACGTTTTTGATTGCTTCATGTCCATTATCGTAAACTTTTCTGAGATTTTTCACTTCAACGAATTTGTTGTTATCCATTAATCTGCACCACTATATCTTGTATTGCTTAAAGTTTTTCTTCACTAATTTTATGATAAAAACCAGCTGAATACAACCGGTTTTATCTAATAAAAATTCGTACTTCGATTAAAAAACACTTGCTTTTTCTTTCAATATTCGTTTGTGTAGTCAAAATCACAAATTATTGACGCATATTTATTCGTAATGTTCCACTTTTGCTAATCTATCATTTCATTCCAATTGCTAACTAAACTTGCCAAGTCAACTTTGAAGCAATTTTTCCATAAAGTGCTTTTTTAATCCGAATATTAATTTTATCTTTTTTCACCTAATTCAGTTAATTAGGTATTTATATATATAAAATAAATTAAGAATAATATCATCTTTGACTGCATACAAAAAGCACACTCCCATGACTGTCGTTAGGAATGTGCTTTTAGATCATGCATTCATAAAATGCACTCAATAAACCCACTACAATATTTCATTCTATAGCTTACTAATAACTACAAAATAATCTGCTTGTCTACAATGTTATTGAAAATATAATTTTGCATTTGCAATTTAATTAGTATGAACTATTAAATGAAGTTTAACTTACTCAATTCGGCATCATGCTGCTAAGCAGCCAAATAAGAAAATAAAGTTAGAAATCATTTTTTCCCTTCTTTCTATGAAACCTATAAGTTTTAAAGAATACATATATTCATCATTTATTCATAAAGTGATGATAATATATCCCTTACAATTAAATAATAGTACTAACTAAAGATTAGTTTAGTGAATTGTTGGCTTATTTCACATTAACCTTATTCAGATAAGCCATTGAAAGGGGTAACTTGCAGTGAAATCTTTCGGGGAAACAATAAAAGAGATCAGAACGGCGCGCGGTATTACCCAATCTGAGTTAGCTGGCTCTTTAATTAATCGAACCACGCTCTCTAAAATCGAAAATTCATTTGAAGAACCTTCTTATGAAAATGCAACAAAATTGATCAAACGATTGGGCATCACCCAAATTGAATTTGATTACATAAGAAACGATTATCAGTTTAATGCCAAAGAACAAATTATTTTTGATCTTTTCAATATTGCCTATAATTCTGAAGTTAATAAAATAGCTTCTTTGCTTAACCGCTGTGAGCAATTTCCTAATGATCAGGAGATTCAAAAAATCAAAGTCATTCTAAAAGCATTTAATGCAAGCAGTTTACGCGAAGCACGTAGCTTAGTCATACCACTTTGGAAAACCCAGGTGTCCAAAACTGACAACTGGAATGTTCTTGATCTCTATTTACTTAACATGATTTTCTTCGTTTTTGACGATGACACAATGATTGGTATTTCAAATCGTGCTATTAAAACAATTGAAGAAAAATATCCATTTTTAAAATCGCTAGAAACCAATTTTGTTCTTAACAAAGCAGCCATATTGATGAACAGACAGAACTTTGATGATGCTGCAATGATATTAGTTAAAGCAATTACCTTGGCCAAAGCAACCTTTCGCTATGATAAATTACTAATGGCTAAAGGGCGACTCGCAATTTGCCAAAAAGAGAAAAAAGAAGCACTTTATTGTTTAAAAGTGCTTAAAGAGATTGAAGCAGACGATGTCTATAATGGATTGAAAAATGAAATTGAGCAGTTTGATTCCCGCTTGTCTTAACGCGATTACAACAGACAAGACTAAAGACCGCTAATTTATTTAAGCAGTCTCTAGAAGGGTATATTTTTATTGTTTTTACAAAATAGAATTATATTTAGGAAAGCCGACTTTAATTTATCTGACTTTCCCCGTTGCCTATGCTAATCATCCTCCTTTACTCTAAATTCTAAGAGGGTGAATCACTACCATTTAAAAATGTTCCATTATTTCACATTTTGTGCGAAAAAAGCTTACTACATAATTAGTAGTAAGCTTTTTGATTTTCACTTTTAACTTGTATTTCGCGGTTAACCTTTGCGCGTCCATTTTGATAATTGAACGAAAAACCAGGTTGAACATTGAACAAATAAACATTAAAGTCGAGTGTGCCGTCAGTTGAAACAGCCTGCAGGTTGATTCCTCGTGCCATTAGCTCCTCGCCACGAAATATTGGCGTAGCCTGATAGATAACTCGTTTATTTTCTCTTAGTGCTTTTCGCACCTTACTTTCAAAAATAGTTTGTACCCTTTGGTTTGAATAGGCCGACTGCGTAAATAAATTTTTAGGATTATTCTGGTCACCGGAAAGATTACGAGGGTTGAAATTACCTGCTTGATCGATTCCCGCAGAAACAGAATACGCAATTAGGTGTCCACGGTTATAAATTTGCGTCCCATTGCGTCGATTGTAGTGCCAAGCTGTCGGTTGAACATATTGCTGAACTCGTAAACTATCATTAGCAACATTTCTTTTTTCCAAAAAGGCAGTGTTTGAGTGAGAAGTCCGATTTAAACTATCCAAGTTTGCATAAATAACGCGGTTAACGCGCCATGCATTTTTAATTAGCGTTGACTTATCATTATTCACTGTAATGTATGCTTCATCGCCACTCTTAAAATCAAGCTTAGCTAATTTAGCGTAATCTTCCTGTGATAAGCCACCGTACACTTTGGCAGCTGGCTTAGCCTGGTCAATTTTGTTTTTCTTAGCTGGTTCATTGCGTCCAATTCGTTCGATTGCTTGATGTCCACTAGGATCTGAGCCACCTTTGGTTGAAACAAACCACAACAAAAAAAGAATGATAATGACAATTGCCCAAAAATCACTACCACTAGTTTTTTTGCTTTGCCGTCTTCGCTTGCGAGCCATTTAGTCAGTCCCTTACTTAAATAATAACTAAGTATAGCCAATCGAACTGCTGTTTGCAACAAAGGTAAATAAAAAAAGCAAAGATTGCTCTCTCTGCTTTTTACTTTAAGACCTAGCCCATTCATCAAGCATATTTAAGAAGTAACTTTCGGATAGTCGCTTAATCTTACTACCATCCTTATTGTATTCCTGAGCTTTCTGCCATGCCACATTGTTTTTACTGAAAAAGTGATCATCATCAATAATCAAATAATTGGTTTCTGGAGTAACAATGGTTTGGGCTTGGCCACCCATGTTATTAACCATTAAAGCTGCTTCATCATTATCCATGCCAATTCCATCTGCAAATGTGATCAGCTTATTACTAATCGGATTGCGAAAGCCCAGTTCCCAAGCCTCAAGTTCTGCTTCAAGTAAGTCCACGTTTTTGATTTTGCCTTGCGCCTCTACCAAAAGTTCATCGGTAAAATGATCGCGAAAATCATCGTAAACCTTTTTGGTATCGATTGAATCAGCCAAGCCATGATGCTGCTCTTCTTCTGCAATCCCAGCACGTTGAATACAGTCTAGCAATCGGTTATGTTGGAAAGGATAGTACGCACGTGCAAGTCGCAAAACATCAACATAGTCATTATTTAATGCTGGCAAATGGAATTTTTCCGTCAAATCATATAAAAAGTTCAAGTCAAAGTTAACGTTATAGCCAATAATAATGTCATCGCCAATAAATTCGCGAAATTCAGTCATCGCTTCTTTAACAGGCACACCTTCGCTAAGTAAAAGCTCGGTGGTAATCCCGTTTAATTTAGTTATAAAGGTAGGAACCTTATTTGATCTTGGGTAAAAGACTAGCTTATTAAATTCTGCAACAATTTCGTTATTGCGCACCTTGACCGCACCCAGCTCAGTCACATGGTCACGATAGGGATTAAGTCCAGTCGTTTCAATATCAAGCATTGTGTAATCAGAAATAAAGCTTGGTTTTTCTTCACCTTTCGCACGCAATTTATCCTGAGAACCCGTGACGTGCAAAACGCCATTTTTGACATAAATACTCATGCAATCTTCCTAACCTGTAACTAAAGCCTGCAATAAACTCGCAGTATCCGCATTTACGGCTGCGCTTCTATCTTGAATGTCCAGTGGTAACATTTCTTGTTGATAATCTGCCGCTACATAAGTCCATTGTGGGAACTGTTGAACTAATCTGATGATTGGTTCAAATAATTGAGGGCTTGTTTCATCAACACCGAGCTCCAAAAAGACCACTTTTTCCTCTTCGTTCCCAGTTAAAAACCAGCGAAAACGGGTATTAGCGTCTGTATCTGGGTAAAAGTGCTCGTTTAACGGCATGTGAATCTCCATTGGTTGACCACACTGCTCACACTTCGGAACTAGCTTAGTTATGTCTTGCCCACTTTGGTGGGCTGTCAATATTTGACGAACAAATTCTTGGTCACTTTTAGCACCATGATTAACGCCACTTGAACACTGCATCATCGTCCAGTCACCAAACGCATTGAAGATTCGATTTTTATTGAAATCAGCCTGTTCAAAAAAATGTCCAAAAGTTGAGGTAGCAATAAAAGTCTTTTTCTCGCCAATTAGTTTACGCAATTTTTTCATTGCCGAACTTGGAACATAATTAAGTGAATATTTTTCAATTAATTGACTCCAAAATAACCATTGTTCAGCCCAGGAATCAAACTTGTGATCAAGAGCAGCCCCAATTGAATTCACATGATATTTACTAGCAACTTCCGGAAAATCTTGCTCAAAATTTTCTGTTCCCAGCAAATCAAGTCCTTCATTTTTTGCCATTTTATTGCCTGCAGTGACAATTACAACATCCGCATCGTCAAGCAATTGCTGTGCTTTATTCAGATTTTCCATTAATTACTCTTTCTTATTTTCGATCATACCCCGTGAAAGAGACATGACCATCTTCAAAATCAGCTAAAAAGATATCACTAGGATCATTAAAGCCAGCTTTTTTCACTTCTTCTTTCAGCCATTTTTCATCCTCATCAATAGATTCAAGCACATCTTGATTGATTTGACCATCATTTATTAAAGGAAAACGGACATTTTTCTCATCAGTTTTAATTACAGTCAATTGCCCATTTTTTTCAAAAATACAGTTCTTTACTTTATCAACAGAATAGATTCCCTGACTACGTAATTTAAACATTAATTCATTGGCAGAAATACCAGCTTTTAAGCAGTTTTTTACTAAAACTTGTCCGTCCTTGATGATCTGAATCGGCTTACCGTCAATTAAACTGCGAATAAAATTACTGTGCTCACGCGCAAACTTCAAAATAAAGACTACTAATGTCCAAACAATTAGTACTAGTAAAAACTGTAAAACTGAAATGCTGGAATTATAGATTACACCACCGATAATCCCACCAAGAACATAGTTCTGTAGTTGATCAAGAGCTGTGGTTGGAGCAATATTGGTTTTACCAAAAACATTTATTTGAAAAATTAAAGTTAACACACCTAAAACGAACTTAATAAAGAGCTGTGTATAGTCCATCTCAATCTCCTCCTAATTCTTTATATCAACTTGATGATTAATTACATGCGCTTGTTTCAAAGAATAAGTGTTATTGTCATCATTTAGTTCTAACTGATAATCAATATCCTTTGAGTTGATCCGTACTATCAAACCGTCTTGAAGTGTCGTCGAACTCACCAAAACATCACTATTAGGCACCCCAAAATCCTTGGCAACAGACTTAATAAACGGTGTAATTTGCTCTGATTGAGACTTAACTAGGTTGGTTTGAACGTATTTTTCATATTGTGTGCCACCAAATAAAAGCAAGAACAATAACGCGATAATACCTAAATCACGGTAGCGGGTGTTAAACCGGTGTCGCAAATAGAGGACAGTAAAAGCAATCATAGCAACCGCTGCAACCGCAATTAGAATATACAAAATTGTTTTGTTAGTATTTTGATTCTGCTCAATATACTTAAGTGTATAAAAAGTCATAACATTCCCACCTTTTTTAAAAATAGCAGCTACCCAAAAGCCGGCAAGTAGTTGCGCTATAACTTCGTTTATGGCTTTATAATCAGCTTTTTCACTAGCTAGCTGAGCAAATAAAGCCACCTAATTTAAGTATAGCAAAGACTCATCAGAAGTGATTGATTCAAGCTTGCTAGGTAAATTTAGCTCCAAAAGCATACTCTATTTCTTTTTGTCCTGTTTTGCTTTAACTCGTTATAGGCTAAAATAGAGATTGATTAATAAAAAGTAAGGGGAAAAATATGAAAACTGGATCCAAAATTATTACTTTAGACAACGGTTACCACCTTTGGACTAATACCCAAGGACAAGGCGACATTCATTTACTTTGCTTACATGGCGGCCCTGGCGGTAACCATGAATATTGGGAAGATACTGCTGATCAACTTAAAAAGCAAGGTCTAGACGTTCAAGTAACAATGTATGACCAACTAGGATCACTTTATTCAGATCAACCTGACTATTCCGATCCCGAAATCGCTAAAAAATACCTGACTTATGAATATTTCTTAGATGAAGTTGATGAAGTTTGTGAAAAGCTCGGCTTAGACAACTTTTACCTAATCGGCCAAAGCTGGGGCGGTCTTCTTGTTCAAGAATATGCTGTCAAATATGGTAACCACTTAAAAGGCGCAATTATTTCTTCCATGGTTGACGAGATCGATGAATACGTCGCTTCTGTTAACCGCCGCCGTCAACAAGTTTTGCCACAAACAGAAATTGACTTCATGCACGAATGTGAAGAAAAAAATGACTATGACAACACTCGTTATCAAGAGGATGTCAACATTTTAAACATCAATTTTGTTGATCGTAAGCAGCCTTCTAAGCTCTACCACTTAAATGATATTGGTGGAAGCGCAGTATATAATGCTTTTCAAGGTGACAATGAGTTTGTTATCACTGGTAAATTAAAGGACTGGCACTTTAGAGATCAATTGAAGAAGATCACTGTCCCGACCTTATTAACTTTTGGCGAAGAAGAAACAATGCCAATCTCAACTGCTAAAACTATGCAAAAAGAGATTCCAAACTCACGTCTAGTTACAACTCCAGATGGTGGACACCACCACATGGTTGATAATCCAGATGTTTATTACAAGCATTTAGCTGATTTCATTCGTGAAGTAGAAAACGGCAGTTTTAAAGGTGAATAACTAGTAAAAATCAAGTAGAACTCTACTTGATTTTTATTTTAGCTATTAAGTCACAGACACTATTTATTCTATATTTTTGTATATCAATTTAGTCTTAACTGATAAGTCATTTTCTAACTGATTTCTTAATAATGGTGGTAAGATGAACATGAAAAATAGTAACTGTTAAATAACAAGGAGCTGATAAAATGAGGTATTTTATAGCGGCTATGCTTATCATCAGTGGGTCTGCCTTTATTTTCGACTTGTGTTTTAGCCTTTACTTAACATTTAGTCAACATATTAAGCAGGAAAAATATTCTCACTTCCAGCGTAAATTCAGCACATTGCTTCTTTTAATCCCTGCAATGAATGAATATTCGACATTGAAGCGAGATATTCCCGGATTGCTTACATTACACGATAAATGCAAAAAATTTATTGATTTGAAACTAGTTTTTATAGACGATGCTTCTAGCGATGGCACTACAGAATTGCTAGATGAATGGTCACAATCTAACCCTGAAAATCTCTACATTATCCATCGTATTAAGCCTAATGCACAGCAAGGTAAAGGACCGGCGCTGCAAGACGCAATTAATCATCTGCTTAAAATGAATTTTCCTGTAAAACAAACATTAGTTGGAATTATTGATGCAGATAGTCATTTTGATAGTAACTATTTAAACAAAGTAGTTAATGCCTTTGAAAATTCAAATTATGACTTGGTTCAAACACGCGTAGATGTCTATAATACAGTAGACAATCTGACGATTATGCAAAATTTTGAATTATCCATTTACAACGGTTTGTTGCAAATGGCCCGTACTAATTGGGGCACGGCTCTCGCATCTGGCAATGGACAATTTGTTACATTAACCATGGCGGAAAAAGTTGGTTGGTCCTCTTCTCTACTTGAAGATTGTGAGTTTTCACTAAAAGGACTGTTAAAAGGTTATTATGGCACCTTCTTAAATACCGTTGCAATTAGACAAGAAGGTATCACTAATCTTAGCAAGCTAATCCGGCAACGCACAAGATGGTGTCAAGGTGGTCTGCAATGTCTAAAAATTTATGGTGAGAAAATTATCAAATCTGACCGGATATCAGCTGGAATTAAGGCATTTATTTTATTGTTTTTATTAGTGCCTTATGTATCAGTTATCGTAGTCCCATCCTCAATCGTGTCGGTTATTACGCTGATTGCTTATGCCAGATACAATTTGGGGGCAAGCTTAGCAATTATCTTAGCCCTTTTATTAACTGAATATACCATTAATGGTTTAATGATTAAAAAGCAGTGGTTTGAAACTGGCTTTAGTACAGTTAGCAACCCAATTGAGATTTTAAGAATCATTTTTAGTTTTGGTATTTACCGCTGGGTATTATCATTTATCCCCTACCGTTCAATTGGTAGAGAATTAATTGGCAATAACTCTTGGACCAAAACTAGTCATACTTAAGCTTTACTTTGGCAAAATAAAACGCGCTTTATCTAGCGCGTTTTTCTTTATGCGATTATATTATGTCTTGGACAAATTCAATTAATTGGAGGAAGAGGCTTTTCGTTTCTAATCATCGTTGATTTAACAACCATCTAAAACTTTCCCAATTCCCATCTTGCTTTATCGCTTTTATCAATTTCTTTAGCTAGGATAGTTTCAAATTACGTTTTATAGCCCATAATGGCATTAGCAATCTGTTTAGCTGCATTTTTTGCATTTTTATCCGTAGAGGTTGGTAACAATAACGCGATTTTTTTGACTTTGTCCTTTTTATAAGTCGTTTTATCCTGGTCCTCACCCTTTATCACCTCTTCAATAGCATGTGCATTTTTTAAGTTTAATTCTAGCTTTTCGCAGTCTTCATCAGCTTTATTGTTAAAAGCAGCATTAATTGATTCTAATGTTGGTGCTACATCGATTTTTGAAGCTTCAAAGCTTTTGACAGGAGTATCCTGCAAAAAATTGCCACGGTATTTAACAATGTGGTGCATCGCCAAAAAAATCTCACGTAAATCAAATTTGCGATTTTCTGTCATTAAAGCTTGACGCAGATGTTAAATTGTCGGATATTTCTGATAAAACTTTGCATCTTCTTTGGCAGTTGGGAAAACAATTGCGGCGTACTTTTTCCGATCTTTATCTAAAGGGGAAACCCATGGTTGATGAAGACGAACGAAGAAACTTGGATCAACTTCAGCCATTGGCTCCGCAAAAATTTCTTCTAACAATCCTAAACGCCATTTTCTTCGTTTAAGCCGACGGCGTGGAGTTCTAAAGCCGCGACGATCTGCGGCTGAATGTCCTTCTTCAAATAAATGTGAACCGATAGCGGTTTTACCACGTAACTTTTTTCTTGTCGGCTGCAGCCCAACCACATGAGTTTGTCCCGATATCGAGACCTAATATATAGTCATCCTTTTTTTGACTCATTTTCCTTCTCCTAATGATTTTTTAATTACTATAATCATACACTTAAAAAGGAATATAACCTCTATTTTTTAGTATACGAAAAATGATGGCTTAACTAGCCATCATTTAGCAAAAGTACTTATTTCGATTTTTCTTTAATTGTTTCTGCAGATTTTGCCAGCAGTTTTTCTTCTTCATCAGTCAAAGCCAATTGGACTTGTTGAACTATGCCGTCACGTCCAACGATTGCTGGGTATGATAAGTAAGTACCATATTTCTCCTGGTAATTTGAAACCGGAAGCTCTGTGCGAGCGTCACTTTCAATTGTTTCTACTAATCTAGTAACAGCTGCTGCAATCCCATAATTGGTGTATTGCTTACCCTTATAAACAGTTTGACCGCCAAATTTAATTTCATCATTTAAGTCTTCAAGCTTCCAAGGCTTGTCTTTAACCAATTCCGTAATTGGTTGCTCCAAAACTTTAACAGTTGACCAAGCAGTAAATTGCGAATTACCGTGCTCACCTAAGTTAAAGCCTTCAACTGAACGAGGATCAACGTTCAAACGCGAGCCGACAGCCCTTTTCATTCTTGAAGTATCAAGAAGTGTACCCGTTCCAATAACATGCTTTTTAGGCAAACCAGTCAATTCTTGATACATATTAGTAATTGCATCAACAGGATTGGTAATTGCGACCAAAATGCCATCAAAACCACTCTTTTTGATTGAAGCTGCAATATCCCCAATTCGTTCTCTGTTATAGTTTAATTCCGCAAAACGCTCTCCACCAGCTTCTAAGCTAATGTTGCCAAAAGCACTAATAATAATATCGGCATCTTTTAAGGCAGAATAGTCATTAATTACAATGTTGGTGTGATGCTTCAAGTTAGCCATTGCATCTTGGAAATCAAGCTCATCCGCAGTGACTTTTGCCTCATTTACATCAATTAAAACCAAGTCATCAACCAAACCTGAAACAAGTAACTGATGTGCTACTGTGCTACCAACATGACCATCACCTATGATACCGATCTTATTACTCATGATATTTGTCCTCCTAGAAAGTAATTTAAAGTATTATCTAAAAAATTTGTTATCTCTCATTATAGCTGTTTTTTATTAAAGATGAACTTAAATTTAAAAAATAATTAGACTAACTAACAAAGTTTCAACAAAAATTAAAAAATGATTTCAACTCTTTTTATCTTTCATGAACTATACTAAGCATTAGGAGGTACATTATGAGACAAATAAAAATTGGTAACACTAACTTTAGTGCTTCTGCAATCGCATTTGGGATAATGCGGATGAACAAGCTGTCGGTTGATGAAGCTGTTAAAGCATTAGAAACTGCTCATGACACAGGAATTAACTTTATTGATTCTTCAGACATATATGGTCATGGCAAATCAGGAGAAATTTTTGGCGAAGCTTTGGAAAAGTCCTCACTTAGTCGTGATGATTTTTACATTCAATCAAAAACCGGAATTTTTGAGGATGAATCGCAAAACTATAAGACAACTCGCTATGATTTTTCAAAAGAACATATCATTAAAAGTGTTGATGGCATTCTTTCTCGCATGAAAATTGACTATTTAGACAGCCTACTTTTGCATCGTCCAGATGCTTTGATGGATCCTGCCGAAATTGCGGCTGCGTTTGATGAACTGCAAAAAGATGGTAAGGTGCGTCACTTTGGTGTGTCCAACTTTAACCCAATGCAAGTCGAACTATTGCAAGCAGGTTTAAGTCAAAAATTGCTGATTAATCAATTGCAACTGAGTGTCATGCACACTGGCCCAATTGACTTTAACATCCATACTAATATGACTGATGCTCGCAGTATTGACCACGACCGCGGTGTCTTAGACTATTCACGCTTACACAATATGACAGTTCAAGCTTGGTCGCCATTCCAATATGGTCAAATTGAAGGTAACTTTATCGGCAACCCTAAGTTCCCAGAAGTTAACGACGCGTTACAAAAATTAGCAGATAAAAAGGGCGTTTCCAAAAACGCAATTGCAGCCGCCTGGATACTACGTCACCCAGCAATTGGTCAGGTAATCATTGGAACCATGACACCAGAACACATTGTTGACAGTGCTAAAGGTGCAGGCGTCTCACTAACAGCTCAAGAATGGTACGATATTTACCTAGCTGCTGGCAATGACTTGCCTTAAATTTCCATCTAGAAATAATACTCTAGCATTTGTAAAGAAAAGCTAACTAAATATAAAAAGCCTAGATTGTTGTCTAGGCTTTTTTATTGATGTAATGATTAGAATAGTATTCTAAAGATTTTTACTTACAACGGACGTTACCGTTTGAATCATATCCATCATAGTACGTAACAGCTAAACCAATTCCAATAGTTTTTAATGTTTTGCTTTTTAAATCATCTCTATGAGCATACTTGGCCTTAGCGTCTTCATATACAAACTGGCCTTTTAGCCATCTTTTGAGGAGTATCATAAGTAACACAGATTTCCAATTCTCCATATTTAGCTCCAGCATGCATATCAGAAACTTTAAATTCCACATTCTAAACAATTAATAAATAGAAGTCAGAAAAATTTTTACTTTTGTCAGTCTCTTTTACGCTGATAGCTATTGGGAATATTTAGTTTTTTACGATATTTCGCAATTACCCTCCTGCTCAAAGTAACACCGTGATCCGCAAAATGTTCGACTAATTGCTGATCACTTAACGGCTGCTGAGGACTTTCTTGGTCAATTAACTTTTGCAAATCATACTCAATTCGTGCCTGAGATAAATCGGTCGTAACTTTGCGTGGAAATAGAATTTTTAAACTAAAAATTTTATTCTGACACTGGATGTACTTGTCTTTTATTGCCCTACTAATCGTACTTGGTGCTAAGTTCAATGCATTAGCCGCATCTTTTAAACCTAAAGGTTTTAATTCCTGCGTTTGTATTGTAGTTAAAAATGCTCTTTGATATTCACCAGCATATTTTCCCAAGCGAAGGATAGTTTGTTGCCGCTGGTCTATTGCATTTTTCATTTCTAAATAATCTTGACGTTGTTGCGAAAAATATTCACCTTGGTCAGATTGTGTTTTTAATTCCTTGTAAGTTTTTTCATCAAATAGTAATTCGGGAATTTGCGACTTCGCTGTTTCAATTGTTAGGCGTCCAACTTCAACTTTAAAAATCAAATCAGGTAGCAAATATTGAATGTTTTGCTCAGTCACATATTCACCTGCTGGTGTCGGATCTAGTGTCTGAATGTTAGCTAGTGCCTGAGTTAATTGACTAGCCGAAAAATCTGACTGCTCCCATTTTTGTGGATCCGCAAGTAATTCCAAACTGTCAGAAAGCAAAATTTGCATTGCAGTTTCATCAAAGTTCTCTTTTTGACAAGCTTGAATTAACAGACATTCATTTAGACTACTTGCACCAATCCCACATGGGTCTAAACTATGCAATAGCACTTTTGCTTGCTCCAAATCTGCAAGTGAAAATTCTGATGCTTGAGCAAGTTCATTTAATTTGGCGCGCAAGTATCCATTATCATCCAAATTATAAATTAGTAACTTAACAGCACTCTTTTCCCTATTACTCCAGTCACTCATCCTTACCTGCAATAAAAGATGATCGGGCAAGCTTTCACTCCCAGTATCACCAATCCATTCCAGGCTATGAGTTTCACTCTTAGGTTCAGCCAATGAAACAAAGGGATTACTCTCGCTTAATTCCTTCATTGCACTAACCAAATCATAGGTGCTATAAGATAAAACAGTTAGGTTTTGCTGAAGTTTAGGCGACAAAAAAAGCCGCGTAACTAACTGCTCTTTCGGTTTTAAGACCATTTTTTGCAATCGTGTCATCGGCTTTTCTCCTTCTAATTTAGTAAATAACTATATTACTGGTATTCTAGTTATAAATAATAGCGCTTTCCATTGCAAAAAACTAAAGAAATTTTGAAAAATGTTTTTCCTAGGCGAAAACACTAATTAATAAGCCTTTTGCACTGCCGCATATATTTAGATCCAGTTGACACATTTTTATTAATACTTTATGCTAATCATATTAAAGGTTTGGAGGTAATTTGATGATTTCTAATCAACAATTACAGCAGAATAACCGTTATTACTATAGCTACTATAGATAAGGTCTAAGTTCATCTAGATGAATTTAGACTAAAAAGTTTAAATTTATCTATGATGGCTATAGCTTTTTGAGTGTAATTAGTCACATAGGTTTCTAAGTGGCTAATTATTAGAGCAAAATAGTACTAATAATTAATTTACAGATTAGTTAATGATACCCACTTAGAAATAAGTGGGTATTTTTTATGGAGGATTGCAAAATGCAAATCAAAAAATTAATGGCAGGATTAAGTTTAGCTGGATTACTATTATTAGGAGGCTGCAGCAATAATAAAAAAGCTGATAATGATTCAGACGTAAAACACGTTGGTGTTTTACAAGTCGTTCAACACCCTTCTTTAGACAAAGCATACAAGGGCTTTAAAAAAGGGTTAAAGGAAGAAGGCTATGTCGAAGGTAAAAACCTTAAGATTGATTACCAGAATGCACAGAATAATCAAGATAATCTGAAGAGTATGAGTGAAAAATTGGTTAATGAGAAATCCGATTTAATGCTTGGTATTGCAACTCCTGCTGCTCAAAGTTTGGCAAATGCTAGTCAAGATATCCCAATTGTAGTTACCGCAGTCACCGACTTAAAGGCAGCTAAGCTAGTTAAATCGGATGCTAAGCCTGGGAAAAACGTTACTGGGACCACTGACATGGTTTCAATCGAGAGACAAATTAAGCTGCTTCTATCAATTGTACCTAAAGCTAAAACAATCGGTATTATGTACAATGCTGGTGAGTCAAATTCAAAAATTCAAGCAGATTTAGCCACAGCTGCCCTTAAAAAAGCAGGAGTCAAAGTTTTAATTAAGACAGCTAATTCAACTAACGATGTTCAGCAAGTAACTGAAACTTTAGCTTCAAAGGTTGACGGTATTTTCGTTCCTACCGACAATACTTTCGATTCCGCTGCAGACGTTGTTGGTAAAGTTGTTAAAGAAAAGAAAGTGCCGCTAGTGGCAAGTTCAGTTGATCAAGTTAAAACTGGTGGACTTGCTTCAATCGGAATTGATTACGAATTACTTGGCGAACAAACTGGGAAAATGGCAGCTAAGATTTTAGCTGGTAAAGCTAAGCCAGCTGACATGCCGGTTGAGAAAGCTCATGACATGAAGTTAGTTGTCAACAAGAAAATGGCTAAGGCGCTTGGAATTGATCCCAAGTCAATCAAAGCACCTAAATAACTGTAAGAAATGTAATTCTGGCCGCTGATATCAGCGACCTTTTTTATTCGACTAAAACATCCTCCTTCCCTTTTTCCAGATACAACTATTACAAAACTTGACTTTTTCTTCTTTTTTTCCTATAATTTTTTCATCAAGGTTGGAGGTATTTGATAATGAATATTTGTCAAAATTCACAACTGAATAACCGTTATTACTTTAGCTACTTTAGATAGTGTTTGAATTCATCAAGGTGAGTTCAAACAAAACGCAAGTTTGAGTTTATCTATGATGGCTAGAGCGATTTGTTTACGGTTAGCCACATAACTTTTAAGTGGCTAGGCGCAACTATTAAAATTACAAAATAATTTTTGTGATACCCACTTAGAAGTAAGTGGGTATTTTTTTATGGAGGATTGCAAAATGCAGATCAAAAAATTAATGGCAGGGCTAAGTTTAGCCGGATTACTCTTATTGGGTGGATGCAGCAATAATAAAAAAGCTGATAACAGTTCAGAAGTTAAGCATGTGGGGATTTTGCAAGTTGTACAGCACCCATCCCTTGACAAAGCATATGCTGGATTTAAAAAGGGTCTAAAAAAAGGTGGTTACGTTGAAGGTAAAAACCTTAAGATTGACTACCAAAACGCTCAAAATAGTCAAGACAACTTAAAGAGTATGAGTGAAAAACTTGTGAACGAGAAGTCAGACTTAATTCTTGGAATAGCAACTCCAGCAGCACAAAGTGTGGCTAACTCAACTCAAGATATCCCAGTAGTTGTCACTGCCGTAACGGATTTAAAAGCTGCTAAGTTAGTTGATTCAAACGCAAAACCAGGCAGAAATATTACTGGTACAACCGACATGGTTTCAATTGACAAGCAAATTAAATTGCTTTTATCAATTGTTCCAAAAGCTAAAACAATTGGTGTTATGTACAATGCTGGTGAATCAAATTCAAAGATTCAGGCAGATTTAGCAATCAAGGCTCTTAAAAAAGCTGGTGTAAAAGTAGTAGTTAAAACAGCTAATACAACTAATGACGTTCAACAAGTAACTGAAACTTTGGCAGGAAAAGTTCAAGGCATCTATGTTCCAACTGACAATACTTTTGCTTCAGCTGCTTCAATCATTGGTAAAGTTGTTAAAGAAAAGAAAATTCCGTTGGTTGCCGGCTCAACTGACCAAGTTAAAACTGGTGGTTTAGCTTCAATCGGTATCGACTATGAATCACTTGGCGAACAAACAGGAAAAATGGCCGCTAAAATTTTAGATGGTAAAGCTAAACCTGCTGATATGCCAGTTGAAAAAGCAGAAAAATTACAATTAGTTGTTAACAAAAAGATGGCTAAGGCACTTGGAATTGATCCTAATTCCATTAAAGCCCCTAAATAAATAGCAGAAAGGTAGCGTGAATGTAGAACAATGTTAAATACTTTTTGGGAATTACTTCTCTCAGCATCCTCACAAGGATTGCTTTGGTCACTAATGGCCATTGGCGTATACTTAACTTTTCGGATTCTTGACTTGGCCGATATGACCGCAGAAGGCAGTTTTCCCTTGGGCGGAGCAATCGCCACAATGTGTCTAGTTAAAGGTGTTAATCCTTTTATAGCTACACTAGCAGCTTTTGGCGGTGGCTTAATTGCAGGACTAGTGACAGGAGTTTTAAATACTAAATTACGAATTCCGTCGTTATTGGCCGGAATCATCACAATGACTGGTTTGTACTCGATTACTTCAAGAGTCATGCAAAATGCCGCTAATGTTTCTCTCTTAGGTAAAGAAACAATTTTCTCAATCGCGCAAAAATGGGGCTTATCCAGAAATAATGCAGTTATCGTTATGGGATTAATCATTGCCCTACTAGTAATAGCTTTACTTGTAATTTTCTTCAGAACTGAAATTGGTTTAGCAATGCGTGCAACTGGTGATAATCCACAAATGAGTGCCGCAAATGGTATCAAAACTGAACAAATGAAGATTTTAGGTTACATGATTTCTAACGGTTGTATTGCTCTTTCCGGTGCGTTACTTGCCCAAAATAATGGTTTTGCAGACTTAAACTCTGGTGTAGGTACCCTAGTTATCGGTTTAGCTTCAATCATTATCGCAGAAGTTCTTGTACGCAACTTGCCAATCTGGGGACGTTTACTAACTTTAGTCTTGGGTGCAATTATTTACCGCTTGATTTTAGCGCTAGTTTTCCAGATGAACGTTGAACCTGCAGATGCCAAATTGGCTTCTGCCTTAGTTCTAGTTGTTTGTCTTGTATTACCTAATTTCCATTTACCGCGTAATCTAAAGGGAGGAAAAAATCATGCCAGAAGTACTAAAGATTAAAAATTTACACCAAACTTTTGAAAGTGGCACCGTTAATGAAAACAGAGTGCTGCGCGGCGTTAATTTAGATTTAGAGGCTGGTGATTTTGTTACCATTATCGGTAGTAATGGTGCTGGTAAATCCACTTTACTAAACAGTATTGCTGGAACCATTCCGGTGCAAGAAGGACAAATCATTTTAAACGGAACTGATATTACCAAATTGCCTGTTACCAAGCGTGCTAAAAATATAAGCCGAGTTTTTCAAGACCCTAAAATGGGAACAGCAGTAAGATTGACTGTAGAAGAAAACTTAGCCTTGGCAATGAAACGTGGACAAAGACGTGGCTTTCGTCCGGGAGTTAAAAAGCAAGATCGCAAGTTCTTCAAAAAACAACTCGCTCAGTTAGGACTTAACCTTGAAAACCGTTTGGATACAGAAATTGGTTTATTATCAGGTGGTCAACGTCAAGCAATTACATTATTAATGGCCACATTGCAACGACCAGATTTAATTTTACTTGATGAGCACACTGCTGCTCTTGATCCCAAGACCTCAATCACAGTAATGGAATTAACCGAAAAGCTAATTAATGACCAAAAGCTAACTGCTTTCATGGTTACACACAACATGGAAGACGCTATTCGCTACGGTAATCGACTAATTATGTTGCATCAAGGAAAAGTTGCAGTTAACTTAGCAGGTGAAGAAAAGCAAAGCTTAACAGTGCCTAAGTTAATGGAATTATTCCAAAAGCAAGTTGGTGCTGAAGTTGAAGACGATGCTATGTTACTAGTATAAAAATTCTAAAATAAAAGCTCTGGAATAATACTTTCAGAGCTTTTATTTTTGTTTCAAATCAAAAAAATGATTGCAATCATCTTTCTCCCCCGCAATATTTTTTGTCTTCTAATAACCAAAATATCAATTACATACTAAAAAAAGTTTCACTCACAATAGCAAGTGAAACTTTTTTAATATAAGTACTTCTTTACAGCTTCTTTAGGATCCATCCCTGCACGAATTTTCAATTCTAACTCAATCGCTACATCAGCAATGATTGATTGTGGGTCAATCACCTTATAAGGATGATCAGGGGCTTTTTCTTGGGCTAAAGAAAGCTCGGTACAGCCTAACAAAATAACGTTACAGCCGTACTCATCATGCATCTTACGCAAAATACTATGATATAGTTCTGAGTCCACTACACCCTTTTGCTTGATGTTAGTATAAATCAGTTCAGTAACCATCGGCTGAATTTCAGGACCACCCAGTTCTGCCTGACGGCCAACTGCCGTAATTTCGTCAACATATAAATGGTCATAAATTGATCCCTCAGTCGCAATTACACCAATTTTCTGCTCATTAGGATATTCTTCAACAAACCGGTGCACCGCGATCCGCATCATATGCAAAAAAGGGACATCGGTTAGACCAGCAAGGTCATCATAAAAATAGTGTGCTGTATTACACGGCATGATAAAGAAATCTGGACCTAATTGCGCCTGTTGTAAAACATCTTCACGCAAATTGATGAAAAAGTTAGGTTTGGAATGGTCTTTAATATATGCTGTTCGATCAGGTACTTGGGCGTCATTAACCAAAACATAATTTAAATAGTCTTGGTCTTTAGTGATTTTAATTCGGTGGTTAAGTTGTCTTGCAAGACTTTCAGTTGCAATTGTCCCCATACCACCAAGAATTGTAAAAAAGTTTCTCATTTTGCGCTTTTCTCACTATTTAAAGTGCTCGTTCTGTCCTTCCAGCTCATTAATCATTTGCTGGGCTACATTGATATCAGAAGGGTAAGGTGTATTGACTCCGCGAACCTTTTGGAAGCCATCTTCACCCTTACCACAGATTAGAACAACGTCACCATTTTTTGACATACTAATTGCATCATAAATTGCTTTTTGTCGATCTAATTCGATTGTGACATCAACTTTAGAGTGGTCAATTCCCGCGTCAATTTCCTGGCAGATCTCCATTGGATCTTCAAAGCCTGGATCATCAGTTGTCAAAAAGGCCTTGTCAGCATATGCATTCAAGCTCTTACTAAAACCCGGACGTCGGGAAATCCCCTTATCACCAGGTGCACCGACTACCACTATGATTTTTGGATTATCAAATTCGCGTTGCATGAAGCCCATTAAAGCCATCATTGATGCTTCATTATGAGCATAGTCAACAACTACCACACCATGATCCTTAGTAACTTCAGTTTGCATTCTTCCGGGAACAGATACTTGACTTATACCTTTGGCAGCAGGATCATGTTCCATACCTGCCAAGCCTGCACCAATAACTGCTGCAGTTCCGTTGGACTCGTTAAAATCACCAAGCATCTTCAACTGATAATCACCAGCTATCTTAAGCTGCTTTGCCTTGTCACTAACACAAAGAACTTGGAACTTCGTACGAGCCATATCAAGTTCTTCCGTAGAAAAGCGGAAGTCAATTGTTTGCTTTAAGCTCGGATTGGTGAACTTTTCATCCGCAAATAAGTAAATACTATCGGGATCTGTTGTCGTTGTAGCTGCTGCGTAGACTTCATCAAAGTGGGCTGTTTGCGCATTGATAATACACTTGCGCGCATTAACCAACAGCTGTAACTTACAATGCAGATAATCCGCAAAGTTTGGGTGTTCATTTGGTCCAATATGATCAGGCGAAATGTTCAAAAAGAAGCCTAAATCATAAGTTAAGCCAAAGACACGGTTACGCTTATAAGCCTGACTAGAAACTTCCATTACCAAATGAGTCATTCCGTTATCAACTGCTTCACGCATATCACGGAACAAATCAAGCGACTCCGGTGTAGTTAAACTCGACTTAAAAGTATCTTCTGGCTTTTGACCAACGACATTGTTAACAGAAGAAATTAATGCAGTACGTCCACCATTAACTTGATCTAGCATCCCCTTTAAAAAGTAAGAGGTTGTTGTCTTGCCCTTAGTTCCAGTAATTGCAATTACATACAAATCATCTTGTGGAAAACGGAAAAATGCCGCAGATAGCAATGCCATTGCCTTTGAAACATCGCGAACAATCAGTGCGTGCATCCCTTTACCTTCTGGGTAGGGCTGTTCAGCCACATAACAATTAGCACCATTATCTTTTGCCATTGATAAATAAGTTGGTCTAAAACCGGCACCTTTACAGAAAAACAAGGTGTTGGTTTTAATATCACGTGAATCGTATGACACATATTCCATTTTGGTCATAACAGTATCTTGAACTGCGCTCGATTTAAGTAAGTGATGTTCTTTTAATATTAAAATACAGGTATTTAAAGAAATACTCATGCTATACCCCTCTATTTGTTATCTAGTCAAAATTATAACACAGCTAGGCTAGAGATTTTGTGTTCTTTGGGTCTAATGGCAAACAAATGATAAAACGTGTCCACTTATCGTCGGATTCACAGCGAATCTTGCCACGGTGCAAGTCGACTATGCTCTTGGTAATAGCTAAGCCAAGTCCAGTTCCTCCAGTTTGAGTATTCCGCGAGCCTTCCATACGATAAAAACGCTCAAAGATTTTCTTTAAAGAGTCCTTTGGAATGCGCTCACCGTTATTTTCTACTCGTAATTCAACCTCATTATTATTAACTAAATTAGCAATCAAGTTTATTTGGGTAGCACCGGTACCATATTTCAAGGCATTAGTAATCAAATTATTATACACACGCACTAATTTTTCTGGGTCAGCTTGAATCGTCAAGTCTTTGGGTCTTGTTTCAATGTTAAAAACAACCCCTTTTTCATCTGCTTCAAATTCAAAACCAGCCGCTACCTGTTCAAGCATTGAAAAAATATGCAGGGAAGTCAGGTTTAAACTAGTATTAGTAGATTTTAGCGTTGTATATTCAAGCAAATCATGTGCAAGTGACTTCATTTGTTCTGCTTTAGAATACGCAATGTTAAGGTAGCGTTGCTGTTCTTCAGGATCGTCCACACCAGATTTAAGCAAGCCAAGATAACCGATAATTGATGTTAATGGCGTCCTAATATCATGCGAGACGTTGCTAATTAATTCATCTTTTGATTGCTCAATTGCCCTTTCTTCATTAATTGCATTTACAGTACTGTCAACTAAAGAATTGATTGAATCAATCACCTTCTGTAAATCGGTTTTTACTTTAAACGAAATAGTATGGTCAAAGTGACCTTGAGCAATATAGTGCAGCTCTGAAATAACATGGCGCAACTGCATTTGATGATAACGTCTAATTAAACGCCAATATAAGACAATCAAATCGCCGACGCCCATCATGACTAAAAACGTATTTTGCCAGGACCATAGGTGTCGGCCTCCAGCAAACGTAATTGTTTTTTTCAAAAAATAAATACCGTTTACTAAGTTCTTATTTTGCAAAATCGTCAAATTAATCAAAATAACAATGGATAAATTGAGCAACAAGAGTAGCACAATTGTAATCACGCCTTCAGCAAACAGTTCACTTTTTTCCGTAGCTGTTAACTTGACATGTTCTTTATTCATTTTTATTTAGGCCTCAACCTTATAACCTACACCCCAGACAGTCTGGATAACGTCTTCGCCGCCAGTAGCTTTCTGGATTTTGTCACGCAAATGCGAAACGTGGACCATTACAGTCTTGGCCGAGACAATAGATTCCTGTTGCCATACTCGTTCGAAAATTTCGTCAGCAGAAAAAACACGATTTGGATGACTAGCAAGTAAATACAAAATGCCAAATTCCAATGCTGTTAACTGAATATCTTTGCCATCAATTGTTTTTACTTCGTGTGAATCACGGTTAATAACTAGCGGCCCGATTTCCAAAACATCTGGTTCATCATCCTTAACTTGCTTTTGACTCCGACGTAAAAGTGAACGTACCCGAGCCATTACTTCAAGCGGATTAAATGGCTTTGAAACGTAGTCATCAGCACCAGTAATTAGGCCTTGAATTTTATCCATGTCGCCGGTTTTAGCTGACACAATAATAATTGGAATATCAGAGTCCTTTCGAACTTCTTTAATTACATCAATTCCGCTCATACTTGGCATCATTACGTCCAAAATCATTAACGAAATATCAGGTGTAGTAGTTAATTTAGTGATAGCTTCTTTACCACTATATGCTATAACCGGAGTATAACCTTCATTCTTTAGATAAATACTCAATAATTCAACAATTTCTTTATCGTCATCGACTACCAAAATTTTCATAGGGCTTTGTCCCTTCTTTTTATTTATTAATTATTGTGAATAATCTCTACCACTTATAGTGTAGCAGACTCTATAATTCATATTTTAGCTAATTTTGTTACAATCACCTAGCATTCACACATAACTTATCTTTTTGTTAAAAAAGCTGGGCACTTGGCCCAACTTTTAGCTAAAATCATTTATTCCATTCAAGTATTTAATTACCCATTGCCGGTCAAGAAAGCCAATAAATTTACCATCATGATCCTGAACCGCAACTTTTTCGGCATTACATAAAAGGCTGAGCACTTTAGCCAACTTTTCATCAACGCTGATTGTTGGAAGCTGCTCGCTTTCTTGTCCATGATCTTCAGCCAGTCGATTGAAGAAGATTGCTTGCCTTACAGGCGTTTCGTAGATATCCTTACCCAAGCTGCCACGGAAAAAGTCTTGGACGAATTGATTAGCCGGATGACGCAAGATTTCATTGGGCTCACCCACTTGGAGCAGCTCACCATCTTTCATGATTCCAATTCGATCTGCTATTTTAAGTGCCTCGCTCATATCATGGGTGACAAACACAATTGTGTTATGTAGATTTTCATGTAGGTCGATAACTAAGTCTTGTAAATTAGTTCGAGATAATGGATCAAGCGCACTAAACGGTTCGTCCATTAAAACAATTGGCGGCTGAGAAGCAATCGCACGTAAAATGCCTATTCGTTGTTGCTCTCCACCAGATAATTCACTAGGATAGCGAGAAGAATAGCTTTTAGGATCGAGTCCTACTTCGGTTAACAATTGTTCAGTTTTCTTTTCCTGCTTCTTATCCTTGGGCCGACATTCGCCCTTAATTTCTGGAATTAGCGAGATGTTTTGAGCAACGGTCATATTCGGAAATAATGCAATTTGTTGTAAAACATAACCAATATTCCAACGCAATTTCTGTAAATCATATGAAGTAGTTGGTTGCTCATTTACCAGTACTTGTCCGGTCGTAGGGTCTTCCAATCGGTTAATCATCTTAATTGTTGTTGTTTTACCACTACCTGAGTTTCCAACTAAGACGAACAATTCACCCTGCTTAATTTCCAGATTAAGGTCATTAATTACTAACTTATCGGCAAAAGATTTTTTTACATGCTCAAATTTTATTGCTGCCGTCATCTTAATTCTCCTTAATCAAATGATGCTTGACCAAATATTGGTGCGCAACTTTGCCAGGATCAACGTTTTTTACATTAACTTCGTAGTTCATTTCCTGCATTTCTTTTTCAGTAATCTTACCGGCAAGCTTGTTTAGGCTTTGAACAATCTTGGGATGGTTATTGGCAAAATCCAAGCTCATTAAAGGCGCACCCTGATAAATAGGAAAATTATGTTTATCATCCCGCAGAATACTCAAATGATATTGCCGTAGCTCACTGTCAGTGGAATAAGCATCGACAATATTGACCTTATTTTGTTGAATTGCTTGGTAACGTAGTGCTGGTTCCATTGATTTAACCGGAAAGTCAAGATCATAGCGCTTTTTAATTCCTTTAAAACCATCACTACGATCAATGAATTCCATCGTCATTCCACCTTTTAATTGGAACTGAATTGGTGCCAAATCGCTGATTTTATGCAGATGATATTTGTTCATAAATGAGGTTTTTACTGCTAACGCATAAGTATTGTCGTACGCCATTGGCTTTAACAAAGCTAACTTGTCTTGCTGCTTCATTAATTGCCGAGCTTTTTGATAAGTTTGCTGTTCGTCAAGCCCGGAAGTTGAAATTGGCTTTTTAGCAAAAGTCTCTAAGATTGTCCCGGTAAATTCTGGATAAATATCAATTTTATTATTTTTAAGTGCACTATATAAAAAAGTAGTCTTACCAAAATTCGGCTTCAAAACAACTTTAACGTGTGCATCGCCATCTTCAATTAATTCCTTATACATATTAATCAATATTTCTGGCTCTGAACCAAGTTTACCTGCAATAGTAATTGTTTCCGTGTGATTCTCCACAGCCTGATAAATACCTGAGCCTGCTAGGAAAAACAGACAAACTGCAAAAACGCCTAAAGCCTTTTTCACAGATGCATGCTCAAGCCATTTAATTAGTGCGCTCAAGCAAATTGCCAGTGCACCTGAACAAACCGCGCCAATAATAATCAAAGCAGTGTTATTACGATCTATTCCCAGCAAAATAAAACTACCTAGACCACCCGCACCAATTAATGCAGCCATTGTCGCCGTTCCAACAATTAACACCAGTGCAGTTCGAATACCAGAAATAATTGTTGGTAAAGCTAGCGGTATCTCAACCTTGCATAACTTCTGCATCCTTGACATGCCGAAGGCATTTGCAGCTTCTTCTAATGCCGGATCAATTCCAGTTAGGCCGATATAAGTGTTTTGAAAAATTGGCAGTAATGCGTAGACAACAAGTGCAATCACTGCTGGAATAGTGCCAATTCCAACAAGTGGAATTAATAATCCTAAAAGGGCTAGCGAAGGAATCGTTTGTAAAATACTAGTCACCTGTAAGAGAAATTCCGCTACTTTTTTGTGTTTCGTTGCCCAAAAAGCAAGCGGCATGGCAATTACCATCGCCAACAATAGCGAAACAAGCGAAATTTGTAAGTGCTGTAAGAGTGCTACCCACAAATCGCCCCTACGTTCGCTCAGAATTTGAAGTATTTGGTTCATCACTAATTTCCTTTTATTTACCTACATCCACGCTAATTGCTGAATATAGTATTTTTAACCTATCATTATAATTTTATCTTTGTATAATGATAACACAAACAAGTGTTCTAAGCCAAACATCTGCTTTGCGGTATTTCCTTTATTTGAGCGCTTTTTATGAGCACACAAAAAATCCCAACCTCTTCTAATAAGAGATTAGGATTTCTTAATTTAAGACTATTCGATTTCTTTTTTACCAGTATATAACTCGTAGTAATAGCCTTTTTCTTTCAATAGTTCTTGATGATTACCAGCTTCAATAATGTGACCATGGTCGAGAACCAGAATCAAGTCAGAGTTAACAATTGTCGATAACCGGTGTGCAATTACAAAACTAGTTCGTCCAGCCAAAAGGTTATCCATTCCGGCTTGAACAAGTTTCTCAGTTTGAGTATCAATGCTTGAAGTTGCTTCATCCAGAATCATTACTGGCTCATCAGCAATCATTGCTCGTGCAATACTTAGTAACTGCATTTGACCTTGAGAAAGATCTCCACCATTACCATCAATTACAGTCTTATAGCCTTCATCTAGATTATGGATGAATTCATCAGCATGCGATAAATGCGCTGCTTGGTAAACATCATCATCACTTGCTTCCATATTACCAAATCTGATGTTATCCATTACAGTTCCGGTAAACAGGTGAGTTTCCTGCAAAACAATTGATAGTGAATGACGCAAGTCATCCTTCTTGATTCTGCTAATTGGAATGCCATCGTAGGTAATTGTTCCTGAATTAATCTCATAAAACCGATTAATCATATTGGAAATAGTTGTTTTACCCGCTCCGGTTTCACCAACAAGTGCAACTTTCATTCCTGGTTTTGCATCAAGAGAAATATTATACAAAATTTGTTTATTTGGTGAGTAGCCAAAGTTAACATTATCAAATACAATGTGACCTTTGACAGTTACTTGCTTAACAGATCCATCTTTTTGAGGAACATTCCAGTGCCATGCACCCTTAACGTCGCGGTCCTTAGTGATAGTTACATCACCATCATCAGTTTCAACCGGTTCATCTTCCAAATCAAAAATTCGTTTAGCACCAGCCAAAGCCATTACGATTGAGTTTAATTGTTGCGAAATTTGTGCAATTGGCATTGAGAACTGTTTTGCTAGCTGCAAGAAGGCACCAATCACACCCAATGAAATTGGTGCGAGGTGGTTAAGTGAAACGGCACCACCAATAACTGCAATTAAAACATAAAGTAAGTTACCCATGTTACCCATAATGGGGAACAAGACAGTAGCGTATGTATTTGCCTTACCAGCTGCATTTTCTAGGGCATGATTGTAAGTTTCAAACTCCTCTTCAACTTCTGGCTCATGACTGAAGACCTTGATAACTTTCAGTCCATTAAGCATTTCTTCGTTATAGCCGTTAACTTGCCCAAGTTCTTTTTGTTGCAATTGGAAGTAGTGCGATGAACGAGAAGTTAGGAAACGCACAATTCCCAGTGAGAGCACAAACATTACTAAAGTAAAAATTGTTAACTGCCAGCTTAAAGTAAACATTGCCACTAACGCGAAGACAATGTTTAAAGTTGAGTTCATAAATTGCGGAATTGACTGGGAAATCATTTGCATTAATGTATCAATATCGTTTGTATAACGACTCATGATATCGCCATAGTCATTTTCATCAAAATATGAAATTGGCAGTTTTTCCATGTGCTCAAACATTTCATTACGTACCCGATACTGAACTTTTTGAGCTAAAACTGCCATTAAAACGGCAAACAGGTAACTAGAAATAAAACCAATTGCATAAAAACCAAACATTACCACAATTGCTTGCCAAAGTGGACCAAAATTTGGATGTGCTTGTTTAGTTAGAGGGATGATATAAACATTAATTAACCGCTCAATAAATAGTGATCCAATTATGTTAGCCCCTGCCGACAAAATAATGGCGATGATAGATGTAATAAGCATCCAAGGACTAGTATTTGCGATTAACTTCAATAATCTAAATAAGGTAGTAGTTCGCTGCCCCTTCATTTCTGCATTTTTATTTGTCACTGCTTTATCCAAATTCATCACCTACTTCTTTTGTTCTTCTTGGAATTTAGCAATTGAGCTATACAGATCGTTACGTTTCATCAACTCATCATGGTTACCAATATCTTGAATGTTTCCATCATCCATTACGATAATTCGATCTGCATCCTTAATTGAAACAATTCGTTGGGAAATGATAATTTTAGTCGTATCAGGCATTTCTTGTGCTAAAGATTCACGAATTTCACGTTCCGTTTGCGTATCAACAGCCGAAGTCGAGTCGTCCAAAATTAAAATTTTCGGTTTCTTCAAAAGTGCTCTGGCAATAGTAATTCTTTGTTTTTGTCCACCAGAAACGTTGTTACCGCCTTGTTCAACCATTGTGTTGTATTTATCAGGCATTTCTTGAATAAAGTCATCTGCATGAGCAATCTTTGAAGCAGCTAAAATTTGGTCGTCAGTTGCATTCTCATTTCCCCATTTCAGATTGTCCTTAATTGTGCCAGAGAATAACACGTTATTTTGCAAAACAACCGCAACATTGTCACGTAAAGTCTTTAAGTTATAGGATTTAACGTTGTGTCCAGAAACGCGAACTGCACCCGAGTCCGTATCATATAAACGCGGAATCATTGAAACTAAAGTTGATTTTGATGAACCAGTTTTACCAATGATACCCAACGTTTCTCCAGGTTTGATTTTTAAATTTATATCGCATAAAGCGAAATTTTTGTCATCTGGATTATACTTAAAGTTAACGTGATCAAAGATGACTTCACCATTAGTCACTTCTTTTAATGGCTTAAGTGGATTTTCAATGGATGGCTTTTCATTAATTACTTCGGCAATTCTTCGACCACTAGCAGCTGAAACGACAAGCTGAGTAATGATCATTGCTAAAATATTCAGACTGTTTAAAACGGAGTTTGAATATGAGAACATTGAAATCAATTGACCAGCTTGCAGAGTACCACCAACGATTTCCTTTGCACCAAACCAGCAAATTGCTAAGTTTGAAATATTTAAAACAGCTATCACAACCATTGAGTTAAGTGACATGATTTTTTGTGCTGTTGAAAATAGCTTGTAAATAAAGCCAGACGACTTCTTAAACTTAGTCGTTTGCTCATCTTCTTGAACATATGTCTTAACTTCACGAATACCACGGATGTTTTCACGAACCACCTGGTTCATCTGATCGTAGCCTCTAAAAATTTTAGGGAAATATGGATTAGCGCTTTTAATAATGAGCGCCATGATAATCACAAAAACAGGAGCAATAATGACAAAGATTAATGACAATCTAGGACTGATAATTATAGACATAATGATTGAAACAATCAACATCATTGGTGCTCTAACAGCAATTCTGATCAGCATTTGATATGCCATTTGAATGTTGTTAACGTCTGTCGTCATTCTAGTTACAAGACTGGAACTGGAAAATTTATCAATGTTTTCAAACGAAAAATCTTGAACATGGTAAAACATATCTTTTCGCAGATTAGCAGCAAACCCTGCTGCAGCGTGAGCAGAGAAATAGCTCGCACATGCACCTAAAACAAGTGACACAATTGTGATCACGAACAACAGTAAACCTGTTTTCATGATATATGACATATTCCCCTTCATGATTCCATTATCAATTAAAATACCAACTAGATATGGTATCAGCATTTCAATGATAACCTCACAAATAACAAAAAGTGGGGACAGCAAAGATTGCTTCTTATACTGCCTAATTGATTTACGCAGTGTATTAATCATTAAGTACCTCTTTCTATCCACGGGAAAATAGCTATTTCTCGAAGTGCAAATTTTAATTTAAAAGGATAAATAGACTTAAAAAGCTATTTATCCTTCTTAAAATATATAGTCATTAATTATAGGCCTTTTTTTTATAAAAAGCACCTATTTGTTTGTTGTCGCCGGATTAAAAACTGAACCAATTATTTGGAAGTGTCGACGGAATACCCAACGGATTCCGTATGCCGCAGCTGCAATAATAATGTTAGCTACTCCAGACAAAACAGGATTAATAATTCTTAATGCTGGAATTGCCAATACCCAGAAGCAGGCAAACAGAATCACCAGCATCAGAATAAAGCCCCAAATCAATTTTGACCAAGGAATTTTTCTGTTCTTTCCAGCTGAAGGCAAAACCCATTCATTATATTTGGTCATGAAGACGCCCATTACACCACCTACAAGAACCAGCGACAAAATTCCCATTTGCGAATTATTCTTTGAGTTTGGCGTAAAGAGTGCAATAACACCAAAAATACCAACAAATAATGCAATATATAAGAGTGCACTATCTACTGCATATTGCCAAAATGGGATATCAGCTGCAGTCTTTTTCTTTGGCTTTAACATATCAGCTGCCTTGAGCTTTGGTGCCATGCCATAAAAAGTAGAAGCTGGCTGGCCATGACGTTGAGCAACAACTAGGTCAGCCAATAAATCATCAACACGTTTATCTGCATCTTCAGCACTCATTTTGCCTTGGGTTTCAAGTTCTTTTTGCAAACGATAAATATAATCCGAGTTTTTATTACTCAATTGCTTACGCAGTTGCTCCGGATTCATTTCCTTCACTTCGTCGTCTTTATTTTGACTCTCAACTTTTTCTTTCAGCTTTTCTTGCTTATTCGTATCTATTTTTACTTCTTCTTCAGTTTTCTTTTCAGCCATTATCTCTTCCTAAACATTAAATCTAAATTCAATAATGTCGCCGTCTTGGACTTCGTAGTCTTTTCCTTCAAGGCGCAGCTTACCAGCTTCTTTAACTTTTTGCATTGTTTCATATTTGTCTAAGTCAGCAAATGAGACAACTTCAGCGCGGATAAAGCCGCGTTCAAAATCTGAGTGAATTACACCAGCAACTTGTGGAGCTTTCATGCCTTCATGGAAAGTCCAAGCACGTGTTTCTGATCCACCAGCTGTGAAGAAAGTTCTAAGTCCTAAGATGTGATATGCTGCTCTGATTAAGCGGTCCAGTCCTGACTCACTGACACCTTCAGCCTCTAAAAATTCAGCTTTTTCATCATCATCAAGTCCGGCTATTTCTTCTTCAGTAGCAGCCGAAATTCCTAAGCACTCAGCATTTTCGCTTTCTGCATGCTTTTTAACGATTTGGAAGTATTGGTCACTTTCGGGATCAGCCATAGAATCTTCAGCAACATTGGCAACATAGATAACTGGCTTAGCTGTCAATAAGAACAAGCCTTTAACAATTTTTTGCTCCTCTTCGTTGAAGTTAATTGAGCGTACAGCCTTGCCTTCTTCTAAAACTGGCTTGATTTTTTCCAAAACAGCAAGTTCAACTTTAGCTTCCTTATCTTTTTGTTGTGCAAGCTTCTTTACCTTGTCAATTCTACGGTTAACTGCATCCAAATCGGAAATTGCCAATTCCAAGTTAATGGTATTGATATCCTCTTCTGGATCCACCTTACCAGTTACAGAGGTAATGTTGTCATCTTCAAAGGCACGTACCACATGAACAATCGCATCTGTTTGACGAATATTCTCTAAGAACTTGTTACCAAGCCCTTCACCTTTTGACGCACCCTTAACCAAGCCTGCAATATCAGTAAATTCAAAAGTCGTGTGAACAATTTTTTTCGCAGGTACTAATTCCTGAATTCGTGCCAAACGCTTATCAGGTACTTCGACCATCCCTACATTTGGTTCAATCGTGGCGAATGGGTAGTTAGCCATTTCGGCCCCCGCCTTAGTAATTGCGTTAAATAAGGTTGACTTCCCAACGTTTGGCAATCCAACAATACCAGCAGTTAATGACATCTTTATCCTCTTCTTTTTTCTAAATTAATTATTATCTTGATTAAAATTTGGTTGGACAATATTTTCCTTTGGTACAAAGAATTCGTTTTTCTCATTTACAGGATCATTTGCCTTAGTTAAAACTTTTTTGAGATTATGATCAAACTTTGATCTCGGCATCATTACAATGTGGCCACAACCCATACACTTTAAACGAATGTCAGCGCCCAAACGCAAAATTTCCCATTCATTTACTTTGCAGGCGTGCGGTTTTTTCATTAAAACTGTGTCTGCCAAGTTATAACTGATCGTCTTATTCATCAAGATCAACACCCAAGATATCGAGAATTCTGTTCAGCTCATCAACTGAGGAGAATCCAATTGATAAACGGCCGTTACCTTTTTTGCTTTCGGAAATATTAACTTTGGAACCTAGCTTATCAGATAATTGATGCTCACTTTCCCGAATAAAGGCTGACTTCTTGGTCAGTTTCTTATGAGGTTTCTTTGCGTTAAGACTAGCTACCAGGGCTTCTACCTTACGAACAGGCATCCCCTCTTTAACTACTTGCTTGGCAACCTCATCAATTTTATCTTTGTTTTTTAGCCCTAACAGTGTTCTAGCCTGACCCATTGAAAGGTCACCATGCTGCAGAAGGTGCTTGGTTTTGCTAGGCAAAGTAAGTAAACGCAGATAGTTGGCAATATATGGACGTGATTTGCCCATCCGTTTTGAAACTTCTTCCTGTGTTAAACCTAAATTCTTTTGCAGCATTTCATAGGCTTGCGCTTCTTCTAGCGGTGTCAAATCTTCACGTTGCAAGTTTTCAAGAACAGCCACTTCCATCATTTGGCTTTCGGTGAACTCACGTACAATTGCTGGAATTGTTGTTTTCTTGGCTAATTTGGAAGCACGGAAACGGCGCTCACCTGCAATAATCTCATAACCATTAACAGACTTACGAACAATAATTGGTTGAAAAACGCCATTTTCCTTAATTGAATCCGATAATTCTTTCAGAGTTTTATCATCAAAACTCTTACGTGGTTGATACGGATTGGGTCTCATATCGCCTAGATCAAGTTCCTTGATTTCTTCTTCAGTTTCTTCAATCTGTGGCTCATCTTCAAATAGAGCTTCAATCCCACGACCAAGACCGCCTTTTCGCTTCATTTCTTTATTTTTTGATTCTCTTTCCATGATTCTTCAACACCTCCTTAGCTAAATCATCGTATACCTTGGCACCTCTTGAATTAGGTGCGTATTCTGTAATTGCTTCGCCGTAACTTGGAGCTTCTGCTAGTTTAGTTATCCTGGGAATAATAGTTTTATAAACCTTATCTGTGAAATACGACTTAACCTCTTTAACAACTTCTGCACCCAAATTAGTACGTGCATCCAGCATGGTCAGCAATACACCCTCAACACCTAAATCCTTATTGAAGTGCTTTTGAACTAGGCGAATGGTATTGAGCAACTGGCTTAATCCTTCCATTGCATAATACTCACTTTGAACTGGAATTAAAATTGAATTTGAAGCTGTAAAGGCATTAATTGATAATTGTCCTAAAGAAGGTGGACAATCAATAAAAATGAAATCATAATCGCCACTAACCGTATCAAGCGCTGACTTGAGTCGAGTTTCACGTGCCATCATGCTAATCAATTCCGTTTCTGCTCCTGAAAGATTAATGGTGGCTGGCACCAAATCCAGCTTATCAGTCGAAGTATGGAAAATTGTGTCTTTGAGTGGAACATCGTTAATCAACACACTGTAAATATCTTGATCAATTTCCGATTTTTCAATTCCTAAGCCAGAAGTTGCATTCCCCTGTGGATCAATATCGACAATTAAAACGCGGTAGCCACGTTCTGCAATCGAAGCCGCCAAATTAATCGTGGTGGTTGTTTTACCAACACCACCCTTTTGGTTAGCAACTGAAATTACACTTACCATATTTTCCATGTGCAACCTACTTTCTCTTTAATTCAATCGTAATCATATAATCATCAGGATCATTGTTTTCCTTGACTTTAACTTTGATGCCAGATTCTTTAGCTAACTTAACTGCACGCTTAATTGTGTTAATTTGGACCTGCATGTCCTTAGGTATTCGGCTGACAGCGCGCTTTGTTTTTTCTGCCTTGTCCTGCTCTTTTTTATTTTCAAAGTAGCCAGCAACGTCTTTGACAATCTTTTCTGTATCACTAACATTAAGATTATTGTCCAAGATTTCATCTAAAACACGCCCTTGGTCCTTTTGGCTTAAGCCTACTAGACAACGACCATGTCGTGGCGAAATTTGTCCACTGGCAAGATAGCTTTGAACTTTAGGTGATAGCTTCAGCAATCTCATCTTATTGGCAACATATGATTGAGACTTACCAATATTTTGCGCAAGAGCTGTTTGCGTCAAATTATTTAGCTTCATTAAATTATTATATGCTTGCGCCTCATCGATTGGATTTAAATTCTCTCTTTGTAAGTTCTCAATCAGCGCTAATGATGCTGCCTGAGCTTCCTCCATATTGTTAACAATTGCAGGAATTGTTTCCCAACCTAATTGCTTAGCAGCACGAAAGCGACGCTCACCTGCAATGATTTCGTATTGCTCGCCTTGTTCGCGAACCACGATCGGTTGTAGCAATCCTTCCTTATCAAGCGTCGTTGCTAATTCACGAATTGATTCATCGGAAAACTCACGTCTTGGTTGATAAGAATTGGGCACGATTTTAGTTAATTCAATATCTTGAATTTGTTTATCTTTAGGAATTTCATCGTGATGTCTTAAAGAAGAAAATAATGACATATGATTGTCCCCCTATTAATGAATTGGTTTACGATGCGGTGTTCCCGCTTGTCGTGGATATTTCTTAGGTGTCATTTTGACTTTTTGAACAAGAATCAGCGTTCTTTCTTCGTCACTATAAGGTAATTGCAGTTCTTCAGCCTCACTGACCTTGCCACCAAGAGTTGTGATTGCCTTTTGACTATCTTTCAACTCATCATCAGCTTTAGGTCCCTTAAGTGCAATGAAACTACCACCTTTTTTGACTAGTGGTAAGCAATATTCACTCAATACCGCCATATTGGCAACTGCACGTGCAGTTACAAGATCAAACTGTTCACGGTATTGCTTGTTTTGACCGACATCCTCGGCGCGACCATGAACAAGTGTTACATCCTTCAAATCTAACTTATCAACAAGTTCTTGCAAAAAAGTTAGTCGCTTACCTAGTGAATCGACAATAGTGACTTTGATTTCTGGTTTTATAATTTTGAGCGGAATTGATGGAAAACCCGCGCCAGCACCGATATCACATAAATTGCTGCCCGATTTAAAAAGTTCATCAAACATGAGTAGTGGCGTAATACTGTCAAAAAAGTGCTTAAGATAAACATCATTTTCTTCAGTAATTCGTGTGAGGTTAACATGCTGATTAGCTTCAATCAAACTAGTAAAGTATTGGTTAAATTGGTTGATTTGCTTTTCATTTAATTTAAAATTACGCTTTGATAATTCTTGGACAAATTGTTCAGGATTCATTTTTCACCCGTGAAACCTTGTTTCACACCCTATAAATTTAACGCTAAAAGCGGCTTATTGTAAAGCCATTATATCTTATTAATTATGAAATATTTTTTGACTGCCGTCAAAGTCTAAATCAGCAAAATACGCTATAATATCGTCAAAGGAGATCATTATGATTGTTACTTTAATTGTTTTAGTCTATTTGGCCCTAAAAACATATAAGGGATACCAAACCGGTTTTACCAAATTAGTTATTAATTTAATTTTTGCAGCGGTTGTTTTCATCGCTGCAATCTTATTTCAAAATCCTGTTGGCAATTGGCTCTACAGCCAAATTACTGGTCAAAACATTCAAGCCAGTTTGACCACTAGCACCAATTTAATGATTTTTCGATTCTTAGCCTTTTTCATCATTTTATTTGTTGGTAAATGGTTAATCAAAATTGTTAAAGGGTGGTTCCCAAGCAAAAAGCCACACTCAACCAGTTTTGGTACTCTTTTAGATGGTGTTTTAGGCGCGACCGCTCAATTTTTTGCTAGCTATTTTTTCGTCTATATAATTTTGTCGATGCTCAATGCTTTGCAAAATCCATGGTTTATTCAACAAACACTTAATTCATCATTTTTACGTTTTATAATTTATAGTACACCAGGCCTATCTAACGGTATGTTCAACTATATTTTTAGTATTAGTCGGACAGCTGCATAAAAAAGTTAAACAAATGTAAAAGCAACTACGATTGCTTTTTTTGTTATTTTTTTCATCTAAAAATATGACAAATTAATTGGTGATTGTAGTAAACTAGTTTTGGTAAGATCATTTAACAATAATATATGAAATTTTGGAGGAAAAAAGTGGATAAAAAATCAGTGCTTAAAAAAATAAAGACACTTTCTGCTGCAATCTTGCTTGCTGCTCCGATCGCAAGCTCAAGTATCGTTTCAGTTGTTAGCGCTGCTGATGAGGCTCAATCACAAACACCTCAAAGCAGTCAAACAACTCAAACACAGCAACCTAGTCAAACTGAACAATCAAGTAAAACTGATCAAACAAAGACGCCATCTTCATCTGATCAGACAAAAGCGCCTTCGACCACGAATAAGGAGCAAACAACAACTGCTTCAAATAAAAAGGTTAAGGCTTTCAAAGTAGCAATTGTTAAGAAGAACTACGGCATTTATCAAGGCAATTTTGAGAACAAAAAATCTAGCTCAAAATACTTCCACAAGACTTTTAATGTCAGCAAAACTTTTACCCACAACGGTAAAAAATACTACTGGATCAGCCAAAAAGGCAAACCAGCAATTGGCTACATTAACAAAAATGCTGTCGCAACACCTAACCAAGCTAAAATTGTTAAGGCTCCATATGTCAGCCAATACGTTCCAGTTAAAACACCTTGGGGCTGTGCGGGGGCTTCAATGTCAATGCTACTTGGCTCACAAGGTCAAAAGATTACTGCAAGTTTCTTAAAGAAAGTACAGGACAACTTACCAATGCAACCAACTAAGGGTGGTCAAAAAGGTAATGTTTACACCGGTGTCGGTTTTGGCTATGTAATCAGCCCAGGTGCTTTAGCTAAATATGCTCGTACCTTTAAGACCGGTAAAAATGTTATTAACATTTCTAACAAGAAATTGACCTTAGACGACATCAGAATGTACGTTCAAGGTGGAAAGCCTGTTCTTTACTACGGTTTTTCTTCATACCAAAAGCCTGGTGACAATGTACGTAACCACTGCAAAGTTATTGTTGGCTATGAAAAAGGTAAATTCCTAGTTTATGACCCTCTATACTACTCAAAGCATGATGGTGCTGGTACTGGTGGCAAGAACATGAACTACGACCATGGCGCCATTGCTTGGCTTCCAAAAGCAACAATTCAACATGAATTCTGTCACAAGGCTATTACTATTAAATAAATTCAATTATTTTAAAAAACGAAGCTGGTTAAATCTCAGCTTCGTTTTTTTGTTACTTAATAAAAAACTGCTTTTACAATATCGTAAAAGCAGTTTTAAATCTCTACTGATCAAAATTATCATATTCAACGTGTTCATCATTATATACAAAAACTGCACCAATTCGATCAGGATTGTCATGCCAGCCTTCAATTGGATGTCCTGCGAAGAAAAGACGCTTGCATTCGATTTCGGCTTCAACTGAGTCCTTGGTAAAGGTAGTTATACCAGCCAAATCAGTTTCTACTGGATAGCCAGTTCTTGGATCAATCAAATGATGATACTTATGACCATCTACAACTAAATAACGCTCATAAGTACCACTGGTCACAGCTGAGCACTCTGTAACTGTTACCGTTGAAATGTTATTGCCACGTGGCTTCTTAGGATCTTGAATGCCAACTGTCCATTGGCCACTCGTACGCTTAGGCGAATCATTAACAAGCAAAATGTTACCACCCAGATTGATGATGCCAGCTCTGACGCCGTAAGCATGCCAAAAGTCACGAATTCGATCAGCAATCCAGCCCTTAGCAATGCCACCTAAGTCGAGTTCCATCCCTGGTTTCTTCAAGTAGACTGTTTGATTTTCATCATCTAATTCAACACTAAATGGATCAATTAATTTCATTTTTTCTTGTATTTGTTCATCAGTTGGAACATGTGCATCCTTAAAGCCAATTGCCCACAGCTTAACTAACGGACCAATTAATGCATTAAAGCCAAAGTTTTCTCGGCTTTGTTCAACCGCTAACTTAACCAAACCATAGACAGCACTTGAAACCTGAACTGGTTCCTTACCCGCAGCATGATTAATATCCATTACTTCTGAATTTTCACGATTTACAGTCAATAAATCTTCGTAGTGATCAATCAGATCAAACGTTTCATTAATCAAAGTATCATCAGTTGTACCAAAAATTTGCAAAGTAATTGCGGTTCCTAAGGCCTGATGCTGCCCTGTTGCCTGCTCTAAAGTTAAATTTTCAATCATTATGTTTTCTATTTCTCCAAGTATTTTTCTCTAATTAGTTCTTGCATTTGGTCATCAATCTCAAGTTCATTAGTAATGTATGAATCAAGACCACCAAAATTTTCATTAATAGTGATTAAGCTGGTGTCAAAATAAGAATTCGCAACCGAACCTAAGACACGCATATTGGCGCGGAAATTGTCATTTTCTCCCGCCTGTTTAAAGTGCTGGTCACGAACTGCACGATAATCATTCAACATGTAGTTTGAATAAAGATAGTCCTGGCGAATTATCTCCATATCTACGCCTAAAATGTATAAAATGATAATCGTTACCAGACCTGTGCGGTCCTTACCTTCAGAACAATGGTAAAGAATTGCCCCGTCATCATTTTCTGCTATCAATTCAATAATATGATGAAAGCTTTGTTGGGCTGACTTGTTAAGGATATGGTGATGATAGCGGCGGCACATCAACTTAAAACCTGCATATTGGTCTTTACGATACTCAGCAAATTCTTTACTCATATTCTGTCCCTGCCCACCAGTATTATCTTCAGCAGAAAGCGGACAAGCATAGTGCTCAACATTGTCCAGCTCTTTATCAGGACTTTTTTTACATTCAGCTGGTGAACGTAAATCAATAATTGTGTGTAAGCCGTAATCTAGCAAAAACTGCTCATCAGCTGGCGTTATTTCACTCATATTACCAGTCCTCAGTAAACAGTGTGTTCGAATTTTACGGCCATCAGATCCTACATATCCTCCAACATCACGGGGATTACGAACAGATTTTATTGGCAATACAATTGGGGCAGTCATCGACAATTTCCTTCCTGACAAAAATAACCGGATAGTTAATCCTATCCGGTTATTTTACTCTCTGCTAAACAATCTAGCAAAATATTATTTATTTGCTTGTTCAATGAACTTGAAGAAGTTATCCATCATACCATCTAATTGTTTGATTGTTGCTTCGTCAGTTAATTCTCCAGTTTGCTTGTCAAACTTGCTTGGGGCTTGACCAATCAAAACTTCGTTACCTGGTAAAACGTTAGCACTCATATCTGGTGAAAGTAAAATTTCACGCATATCTTCTTGTGCACGACCAGTACCTTGTGTACCGTATGAAGCACCAGCAACAGCAACTGGCTTCATCTTCATTACATTAGGGCCAGCGTGTGAACCTAACCATTCAAGACTACTCTTTAATGCAGCAGGAATAGTGTGGTCGTATTCTGGTGTAGTGATGATGATACCATCAGCATTCTTAACGTCTTCAATCCAAGGTTTAATAGTTTCATCAGCCATTTCTGTTCTACAGAATGGTGTTAACTTATCAATTTCTTTTACTTCAATCTCTGCTTTGTCACCGTAACGCTTAGCAATAAACTTTGCTAAAAAACGATTGTATGAGAAATCAGCGTTTGTACCAACAATTGCTAAAATTTTCATTCTTGGTCCTCCTACTTAGTAACTTGTGCGTACCAACTATCAACTTCATCGAAGAAGTGACCTAAGAATTCAACAGAAGACTTATCAGTTAAGTCACCATTTTCATCAAATTGTTGAGGTGCAACACCCATCATAAACTCATCGCCGTTAAAGATCTTAGCACCAAAACCAGGTGCAGTCATCAAGCTCTTCAAACGACTTTGTGAACGTGAAGCACCTTGAGGCATTGGAGAAGTTGAAACAATAGCAACAGGTTTACCCTTAAATGGATGTGTTGCACTTGATAACCATTCAAGTGCGCTACTTAAAGCACTAGTTACAGAGTGTTGTTGCTCTGGTGAACCAATTAAGACCAAATCAGCATCTTCAATTTCTTTAGTCAAAGTTTGAATAGCTTCAGGAACGTCTTCACCTTCTTTAAACATTGGTAAACCTTTAACAGTTGCTAATTTAAAGTCATATTTGTTAGCAAATTCCTTAGAGATAAACTTAAGCAATGCTTCATTAAATGAATTATTGGCATTTGAACCAGATAATGCAAGAATTTTCATAAAAACCACCTTTCAAGAAAAATAATTTCTTAAATAATTATAACATCATCTCTAATTTTTGAACAAAAAACATAACCGTACGCCTACAGAAGTTTAATTTTTTATTCTATAACCTTTGTTATATATGGCTTTATATTAAAAAATTATTTTTTGTGGTTTTTCTTCTTTTTTGCTCTAGCTTCTTTAACATCATCAGTATCGAACAGAGAAACGGTGCTAGTCTCACTTAGCCAATCGTTAATAACTGCATCATTAAGCTGTGCAGACAGCACATTTACGATTTGCGTTTGCGAAAAGCTTGCAATGTCATTAACGATTAAAGACGCAATTCCGATAGTGGTAATCCAATTGGCAATTACAATATTTTTGATTTTTTCATTTGTATGACTGTCATCCGGATACTGCTCTTTAAACTTAATAATTCCGAGCTCAATCAAAGTATCTGAAATAACTTTACTGCCAAACTTTCCATCAACAAACATTGCACGAAAAAGATTTTCATGTTGCTCAGCAAATTCAATGTACGACAAATCCATATCTACCATAGGTTCACTGGTGTATTGCTTTTGCAAAATATTACTTCTAAGGTTGTCCGCAATTTGACGCAAAACCTCGTTGCGCAATTCGTCCATGCTCTCAAACTCAAGATACAATGGCTGTGTTGAAAAGTGGCCTACTTTAGCAATATTTCGGGCAGTTAAGCTTTCAATACCATCTTTAACAACCATTTTATAAGCAATAGCTAAAATTTTCTTTTTCCCAATTTCTTTTTTTCTTGCCATACGGTTTTTTCCTTGATTAATTTAGTACCATAATTTTCCCTGCTCGCTGGCAATCAAGTCATTAAACTGCCCATACCCGCAGAAAACTCTTTAATTTTCGTTATCTGAAAATTCATCGTAATATGACGAGACCATATCGCCAATTTCGTCTTTGCTTAAACCTTGTGATGCGCAAAATGAAAAGAATGCAGCTGATAAAATATATCCTCTCTCGCGATCATCCGTTAAATTGTCAGAAAATCTCAAGTTAATGCTTTGATTCTCATAATCTGTTGTTATTTCAATTGCTTTATCTTCTGGAAGTTCCATTTTCTACCTCAATTTTTCATTACTTAACTCTTTACTTGTCGCTCAATCTTCTATAGCTTTGGCTATGGCGTAAAATCGCGACTTCACATTACAAAAACATCTTCTTTAACATAATTTTTTGCTATTTTCTCTTAAAAGAACATTTCGGCTCAAATGACTAATAACTGTCTTAAAGAAACCTCATTTTTAATCTGTTTATTGAATTGACAACAGTACCATCTCATAAAATAACAATTAATTATCCAATGATAAGAATAGTAAATTTAAAACTATTTTGTCAAGAACAATGTGATATTTTATACCTAAAATTATCAGTTACTCTAATAGTCTCAACGAATAATGTTACTTAATAATGAACCCGCAGAGTGGAAATTTACTATTAAAAAGCAATAAAAAATAGCCAGTTTAATCATTATTGAAAATGCTCGTATACAATAACAAAATAATTAAGTCAGCCATGAAAGGTATATACCGGTTAGAGAACTACTGTTTTTTATCATTTCCCCATCCATCATTTCGTAAATATGATCAGCATATTTTTCCAATCTCGGGTCATGAGTCACTAAAATGACTGCTTTTTGGTAATTTTGGGCAAGATTTTTGAACAATTGACCTACTTCATCTACATTTTTACTATCAAGTGATGCTGTTGGCTCATCAGCCAGCAAAATTTTAGGGTTGGCATAAAGTGCCCGAGCAATTGCGGCACGTTGTTGCTGACCCCCAGATAGCTCACTCGGATACTTATTTACTAGTCCAGTAATTCCCAACTGCTCTAATAACTTGTCCATTGTTGCTTGGGTAAGGTTGCCCTGTTTTTTTACATGATCAACAAGTTCAAACTGCTCTTTAACCGTTAAAAAAGGAACCAAATTGTATGCCTGCAAAACAAAACCAATCTGATTCAGACGCAATGCATTACTTTGCTTAGCAGAAATATTGGCAATATCCTCACCGTTAATGTAAACCTGTCCAGATGTCGGCTTTTGTAAAGAACCTGCAATCGTTAAAAAAGTGCTTTTACCTGCCCCAGACGGTCCCATGATTAACACGACTTCGCCTTCATTGGCCTTGAAATCTATTTGCTTAAGTGCTTGAACTTCTGCTGCACCTGTTCCATATACTTTTTGAACATTTTTTAATTCAATAACTGCCATTTTATTCACCTATCGCCTTAGCTGGATCTACCTTTAAAATTGATCTAATTGGAATTAAGCTACCGATAATTCCTGTTAATAGCATGCCGCATGTTCCACTTAAAATAATTTGCGGTGTAAAGCTCATTGGAACTGCAGCAGGCAGAACTTTTGCGGTTAACCACATTACAGCCAAACCAATAATTACTCCAACTACAACCAAAATAACCGATTGGCTGACTGTTGCTGCTACTAAAGTTCGACTTGGAATTCCTTGAGCCCTCATTACAGCAAAATTATGCATCTTTTGCATTGTCAGAATGTACAAAAAGACCGCAATAATAATTAACGAAATAACAAATAGAAAACCTATCATTAACTGGAAAGTCATATTTTGCGCTGTATAGCCCGGCAGCTTTTTAATGAACTGAGCAATCTGGTAAGTCTTACTGTTAGCATGATTATAACTATAATTTACATTCCGTGAAATTATCGCTGAAGCCTTTAAATTAGGCATCCCTTGACGTAATTTGCGCCAACTTGCTAATGAACCATAAATAATGGGTGCAATATTTATCTTCGCGTTTTTAACAAATCCAACTATACGATACTTGTTTGTCAAGCCATTTAATTCAAGCTCGTCACCTAGCTTATATCCTTTTGTCTGGAAGGCTTGATCGACCACAACTTCACGATCTTTTTTGGCTTTTCTACCAGCGATTAATTCTTGATTGGCGTAAATAAACTGATCTTTTTTTACCCCAATAAACTGAGCTGAAACCTGTGGACGGTTACTGTTTTTAGCAACTACTGGTGTTTGACCAAGTAAGGCTTCATTTTTTGTCAGCTTGGCCTGGCTCAAATCATCTTTAGTTAAAAGTGATTGACTCATGCTCACATTAGCATTTTTGTTTAATACCACTTGTTTGGCATTCCAAGACTCAATTGCCTGCGTATTTTCACTTGCTAAACCAACAGCTAGTGATGACAGAATAAAGATTAAGTAGCTGATTAGAAAAATCATTAAAATGATCAATCCGTAACGCAGCTTTTCCCGTTTAATTTCTTTAATCGCTAAAAACATTAATCTGGCTCCTTCTTAAGTAGTGTCAAGCCCGCCTTGAGCTTAGAAAAGACAATCTCCTTTTGCGCTGGTTCAGCCAGTATTTCCCTAATAGCAGCATGACTGAGAACCATGGCGCTCCAATTTTGTGGACTTAATTTAACTAACACTTCCTGAGGAAATGGTTCACTAACTGTGCTCTCGTTATACAACATGTGCATTTTAACTAATTTGGCATATTTACTACCTTGCGTTTGATCAATAAAATCAACCACATTTTGATAAAAAATTTCAGGTTGATAGACCACTGGAGCCTTAACAAAAGAATGAATCTCTTTCATTGCGAGCTGATACAAATATCTGTAAGCATCAGACAAATCTTCAAAGTACTTGTAAAAAGCTCCACGTGCAATTTCAGCCTTTTTAACAATCCGGGCCACCTGTGCCTCAGCCAACGGATGATTGCTAAATTCGTTGAGTAAAGCTTGTGCAATTTTTTCTTTTTTGTCCTGCGGTAAATTTACAAAAGTTGGTTTTACCATTTTCTCATCTCCTTTCAAAATGACACTGTGTCACTTTGCTGAAATATTAACCCTTATAATTTTTTCCGTCAATCAAAAAGCTCTTGCAATTTTTACTTGGTCTAAAAATTGAGCAATAAAAAAGAGCTCTTTTTCGAACTCTTTTCCATGTTTATTTAAGCACTAATAATCGATTGTAATAGTTTATCCGAGCCACATGATCACGATATGAGATTTTAGCTAATGCGCAGTTATCAATTGTTTCAAATGCGTTGATATCTCCTGCTGTAAAATAGTGGGCAAACATCATTCTAATTAACGTGCCATGACAAACAACCAAAATCTTTTTATCGAGATTTTTTCCCTGTAATTCATCAAGGAAGCTGCCGCAACGTTGATCAAGTTCCGCAAAAGTCTCGCCGTGTGGCGCGTATTTAACGTAATTAGCTGCCGCTTTTCCCCATGGATCAATCGCATCCGGATACTTTTTACCTAATTCCGTTAGGTATTCTCCGTCCCACTCACCGAAATTGAACTCTACTAAGCGCTCATCAGTAATTATTTCTTTTTGTCCTTTGGTAAAAATTTGTGCTGTCGTCATCGCCCTTTTCATCGGACTACAAAATACAAGGTCAAATTGATTAGGATCAAAATTTGCTGCAGCTTCTTCTGCATATGTACGCCCTTCTTGGTCAAGGTCATGATCAAACCGTGACCCCTGAATTTTCCTAGTCTTATTTAAATCTGTCTGACCGTGCCGTACAAAAACAATTTCCATGCTAATCTCCATTTACTAACTTATCGGTATTAATGTCGCTTGAAGTCAAAGTCTGTTCGAAAGACATACCTACTAGATGTACTTTCTTCAGCAACAAACTGGAAGCCAAAATCATCAAATTGCTGTAATTCTTCTGGCTGCTTAAGTTCGTTTTCTGAAATAAAGCGAACCATTTCGCCTCGTGCCATTTTAGCATGAACGCCTACCGTCTTCCATTGCCCATTCTTTTGTTCCTGAAAATCAATCGTAATCATTTGTCGTTTATCAGATAAGTATGGCGCAATATTCTTTGAATATTCCTTTGAAGCTAAATTAATTACAACATCATTTTTATCAAAGAGGTTATCGGCCAAAGTTTCGCCCCAATATTTATAAAGGTTTGGTTCTCTAAAACCTAAAACTTTGTTCTTCATCTCTAAACGGTATGGCCACACACCATCAAATGGCCGCAAAACGCCATAAAGACCAGACAAAATGCGCGCATTTTTCTGCAGGTATGCCAAGGCTTCAGCAGTAAACAAGTCTGGCGCCATGTACTGATATTGAATACCTGAATACGAGATAATTGCTGGCGTTAAGCCCTCTACTTCAGTTATGTCCAAGGCAGCGAGTTGTTTTTGTCCCTCTTCAGTAGTACGATCACTTCCACCCCAAATTGACTTTAATCGCGTAAAGCTGCACTTTTTCAAAAAGTCAGATAGTTCTTTTGCTTGAGTTAAAAACTGTGGTTGTGATTTCGCTGCAAAGGCATTAGTATCAACTTTCATTTTCATTGCTGGTGAGATAATAATTTTCATCTTTCGTATTTACCGCCTTTTAGGTTAAACTTAATAGTATGAGTATTAAGGAGAGAGATTTAATGAATCCCGATTTTGCTATTATTTTAAATTTTAAACTAAAAAGCACCAAAGATGTAGATGCTGATTTTTTAGTAAAAACTGCGCGCAATATTGGGGCTAGAGCTGTTACAACTGATCAATTGCAAGCTGACTTCGAAAAGGCTTGTGCTAAATATACGATTGCCCTAGTTGACGCGCAAACTGGAGTTGATTTAACTCCTGACAATGTAATTGATGAAATTATTAATCATCGTAAAGATGGCAACAGCATATTTATCAATGTTGAAGTGGATTCTGCTAATTCACTTAGTGAAAACACGACAGAAATGTTCACCGCAATTAACAACTGGATGCACATTTTTGGCCACGCTTTAAACGAAAGCGAGCCATGCGCATGCACTAGCGATAACGGTTTCGTCTTGCAAAACCGTCACATGCAATATCAAAAATATGTTTTTGTTAAAAAGCCACTGGCACAAGAAGTAGTGGTAGATGGTATTACAGTTGAACCTAACCGAATCGAAATGATTGAAAAGCGAACTGAACCAAAATTTAGCTATGAAGATGGTAAACTAACTATTGATTTAGCAGATATTCCTGAAAGTGATTTTGACTGGCAAATTATCCGGGTACAGGAACACCGGCCAGAAGATGACATTAAAGAAACTAAGTTTTAAAGTTCAACAAAAATAGCACTTAATATAAGCTAAGTGCTATTTTATTTTTTATTAAGATACTCCAGTATTGGTTTGAGATCCTCTTCTTTTTTCTGTTTTGGAGTATCAGGATTTTTCAGGATTCCAAATGCAGGCTGAACTACTGCATATATCTCCCTGTTTTCTAAACTATCAATCGTTAAATAACTAATTTTAAAGTAGGCCTCCAAACCAGTTATATCATTTTCATCTAAAGCCTTTTGTATGAGGAATATAAAAACCTTTTTTAAGTTACGAGTTCTTTTCTTTTTTTCACGTTTCTTATCATAGACGGGTAAAAACAGTGCTACGCAAACTGCAGCAATCTCTGCTATGGCTGTTACCCACTCAGATAATGGTCCTATTTCCATGATATCACCTCTGTTCAATTATACTATCGCATAAAAAAATTCAACTATTTTTATCACTGCTACTAACTAAGTAGTACTATTCATACTATATTTTTATAGTGAATTTACACCACAAAATCAACTATATGAAACATGAATAATTTACAATAAACTAAAACAAATCAAGGAGAGTTGTAAATGAAATCTAACAAACCGTTTTATCAAAAGTGGTGGCTTTGGCTAGTTGCCTTCTTTGCCCTTACCTTTTTCACTAATAATTCAACTTCAAACGAGCAACAAGGTATTCAAGCTAATGAGGCTCGCTCGGTAGAAATTAATCATAAAAATAATGCACCACAAGCTAAAGCAAAAGTTCAGGAACTTGTAGTTAAACATAATAATAAAAAACCTACAAAACAAGTACTGACCGTCAATAAAAATATTGCTCAGAAAACGCAGTTTAACCAAGTAAAATATTACCGTCAAGGAAAAAGTCGCGTTGTTTATATTGCACCTAGGTCTGGTAGAAGATATCATTATGATCCTAACTGCCGCGGTCTCAGGCCTGCAAGAGGAAATATCTCTAAAATATCCAAGAAAAGTGCAGTTAGCCGCGGCTATACTTTATGTAAATGGGAAGATTAACAAAGAAAAAGCAGAGTTTTTACAAACTTTGCTTTTTCTATTTTTTGATTCACTATCATCTTTAGCTTAATTCAGTATATCTAACTAAATGTAGTCCTTTATCCTCAATTTCCTGTGCTACCTTTGGATCACATAAAAAGTCCACTTCTTGTGTACGCGGAATAGTTAGGCTGGATTGCTGAATAATGCTTTGATCTAAATATCCTGGGTGGCATACCATCATTGGCACATTATCTTCAGGACTAGCAAGAGCAAATTTGACGGTGTCAGCGAAAGTACGATATGGATCATAATTTGGCTTCATGCTATCCATAAAAGTTGTGATTGTTGTATTGTTTTTAAACTTAACTGGGTTTAGGTCTAAATCGAACGGCAATAATGGTAAATTATGCCTTTCAGCAACTACTTCAAGGCCTTTTAATAGGTTTGCACTATAAACAGCATGTGCTTCGAAATAATCTGGCTTTTTACCAACAATTTTTAAGAAATACTGATATTGCGCCTCAATTTCAATAATAACTTCGTCTAAATTAACTACATCATACCCGGCAGTTCGATAAACCTTAGAAGGTTTGAATAAACCATTAGATGTTACCAAACTTGGTATTTTCTCCGGATCTGTCAAAGGCTTACCTGCACAAATCACTGTATGCATCCCAATATCAAGATCAAATGGTTTCAACAAGTCTAACCCATGAAGCGTGTCTTTCATGTTAACCATTACGCCAACATTATTGATTAATCCATTTTTGACGCTTTCATAAGTTCCATAATTAACACCCTTAGAATAGCCTAAATCGTCTGCACGAATAATTATGTTTTTCATATTCTCCTCCTATTTAGTTTTTGGCTCAACGCCAATGATATAAGTAGCAATTGCTGCAACTATTAAGGCAATTGCTGCACTTATAATCCCATTAATTAAGTTAGCAGTAGAGCCTCCTACGTAAGCTGTCAGTGACATAAAATTGGCCACTGGTACAATTACATAACCAGAAACATGCATTATGGCAGCATATATACCGCCTACGAATCCACCAATCATCATTCCAATAAATGGTCTACGGTATTTAATTGCTATTCCATATAAACCAGGCTCAGTAACACCACCTACAAAGTTGGCAATAAAGTAACCAAAAGCTAAAGATTTTTCTTTTTTATCTTTTAAGCGTAATGCAGCACCCAAACTCATACCAGCTACTGCAAAACTAGCAGCCAAAGAACCTAGAATAATAAAGTTATCGTGACCAGTTTGCGCCACAATCGTAATCATTGCACTTATCATAACTAAGTGCATCCCTGTTATAACTAGAAGTTCCCAAAGAGCACCTATTAGCCCGACACCAATAATAGCAGCAACACCGCCTAGTTGCCCGAAGGAAATGATTCCCTTAGAAACGTATTCGCCTACAAATCCTCCAAGTGGTCCAAGTACACATAGGGCAAGAGGTAGCATAATAGCAATTGTTAAAGTAGGTGCAAGAATAGTGCGCAATGCGGCAGTGATATGTTTATTGAAAAAGCGCTCGATATATGACATTATCCATACCGATAGTAAGATTGGCAAAACAGAACTAGCATAATTGGTTAAGTGCATTGGAATGCCATATACTGTGAATGGTTTTCCTGCAGCAACTATTTTTAACAAACCTGGATCAAGCATAATTGCTCCAAGAAAGATTCCTAAAATTGGTGATGTGTTAAATTGCTTAGCAGCAGTATAGCCAATTGCAATTGGGAAGAAGTAAAAACCAGCGTCACCAACAAAACTAAACAGTTGATATAAGTCACTATGTACAGAAATGACGTTAAGCATAGTTGGTCCAAGCACTGCTACTAGCATTTTGAACATTGATGCCGCAATCAGCATTGGAATGAGTGGTGTTAAACTTCCAGCAATTTTGTTTAAAATCGTATTACCTACAGACTTCCATGTTAGTTTTTTGGGTTCGCTTTTTACGTTATCAATATTTTCATTTATTGGCGCAGCTTCTGTTAAGTTGCCCACTGCAGTAACTGCATCATAAACTTCATTAACCGTTTGACCAATGATAATTTGATATTGTCCACCAGATCTTGCAGTTCCCAACACGCCAGCAATATTTTTTATCTCGTCGTCTTTTGGTATGCTCATGTCCTTAAGATTGAATCGTAATCTTGTCATACAATGAGTTACACTAACAATATTCTCACTGCCACCAACAGCATCAACAATTTGCTGAGCCATTTCCTGATATTTTTTATTCATTTTCACTTTCCTCACTATTTAATTGTGTAATCATTCTTTGAACGTAAATCATTAAATAAAATTCTTCATCATCCGTAGTATTTGTACGTAATTTTTCATCAATCTGATTAATAATATCTACTGTACACTGGTACACTTTAGGATAGCTTTCTTTAAAACTTGTCCTGAGTAATTTACTTGAGCCATCATCAATTTGCTCATTACTCTCTAACCGCTTCAAATAGTATCTTAGATGCGTAATAAATCTGTTATAGATAAAGGAATTACGATTAATTTTTAGCTTAAATTGTTGCTCAATCTCTTTTACTATTAAGTCGGCAATTGAATTAAAACTATCTTCACTTATTTGCAGTTTTGTAACTACTTGAGAATTAATAAAGTGCATAGCTATCGCAATTACTTCTTCTGAAGATAATTTTACATTCAACTTCTGTTCAATTAGTTTCAGAGCTATTTCGCCAACTTGGCACTCTTTGGGATAAAACGAACGAATATCATACGAAAATGGATAATCAATTCGTATCCCTTTTTTTGAACGTTCAATCGCAAAATTAATATGGTCTGCTAAACTAAACAGAATATTTTGATTTAAATCTTGACTCAAAATAGTTTGTGCCTGCTGAATGATATCAGCACTCACTTCTAAAACATTTTCCGGAATTTCTTTAATCAGTTTAAAATTACGACTGTCAATTCGATAAAAAGTCAGTTTGATTTTACTTAAGTCAGTTAGTTCATATGGTGTTTTAGGGTAGCCAATTCCTTTACCAAAAGCCACCAATTCGTCATGATTTTGATCTAAGCAAACTGCTACGTTATTATTTATTCGCTTAATGACTTGCATTCAGATACTCCCATTAAACTTGCTTTTCGACTATTGTGTCCAAATTAGTCACCTTATCGCCATAGTTCTCAATCAATTTCCAGTCTTGATGTTCCGGTATCAGCTTGGTAAAAATGACCATCGTAGTCAAATCGACTTCTCTATTCTTAAGAAAGTCACGATCAAGTTTAACTATTTCTTGTCCCTGTTCTATTTCTTCATCTTGTTCAACGACAGCTGTAAAACCTTGTCCATTTAAATTAACTGTATCTATACCAATGTGAACGAGTATTTCATCTCCATCTTTGGTAACTATCCCAACTGCATGATGACTTTCAGGTAATGAAACAACTTTTCCAGCTACTGGTGCAAAAACTACATTTGCTGTTGCAGATAAAGTTATTGCAAAGCCGTCTCCCATCATTTTTTGTGAAAATACTGGATCTTTTACATTACTTAAATTTGTCAGTGTTCCCGAAATAGGTGCAGTAACAGTAAATTTAGTACTTTTCTTTTTTAAAAAATTAAACATAATTATCCCCCCTTAGCACACAAAAAAACTCTTTGTGGCACAAGATTAGCACGTGTTCAAAAAACACTTTGACTAATGGTAATGCCTCAAAGAGTAACAATCCATTTCTTAATTTATATGTATCATTATACACAATTATATTTTCTATGCAAGCGCTTTTTAGATTGAAATATAAGCTACCTAGCAGCATTTTAACAAAAAGCATAAAACGCAGTCATTTTCGACTGCGTTTTTAAGTGTAACTATTTATTACCTTCGGCTCTTGATTTATATACGCCTTCAGCTGTATTAATAATTAATTCTTCGCCCTCTTTAATAAAATCAGGCACTTGAACTACCAAGCCAGTTTCCATCGTTGCAGGCTTACCTGTACCGGTAACTGTAGCGCCCTTAATACCAGGCTCAGTATGAGCAACTTTCATTGTAACAGTTGCTGGTAATTCAACGCCAAGGAGCTTGCTGTCATTAGCAAATTCCAATTGAACTTCAATATTTGGCATCAAATAAAACTTATCATCACCAAGTTGTTCACCAGAAACTTCGTATTGTTCATAAGTTTCGGAATCCATGAAAGTATAAACATCACCTTCGTTATAAAGGAATTGTGCTTTCTTTTTAGTAATGTCGATTAATTCAACCTTTTCAGTTGGACGCATCGTCTTATGAACAACTGCCCCACTTTCAATGTTGCGTAAGTCCATTTGCATAACAGTATTGCCCTTACCTGGTTTATGATGGTTTGCCTTAAGCACCCGAATCATTTTACCGTCTTGACTAAATACCATACCCTTTTTTAAGTTAATTGCCTGTACCATTGTTTTTTCTCCTTCTTATTTTAATCGTGTTTAAATTCCAGAAAAAACTTTACGCTGGAGGCAATGCAAATTTTTTAATTAATAATAAATAAATCGTATTCATACCGTTTAGTATAGCAAAATTGACCCAAACTAGGTACTAAAAGTTAAAACTGCCGCAGATAGATTTCATCAATTTTATGACCGGTTGTTTTATGCAAAATTAAACTGGCCCGCTGTTTAGTTGGCTCAATATATTCACGCAAATTAACTAGGTTGACCATCTGCCAAGTGTCTTGTGCTAATTGAATTGCATCTGCACGAGGACCGTTAGCCATCTCATAGTAAAAATTAGTTGGATCATTTTTATTCATTTCAAGCACGCTTTCAAAACGTTGCATGAACCATTTTTCAATTAGTTCTTCATCAGCATCGATGTAAATTGAGAAATCAAAAAAGTCACTGGTAACAATTTGCCCATTAGTTGGTAACTGTAAGGTATTAATTCCTTCAATAATTAAGATATCTGGCTGCTTTACATGTCCATACTTACCTGGAACAATATCGCTTAATTCTTGTGAATAAAGCGGATAGGCAATATTTTCTTTGCCGCTAAGGACATCCTTTAGAAAGTCACTCAATAAGTTCATATTGTAACTTTCAGGAAAACCCTTCCGATCAAAAAGGCCACGCCGTTTCAATTCCTCATTCGGATAAATAAAGCCATCTGTTGTCATTAAATGAACATTTAAGTTAGGAAATGTTCGGCTAAGTAAAACTTGTAGAAGACGAGCAGTTGTTGATTTACCAACTGCAACCGAACCGGAAATACCAATGATAAAAGGTGCAGCAAGCACATGCTGCTTTAAAAATTCACTCTGCTTTTGCTGTAAAGTACGTTTTTCTTGGTACACCAAATAAAGATAGTTAATTAGGCTGCCATAAATTTCTTGAACATCCGTTAAATTGATGACATCCCCTAATGATTTAATTTTTGCAAGTTCGTCCTTCGTTATTTTAACAGCATCATTAGAAGAAAAAGATGCCCATTCATCTCGATTAAAACGCAAATAATTTTTCATCTTTAGTCTTTCCCTTACCTTATGTTCAAATCATTACTGATATCAAATTAAATTATCTCATTGCAAAAGAAAAACTCACGTTAAAAACGCAAGTTTTACTTCTTTTTATAAGTTATAGTACATCATAATGTGTTCAATACTAGCTTCAGTAAAAACTTCACCCTTAGTTTGATAACCTAATTGATCATAAAAAGGTTTAGCTTGCATTTGAGCATGGCAAATTAATTGCTTAACACCAAGGTCGCGCAGATATTGGTGCACCTGTTGCATCATTTTTGTACCAAGATGTTGCCCACGTGTTTGAGCAGCAACTGCTACACGGCCAAGAACCCACTGATCATTTTCTTTAAAAATACGGCAAACAGCAAGTGCTCTATTTTGCTCTTTGCTTAGTAAAAAAACTTGAATTGCAGTAAAATCTTGATCATCAAGTTCAGGCTCAGTGATTTTCTGTTCCGTGACAAAAGTATCAATACGCAATCTTGCAACGCAGTACATTTCTTGACCTGACATATCAGCAATTTTTTTAAACTTAAATGTCTCTTGTTTCTCCATCCTAGCCCCACCTATTTTTCTTCGTAAGTTTCTTGATCAACATCAAGAAGGGGACTTTTGGCACCTGTATAAATCATATCAAGCTTATACATCGCACGCGAAGTAATTGTGTAAACCAGTTGCGTTTCATCAAGGCGTTGATAGTTCGTCTTTGAAGCATCCCACATAATGACCGCATCAAATTCCAATCCTTTAGCTAAATATGACGGAATAATCAATGTCCCATCAACTAGTCGCTGGTTGGCCGTCGCAATCAAAGTGGCTTTTACACCCTTTTTCTTCAATTCTTCTGCAACAAACTTAGTACTTTCCAGATCCTTAGTAATCACCGCTGTTGTCAACTTGTTTTGCTCATTTTCCAGTAATACTTGTTGCAAAACCTTTAACGCCTCAGCATTATCATTTCGTCCCCAACCGACAGGCTTTGGTCCCTGCCGGTTAAAGGACTCAATTTTTTCACCCTGACGTAAAATTTGCTTGGTAAAATCTGTTAATTGCTTGGTTGAACGGTACGATTTGGTTAGCTGCACAACATCCGTTTTCTTAGGATCGAACAAGCCACTAATTTGTTTAAGTAAGCTTCGACTCTCATCCTTGGTAAAAATAGCCTGATTTAGGTCTCCCAGCATTGTAAATTTAGCCCGTGGGAAATTATATTTAAGGTAGCAAAGTTGAAATGGTGTGTAGTCTTGAATCTCATCAATAAAGGCATAACGCATTTCATAATCAACGTGCCGCCCAGTAATCATGTCATATAAGTAAAGATAGGCAGAGACATCATTCATATGAATATAGTGGTTCTTAAAGCTAGCTTTGACTTCTTCAACATGGTCATTCCACTGGTCTTCAGTAATATTCCATTTAGAAAGATCTGTCATTTTCGGAACGCGACGCAAGAAACTAAGGTATTGCGCACGCATATTAATAAAGTTATTACGCTTTATTTGTTGGAAAACTTTATCCAGTGCCTTAACCACAATCTTGCGGCTTAAGAATTTTTCTTCTTTTTCCTCGGATTCAAACTCTTGATCAGGCCGGTCATATAGCTCGTTAAGTTGTCCTTGACTCAGGCTCTGAATTTCATCAGCTACCCAAGACTTTTTAGCTTCAGAATTAATCTTGCGGTTAAGCAATTTAATTAACTCTTCACGCGTTGCATCAATTCGGTTGCTTAAATTGTAGTTCGAATTGTAGGAATAATAAATTTCATTGATTTTTGCTTTTTCAAAAAATGGACGCTTTTTGTCACGGAAATAAATGTTCTTAAAAATTACACCACGTTGATTAAGGTGTTTTGCATAGCGAGTCAGCAAGTCAAAGAAACTAGTCGAATCTTTAAATTGACTGATTGCTGAATCGGCAGCATCGTCTTCAAACTGATCAAACAGGTTTTCGACATCCATGCCAGGCAAGCGACGTGCAACAAATTGCCAGTATGTCATTTGCACCATATTCTGTTCACCCATCTCAGGCAAAACATTTTTAATGTAGTCATTAAATAACTGATTAGGGCTAAACATAATAACATCGCTACTTGTTAAATTACCACGGTACCGATAGAGCAAGTATGCTATTCTTTGTAAAATTGCAGAGGTCTTTCCAGACCCGGCAGCACCTTGAACAAACAATAAATCAGCGCTTGTATTACGAATAATCTTATTTTGCTCGCGCTGAATTGTCGTCACTATCGACTTCATTTGCGTACTGGACTTTTCACCCAAGACCTCAAGCAACATTTGATCACCAATCGATTCATTGGTATCAAACATATTGACAATCTTACCGTCTTCAATCATAAATTGTCGCTTCTTGGTCATCTCAACGGTAATTTCACCTTCAGGGGAAACGTAAGAAACGTCGCCAAGCTTGCCATCATAATAAATTGAAGAAATTGGGGCACGCCAGTCATAAATTAAAAAGTGATCATTTTTGTCAGCAAAGGAGCCTAAACCAATATAAATAGTTTCTGCAGGCTGACCATTTTCTTTAAAATCAACTCGTGCAAAATACGGCTTTTGCTCTAATTTCTGGATTGTCGTTAATTGCCTAGCTGCATGTTGCCATGCATTCTCGCGTTCATCAAGAAGTTGTTGCTGTTGATGAATTGACAAAGCCGTTTCCATTGAGGTGGAATAGCCGTCATAATCTAGTTTTACATCATCAAAAAAGTGGGAGTTAAGATCCTTAGCTTCTCCTTCTGCCGACTTAATTGAAGAGGATAACTCTGCCTTTTTGGCTCTTATCATTTTTAAAATATGATCAAGATGTTCTTGTTCAATTTTTTTTTCATCCTTTGCGTTTAACATAACGTCACCTGTATTTTTAAAACTTGTTTATTATTTTAACATTAAACATGATTTATATATATACAATAACTCACTTAATTACTTTTGAATTTTTCCGAGTGCAATCCGTGAAAATCATAGTACTTGTGACTATAATAAAGTAAACAGGTCGTTTGAAAGTTTTGTAATTATCCTCGAATAACATAAAGTAACGGAGCTGATAAATCATGAGGAACTTTCGCCATTTTTTAAATAAACTAACTTACGCTTTAATAGCAGTTATCGCACTTAGCGGCGGCTTTGAACTACTCGGCAACAATATTTTGTCCAGCATGCCAAATCAAGTCGTTTATGCAAAAAAGGCTAAAAAACGTGCCAAGAAATCAAGAAAAGAGACTGTTTCTGCTGAATGGAAATGGGCACAACCTAAAGCCAGTGTTTATGTTGACCTAGATGGCGATAAAAACCTGACCGCAGCTGCCAACCATGCAATTCAAGTGTGGAATGACACCGGAGCATTCACTTTTACTAAAACCAAAAACAAAAAGAAAGCTGATATTACAATAGAAAGTGTCTATAGTCCAAACACTACTTATGCTGGCTATACAACTTTTCACTTCTATGTAAAATCAGGACTATTATTCTCTGCTGACACTAAATTAAACACCTACTACCTTGACAATTTCTCAAGCTACAATTACAGTTATGAACGAGTTGTCAACACAGTTGAACACGAGCTGGGGCACGCAATTGGGCTTAAGCACAATAACGGACAATCAGTTATGTATCCAACTGGCTCTATCTACTCTATTCAAGAAACAGATATTGAAGCTGTCAAAAAACTTTACAATAAATAAGTATATTAAAAAAATCTAAGTAGGTAAAATGAAAAGAATCTATATTGTCCGCCACGGTCAAACTTATATTAATCGCTACAACAAAATGCAAGGTTGGTGCGACACACCATTAACTGATAAGGGAATTGCTGATGCCAATGAAGCTGGTGAAGTTCTTAAGAACATCTCGTTTGACATTGCTCTTTCTAGCGACTTAAAACGTGCTAGTGATACTTGTGATATTATCATGTCACACAACACTAATCGTGACACGTTGCAACATATAGCTTCCCCATTTTTCCGCGAACAGTTTTGTGGGTACTTTGAAGGCATGGATTCCGATGCAGCATGGCAAATGATTGCTGGCCCGCATGGTTACAAAAACCATTATGATCTATTCCAAAAGGAACCACTTGATAAGGTTAAGGACTGGGTTAAAGAGGCTGATCCCTTTCATGATGCTGAAAACGCTGAAGAATACTGGAAACGACTCGACCAAGGTTTCAAACTGATTAGCCAACTTGATGGCGCAGAAAACATCCTTCTGGTAACCCATAGTTTTACTATTCGTAGCATCGCAGCAAAATACGGTGACTTTGATATTAGCGAAGGTCCTCGTAACGCTTCGATCACAATTATGAATATGACTGGCAAAGATAAAAAAGTAATTTCCTATAATAAAATGAAATTATCTTAATTACACTTTTCTATCTATGGATATCCTCAATTACTTTGATAACTGAGGATTTTTATCACCCTAAACACTTATTTACCGCATTGTCGAGTGGCATCATTAGTCCAGAATTGATTTTCAATAATAAAATAAATTGACGATTTACACGCTTTAATTGGTTCACTGTTATAATTGTCATTAAAATTGTAATAGTCAGTATACAGGCAATTAAGATGAAAAAAGCCATCATTTTATTAAAAAATCATTCTGTTCACTATTTGTTTCAATAGCTCTCGTCGGATCGTTTATTCTAAACAGTGGTTCCTATTCACCCGTTTCTTTTAATCAAATAACCTATGCCAAAAAGACTAAAAGGCTAAGAAAGTTAAGAAGGTACCACATCGCAGATGGAACAAAGCCAAAGCTTTAATTTACCTTGATTTAGGGAAAAATGACGATTTAATTGCCGCAACTAATGATGCAATTAAAGAATGGAACGAAAAAGGTGCATTTACTTTCACAAAAACTAAGAATAGGAAAAAGGCTCAAATCACTGTAGTACCTTGGTACAATTCAAAAACCCGTTATGCTGGCTACACTCACTGGCGCTATTATGTCAAAAACCATCGTCTCGTTGCTTCAACTATCCAGTTAAACACATGTTGCTTGTGTGATTTTGCAGACGATGCTGAGCGCTACTAACAAGTACTTCAAGCCATCGAACATGAACTGGGGCATGCAATGGGGTTTGATCATAACACAAAGGTTCCATCTGTCATGGACACTGAAGGGAGATACCCAATTCAGCCAGTCGATATAAAAAACATTAAGAAGCTCTGCCGTAAATAAAGCTTGCTCCAAAAATTAAAAGACCATTCACTAAAAATGTGAATGGTCTTTTTACTCTTGAAGTAACTACTTAGCCACCGAAGTACACTTTCTGCACTTCTGGATTAGCTAATAGTTCCTGTCCTGTACCAGTTAATTCAATTTTACCAGTTGCCAATACATAACCTCGATCAGCAATCGAGAGAGCTTGTTTAGCATTCTGCTCAATCAACAAGATTGTTGTTCCCTTTTCATTCAGCTCTTTAATAATCTTAAAAATCTCCTGAATATACAAAGGTGACAGTCCCATCGAAGGTTCGTCAAGTAAAAGTAATTTAGGTTTAGCCATCAATGCACGACCGATGGCCAGCATTTGTTGCTCACCACCTGACAGCGTTGCAGCATCCTGATTTTTACGTTTTTGTAAAATTGGAAAACGTTCAAAAATTTCTTGATAACCCTTGTTCACTTCACTACCACTTTTTTGTAAAAAAGCACCCATCTGTAGGTTTTCCATTACCGTTAGTCCGGAAAAAATATGCCGTCCCTCTGGAACTTGTGAAATCCCGTCTAATACTATTTGCGGAGCCTTTTCTTTAACAATGTTCTTACCCTGATATGTGATTTGACCATCCTTAGGTTTAAGTAGTCCAGAGATTGTTTTAACAATTGTCGACTTGCCGGCACCGTTTGCACCAATCAAAGTCACAATTTCGCCTTCATTTATTTTGAAACTTACCCCTTTAACAGCTTGGATAACACCATAGTTAACGGACAAGTTTTCAACTTCGAGCATCGCCATCTAGACTTCACCTTCTCCCAAATATGCCTCAACCACTTTATTATTTGTCCTGATTTCTTCAGGGGTACCAGTTGCAAGTAATTCTCCTTGATCGAGAACATAAATGCGTTCAGCCAAGTTCATAACAAGAGACATGTCATGCTCAATCAATAAAACAGTTATGCCAAACTCTTTTTGCACCCGCTTAATTAGGTTAGTTAAATCTGCCGTTTCCTCTGGATTCATTCCAGCAGCAGGTTCATCTAAGAACAAAATTTTAGGCTGTGTTGCCAAGGCTCTAACTATTTCTAAGCGGCGCTGCGTTCCATAAGGTAGATTTTCAGCTAATAATGCTTGGCTATCTGTTAAATCGAAAATGTCTAGCAGTTTTTCTGCTGCTGCTCTCATTTCCTTTTCAGTTCGATAATAGCTTGGCAAACGAAAAACAGTTGTCAAAAATCCTTCTTTGTACTTATTTGTCATGGCAGTTAAAACATTGTCCATAACTGTTAAATTTTTGAACAAACGAATATTCTGAAAAGTTCGTGACAAGCCTAAATCAGCAATTTGGACAGCATTCTTACTGGTTAAATCATAAGTTTGCTTGTCAACTCGTAAATCTATTTTGCCGCTAGTTACAGGAACCATCCCTGTTAATAAGTTAAATAGCGTCGTTTTACCAGCACCATTTGGACCAATAAGGGCAACCAATTCATGTTCATCTAGATGAAGTGAAACATCGTTAACTGCGGTTACACCACCAAATTTTCGTACCGCGTGTTCTACTTGCAGTAAATGCTCCATGTGCTAGCCCCTTTCCTTTTTACCAAAATGTTTACCAAGATTCTTTAATGAAAATTCCCAGTTACCGAGCAGTCCTGATGGCTTGAAGATCATAATTAAAATCAGTGCAATTGCATAAATAACCATTCTTAGCGCACCAAAGTTTTGTAAGACCGTATCTAACACGCCTAAAACAACTGCTGCTAAAAATGTTCCGGTCATACTACCAACACCACCTAAAACAACAATTACAAGAATCGAAATAGACTCCATAATTCCAAAGTTTGATGGTGAAATAGTTTGGATATAGGATGCATGCAAGCTACCAGCAATCGCAGCTGTTGTCGCACCAATAACAAAAGCGGCTACTTTCCACTTGGTAGTGTTAATTCCCATCGCTTCAGCAGCAATTTCATCTTCACGTACAGCTTTAATTGCTCGTCCGTTTTTAGATTTAATAAAGTTCATCAAAACTAGGGTCGTTAAACAAACCAAAATATAAACAGTTGGCCAAGAGCATAGTTGAGGAATATTAAACATTCCCGCTGAGCCACCAGTAATCTTCAGGTTATTGATGATGTTGCGAATAATTTCAGCCGCACCTAAAGTCGCAATTGCTAAATAATCACCCTTTAATCGAGTAAACGTTGCTGTTCCGACAACTAAGGCAATAAGTGCTGCAAGCGCCATTCCAA
>CAMLHK010000004.1 GCA_946479925.1 uncultured Lactobacillus sp. | reverse complement strand
AAAAAGAGGCTGGTGTTGATTGGGAAAAACGTAGAAATATCCAAGCAAAAATGAGGGTTGCAGTCAAACATTTATTAAGAAAATACGGTTACCCACCTGATATCGCTCCAGTAGCAGTTGACACTGTTGTTGAGCAGGCAGAGTTGATGGCAGCAGATGATTAATACAGTCTTTATGGAACAAAGGTAGCAATTAATTTTATCTGCTATGTTTTCTTGAATCAAAAAATTTAGCTAAAATTAATTATAGTGTAAGAGACAATAATAATTAAAAACAGGTGAGTATTTAAATGGCTAATCGACAAATTAATCTTCAGAATGTAACTATGAAAGAAATTCTGATTGCAATGCGTCGTTTGGGCGGTCAAGTTACAAGACGGGAAATTAGTTCAGATATTCGTGACAATTTCACTGCAATCTCAGAACAAGAAGTAGATAAAATTAAAGTGTCTAAGAAAACGGGTAATAAATATAAACCTTTTGACTATACGCTGAATTATGCGGTTATCTATTTGGTGAGAACAGGCTATTTAGCTGAAGACGGTCATCAAGTAGAGTTAACTGAAAAAGGGCGTAAAGTTGATCTTGATACTTTTGATCCTGAAAAGGATGTTCGTCCCTTTTTGGAAGATAATAATTCTCAGGAATTAAAGAAAAAGAATTTGGCTGAAATTGATTCTGCTAAAGAAACTACGGATGAAGATACAGAAGAAGATCAGTGGAGACAAGATTTGCTAGATGCCCTGATGAAAATGAGTCCGAAAAAGTTTGAACTTTTTTGCCGTGGTTTGCTTACCAAAATGGGAATTGACGTCGATAAGACGATTGGCGTTAACTATGTTGCTGACGCTGGTCTTGATGGTTTTGGCTATGTTCGTTCAAATGATTACCGTACTACCAGAGTGGCATTGCAGGCAAAGCGCTGGCAATCCAATGTTCCCGCTCCTGAAATAGATAAGTTTCGCGGGGCAATGGATAAATACAACGCAGAGTTTGGCATTTTTATTACTAATTCTGATTTTACTCGCGGTGCAATTAAGACAGCACGTCAGGGCACCAGAATTATCACTTTGATTGATGGTGAGGAAATCTGTGACCTGGTGGCAAAGTACAATTATTATGTTGAACCAGTAACAACATATCGGTTGAAACCATTTTATACAGAAAAAGATTAAGTAACCTTTACGTTAACTAATTTATTGTTATTACTTTTTTATGTTATAAGTTTAATAACAAACGTTAACACTTGCTATTATTTAGTTAGTAATTGCTGCTTTATAAGTAAGGTGATACTATGTCGACTATACAATTTGGAATTAGATTAGATAAAAAAGAAAAGCAAGAATTAGATGACAATGCCAAGAAAATTGGCTTAACAGCTGCAACGGTAGTTAAAATGCTTATCTCTCAGTTTAACCATGATAAAGGATTTAGTTATCCTTTAAATCGTAAAAAGGATAATATATCAGATACAAATTTACCTTCCGAAGTTGAAAAGGCGATAGTAATAGCTAAAGCTGAAGAGTTAGGATTGATTAAGGATAGTAGTATTAAAGTAGATAATCTAGATGATTGGAAAAAGCGGTGGACAGAAAATTAAAATATGAAGTGCGTTTTGAAAAATCTTTTGTAAAAAGAATGGATAATTTACAAAGTATGTTTAATCTTTCTTCTGTTGATACAATGGATGCAAGGATGATAACTAGGTATGTTTTTGAAATCCTAGCTATGGGAAAAGAACTAGATAGTGCATTTGATGATCATAAACTTTTGCAGAACCTGGACTGGGTATCACGAATTTCATGTTCTTAATGATTTACTAGTAATTTATTATCAGGTGGATGCCAAAAAGCGTTTAAGGATGGTAACTATCACCAATCATAAGGAACTTTCTACTGGTAAGTTATGAAGTAAGATTCAAAATAGCATCTTTTAAGAAAATAACACCAAATGAACAAAAAAGAAACATTATATTACCTTGATCAACGCGGAATTAAATATGAGATAGTGGAGCATCCAGCTGTCTACAATATGGCAGAAATGGAAAAGATTGCTCTACCACATCCTGAAGCAGATGCTAAAAATCTGTTTGTGAGGGATGATAAGAAACGTAACTATTATCTTTTGACGATTAAGGGCGATAAAAGAGTCAACTTACAACAATTTCGTGAAGAAAATGGCACCCGCAGGCTTAGTTTTGCCTCGCCAAAGGATTTAAATGAGAAATTAGGTTTAGAACCTGGCTCAGTTACACCTTTGGGTTTGTTAAACGATTCTCGCCGTGAAATACCCTTTTACTTAGATTCATATTTTAGTGACCAGCCTAGAGTCGCTGTTCATCCCAATGACAATACAGCTACTATTTGGGTAGATCCGCAAGATTTGCTTAAAGTCATAAAGGACTTGGGCAATCCAGTCAAAGTAGTGAAAATGTAGCCCCAACAATAACTGCTGAATATTAAGACGCAAATTAGCAATTTGCGTCTTTTTTATATTAAAGACATACGAGTTATTTGTTTGTATATATTTATTAAATAAATACCATTAAATTATTAACAAAAGGTAAATATTTTTATTTGTGAATTTAATTGGTTAAATTATTTAGTCTTTCATTGTAAAATCTTTTTCGTTGCCGTTAATCTCCGATCAGGACTATGATATTGCTTTAAATGCACCAAGAATTAAAGACCTGAACGCAGCTAATGATGGTAACAAAGCTGATGTTAAAAAAGTAGTTAGTAGTTATAAGTTTAACTGTGATAATGATTCAAAAATATGTAACTTTATCTTGTATTATTTATAGTATCTTTCTTTCTTGTGTATAAACCTAAATTCTCAAAAACTGCTGTTTAAGTTGGAATAAAAGATATTTATTTAGTCAATGATTTTTAATATAGATTTTAAGTCATTTATAGATAAATCTGCTAATATCTCATCACCGTTGAAATAAAATAGCAATTGATTGTAGCAAAAAGTTGAGGCTATATTTTATCCCCTTTCAGGAAAAAGGATTGTTAGTTAATCACTCGGGAAAAGCTGGTTAGGAACTAATTTTATAAAAAACGCATATGAGTAGGGATAGATTAATTATTAGCATTCTGACTGAACATCAAAATAGGAGTATTAATAACTAATTTTAAAATCGTATTTGGAGGTGCGAGTAGTAAAGGAGTTATTAATTACTTAGCAATAAACTAAATAAAAGCAATATCATCATGTTAAACGAGACTATGATTTTAAAAGCATCAGTAAAGCATGACTAAAACGAAAAGTCGTTTTAGCGAATAATTTTTACTGCTCTTTAGTGAAGTTATTTATGCTATACCCCCGGAAGAGTACCGCCTAATCTTTATTTTTCTTTTATGGAGTTGACATAATTAAGAAAAAATGATAGATTAAAAGTAAATTAAATAGCAAACATCTTGCAAAGCAGAGTAACTATTTTATTACTAATAAAGAGAGCTGATAAGTTGGTGAAAGTCAGCTAGCAATAAGTAGTGAACATGGGCTTCTAATTGATGTCTATTGGTGATAATCAGCCAGTAGCGGAGTTGCATCCGTTATTTTTGCAAGCTATTGTTTGATAGTTAATGAGGTTTATTACGTGAGTAATAAATGAATAAAAGGTGGTAACGCGAGCACTCGTCCTTAAGAAGAAAAGGATGAGTGCTTTTTTTATACAAAAATTTGGAGGTTTTTTAGATGACTAAAACTGCTTATACTAACGTTAATTTGTTTAACGGGATTGATGATAAAATTCAATCTAATACCACGTTGGTGGTTGATGATGAAAGCGGCAAGATTACCAAAATAGGTGAGGGTATTGCACCTGAGGCTGATCAGACGGTAGATTTACACAATAAATATGTGATTCCTGGTCTAATCAATTGCCATACACATATTATTATGGATCCTTTGACCCCCGATGGTGGTAGTGAATCTGATGTGGTATCTTCTACGGTTCGTGCAGTAAAACATTTGCATGATTTATTGAAATCTGGTGTCACCTATATTCGTGAATGCGGCAGCACGTATAATATTGATATTGCTCTTAATAATTTAATTAAGAAAAATAAGTTAACTAAGGTGCCAGAAATCGTGCCAGCAGGACACCCGTTTTCTATGACTGGGGGACACGGCGATTTACCTAATTTTGGTGTGTTGGTTGATTCACCAGATGAAATGCGTAAAGCTGTGCGTCAGGGAATTAAAGCCGGCGCCAAAGCAATTAAAGTGATGGCCACAGGTGGCGTCATGACGGAAAACGATTCTCTTGATGATCCTCAATTAAGTGAAGCTGAAATGCACGTTGCAGTCGAAGAAGCTCACCACAAGGGTTTAACTGTGGCCGCACATGCGGAAGGCAATCCAGGAATTTTGAATGCGATTAAGGCCGGCGTTGACAGCATTGAGCACGGCTTCTACGTTAATGATGAAGAAATTAAGCTGATGATTGAAAAAGGAACATACTTGACCCCAACAATAGTTGGTGCTTGGGCATTCATCGAATATGCTCCCGGCAAAATTCCAGACTGGGAAATGAATAAAATTGCGGCAGCTTGGAAAGATCTGCGCGGTAATATTACCAAGGCCAAAAATGCTGGTGTCAAAATTACTCTGGGTACTGATGCCGGCACACCATTTAATGACTTCACGATGACTCCGCAAGAATTACCTTTACTGGTAGAACAAGGTTTCACTAATTTTGAAGCTTTAGAAACTAGCTATAATTCTGCTAAGCTACTAAAAATAGATAAGAATATGGTTCTTTAGAAGAAGGCAAATACGCTGACTTTTTGGTATTGGATGAAAATCCGTTAGAAAAGATCAGCGCGGTTGTCCAAAAAGACAAAGCGGTTTACAAAAAGGGCAAAAGAGCTTACTAAAGAAAAGCACATTATTTTGTGATTGCGAACAAGTGTTCCATAATAAAAGAAGCTACTGAAAAAGTAGCTTTTTTATTATGGGGGAGAAAAAATGAATCAAAATTTTTAGACTTCATGAATTATGAGGGACCTGTCACCATTGTTACTATTAATGCAAAACCTGCTAGCGTAGTGAACAGTTGGATGTCCTATGTTAAAATCGACAGGAAAAAGTACTGGATATATATTCCAGCTTATTTTTAAATAAAAATTATTAATCGCTCTTTTTTAAAATTTATCTTTAATTTTATCCTAATTTTAGATACAATAAGAGATATAATTTTTTATCCAAAAGGAGGATTAATAATGAAAGCTTTACTTTACAATATGACCCCGGAGCAGCAGGTCTATGTAGATAAGTGGAACCAAAATCATCCAGAAGATGATTTAGTAACAACTGATGACAAGCTTGATGCTAAGACTGTGGAGATGGCGCAAGGTTATGATGTTGTCAGCGTTTTGCAGGTCTTTGACATAGATGAGGAAGAGGTCTATCGTAAATTGAGCTCATATGGAATTAAGCAAATCGCTTTAAGGTCTGTGGGTTATAATATTATCAATTTTGACTTTGTTCATAAATATCATATGATTGTAACGAATACACCGGCATATTCTCCACGTGCAGTGGCTGAGAACACTCTGACATCTGCAATGTACTTGTTAAGAAAATGGGGTCCTATTTTAGATAATGAAAAGGAACACCTTAACTTTGTTCGTGAAGAGAATTTAATGAGTGACGAGATCTATAACCAGACTATAGGTATCATTGGTGTTGGTCGTATCGGTTCTTGTGTGGCAGAAATGTTTCATGCCTTGGGCGCTAAAGTGATTGGCTATGACTTGGTTGAAAATCCTGCTAATGAGGCATTTTTAGAGTATACAGACTTTGATACTGTGGTTAAAAATGCTGATATTTTGACCTTGCATACACCTTTAGAACCTTCAATGGAAGATATGATTAGTGCCAAGCAATTTAAGGAAATGAAGGATACTGCATATTTGATTAATGCGGCTAGAGGGCCTTTGGTTAACACACAGGATCTAATTGCAGCGCTCAAGAATAAAGAGATTGCTGGAGCTTCATTGGATGTGATGACTGGTGAAGAAGCAATTGTGATGAAGAAATTTAAGGATATTTCCGAATTGCCAGTTGAGTACCAGGAATTAGCTAAAATGCCTAACGTAGTCTTTACGCCTCACTCCGCGTACTACACGAAGACTTCCGTCAAAAACATGATTGAACACAGTATGACAGACGTTAAACGAGTATTAAATGGTCAAAAACCAGTTTACTTAGTTGAAGAATAGCTCATAGTTTATTTTTAGTTTAAAAGTTGACCGACCGTAAAGCCGGTCACTTTTTTATTGTTAAGATTGTAGTTGGCAAGTATAGCAAAAAAATTGCTATAATGTACAGGTGTAGAAAAAATTATCGGAGAAAAAGATGAAAAGGTTTCATCATAAGTTTACGTTACCCGCGATTTTAATTTTGCTCATCGTTGCAATCGTCCTTCTTCTCACGGGTATAGCGAATATGCGCAATCAAACTACTTTGCCACCAAATGGTAATGCGAGTGCGATCGGTGTGGAATTAAATCAGGATTATGGCTATATTGATTTACATGAGTTGCAAGCCAACGGCATTTCATTTGTCTATTTGAGAAGCACACAGGGGCGGTCATACTTTGACGATGATTATTTATTATATCGGGATCAAGTATTAGGAACAAAATTAGCTTTTGGGACAGTGATTGCCTACAGTAATGAATCTACACCCATGCAACATTACCAATATTTTTTGAAAAAAGTAGGCACTGATACCGGTAGTTTGCCGATCTGGATTAAACCTGCAATTGATGACTATGATATCGCTTATATCAAACAAATGGCGCAATTTACCGGTATGCTTTTAAGATTGAATAAACGGGTCATAGTAGATGTTGCTGTAAAGTACAAAAAGTATTTTCCGCATGATGTGCAATTTATTACTGGTGGCAGAAAAGCACCAGATAAAATGCAGTATGCTTTTTGGCGCTATACCAATGACGGACGGGTAAAATCAGTTAAGAACTTAGAAGATGGGGTAGTTATGTTAACATACAATGGCACGGTTACCCAATATAAAGAAAAATACGGACAGTTAACACAATAATGAAAAAAGAAATTCAAGCAGTTTTAACCAGATTAAAAATGACTGAACCAACTTTGATTCAGCAAGAAACACGCACCCCTATTTTAAATGGTGCAAGTTGTATAGCTCTTGCTAAGACGGGTACGGGAAAGACCTTGGCTTATGCATTGCCATCATTAGAAAAGGTCGAAAAAAATAAACCCAATAGTTTAGTGATTATTGCTCCCACAACAGAGCTGGCGGTACAAATTCGCCACGCTATTAACCCATTTATTAACGCCCTTGGCTTAACAGGCATAACGCTTGTAGGGGCTGGCAATCGCAAGCGGCAGGAAGACAACTTGAAGAAAAAACATCCTGAAGTAGTAGTTGCCACACCAGGACGTTTTTTCGATTTCTTTTCGGCTAATCGTATTAAAGTTAATCAGATAAAAACTTTAATTATCGACGAAGCTGACGATGTGTTAGAGTTTAATAAAATGGAATTGTTGAGTGCTTTAGGACAAAATTTGGCCGCAGATGCGCAAATCTTGCTGTTTGGGGCTACAGAAACTGAAATAACCAAACAAGCAGAAGATATTTTTGCCCGTAAGTTTATTACAATTGATGTTAGACCGGGGCAGAAATCAACTGTAGCAAATTATTTTTTACAAATAGATAATGCCCATAAAATTGATTTTATTCAGCGCTTAATGCGTCTTGATGGTTTTAAAGGAATTTTGTTTTTTGATTCCAACCAAACTATGATGCGCTTTGCAGGCATTTTAGCACACACTAAAACTAAATTTGGTATCTTGGCTAATGATTTTGGCAAGCAAAACAGAGCAGCAACTCTGAATGATTTTAAAGTCGGAAAAATCAAGTTACTGTTAGCAACGGATTTAGCGGCTCGTGGTTTAGATATTCCTGGTGTTACTTATGTGGTTAATTACGACATTCCTAGCGAATTTAACACTTATATGCACCGTGCTGGTCGAACTGGCCGCATGGGCGCAAAGGGATTCGTTGTAAGCATAGGTGACGACCACGATTTTCGCGATCTGAAGAAGTTACTTGCTCGGAGTGTTAAAATTGAGCGGGTATATTTTGCTGGGTTTCATTTGTCTACCAAAATGCCACGTAAAAAGGAAAATAAAAAAGGGGACATAAATGAACAAAAGCAGCATGTTGCTGCAAAAGAAAAACATAAAAAGCGTAAAAATAAAAATAAGGGGTATCATCCTCATTATTTAAAAAGAAAGGAGTAAAAATGAGTCGATTAGTTGCTTGGCTGGAAGACTATATTTTGCCTTTAGCAAATAAATTAGGACAAACTCACTGGCTGGTAGCATTAAGGGATGCATTTGTTTCCGTGATGCCGATCACTATTGCTGGTTCAGTGGCCGTTCTGATTAAAAGCTTAATAGCTGCCGCCAAAACCGAATTAGGCTGGAAAACTTTTGCATGGGCAATGCAGCCTTTTTCTTTAGTCTGCAACGTTGTCTGGCGGGGGACATTTGCCTTATTTGCACTCTTTTTGTCAATGTCTTTAGGTTATCACTTAGCAAAAAGCATGGAGGTCGACCCAGTTGCTGGAGCAATTGTTTCATTATCATCCTTAGCAATGAGTATCGCCAATTTAACCAAACTTAAAGTTAACGGCAAAATTATTCCTGTTCACAAAGCTTTTAATATCTCACAATTTTCCACTACGGGAATTTTTACCGCCATTTTATTTGGAACAATTGGCGTGACAATTTTTGCAATTTGCTTTAGAGCGCGAATTAAGCTTCACCTGTCAGCCAATTTGCCTTATGCGGAACAAATGGCTTTTGATTCGCTTGTTCCAGCTATCATTGCCATTTTCTGCGTTGGCATGATTAACTTTGTTTTTCAGACAATTACAGGTACTTTCTTTGGCAATTGGCTCCTTAATTCAATCCAAACTCCACTGGTAAAATTAGGTCAAGGTTTTGGCATGGTAATGCTTGTGACCTTGTTAGTGCAAATTTTCAGCTTTTTTGGTTTCAATGGCCTAAGCGTTTGGGCACCGATTTTAGACTCAATCTGGCTGACTGCACAAAATGTCAATGTTACTGCAGCTCGCGCGGGAAAAGAAGCGCCTTTTATTTGGGTTCGGGGTTCATTTGATGCCTTTGCCTGGTTCGGTGGGGCAGGTGGCACGTTGATGTTGATTGTAGCTATTCTGCTGTTTTCAAAACGCAGTGATTATCGTACGATTGCCAAAGTTGCATTGGCTCCAGGAATTTTTAATATTAACGAACCCATAATTTTTGGGTTACCCGTTGTGCTCAATCCTGTGTACTTTATCCCGTTTGTGCTTGCACCGCTAGTTAACGTAGCTTTTGCCTATGGTGTAAGTATGATGAACTTAGTCAACCCGGTGCAAGTGGCAGTGCCGACAGTTGTGCCACCAATTATTGGGCCATTTTTAGCGTGCAATTATGATTGGCGTGCAATTCTTCTTTCTATTATTAACATGTTAATAGCTTTGGCAATATGGACGCCATTTGTTTTTGCGGCTGATAAAATCGCTGATTCTAACACGCCACAACCATATTTTACCCGTCAATATTAATTACTAAAAAAATTGGCTTTTAGCGCTCAAATTTGGTAAAGTTAATTTATTGCGACCCTGTAGTTTATCTGGATAGAACAATGGTCTCCTAAACCGTAGAGGTGAGTTCGAATCTCACCGGGGTCATAGATACATCAGTGATTACTGATATTTGTTGTATAACTTTGAGTTCAGTTGTTAACTGACTTATCAAAGTTATTTTTTATATCACAAGTAGTGAAAATAGTATCACGGTAATAGAGGCTACTATTAACTGTAATCAACAACATTTAAAAAGTCTGACTATCAAGAAGACAATCAGACTAAAGTTTAAAAAATTTGTTATTTAAGTAAATATGAAAATTTATATTTTTGTTTGAGAAATAAAGATAAATTATAATGTCAGATCTAGATAAAATATGCAAATGATTTAAGATAAATGATGATAATAAAAGCTAACCTGGAGTGTTCGGATTATCATGACCATAGGAATTTTTTAGATTAATGCGGCCATTTCTTTTTTGACTAATTAGTTCGGTTTTTTCTTTTTTAGCCAAATTTTTAGCGTATTCCAAAGCATCAGCCTTGCGCTCAAAGACTTTAGAAACTTTGTCACTCCCGGCAATTTTGACAGCCCATTTATCACCGTGAGTAGTAACCCAAACATTTTTAGTGACTTCTTCTTTACTCATAATTTATTCACCTCTTTTCAAAATAATTATACAGCGAATTAAGGGTAGATGTGAAAGAATACACATTTTAGCTTATATCATTTATTAAATGTTATTTTGCTTGTTTAAAAATTACTACATAAAAAAGCTGATAAAGTGAAATCATGAATTACATGACTGAACTATCAGCTTTTTTAACTTTTTAAAAGACCTAAATATTAAATCAATTTAAATTTAAAGCACCTATTTTATCACCATGACTGACATTGGTGTTAGATACTCTGTCTATGCTTTTAAGTTTTTCCATATTGGTAATAACTATTATTATTTCAGTAGATTTTCCAGCTTTAATTATTTGATCAATATCCATTGTTCCTATTTCATCACCGGCAGATATGTGTTTTCCCTCCTGCACTAAGATATTGAAAGGTGCCCCTTTTAGCTCAACCGTATCAATTCCTAAATGTAAAAGAACCTGAATTCCGTCATCGGTGTTGAATGTGATTGCATGTTTAGTGGGAAAGACAGAAAGTACGGTTCCGCTGATAGGGGAATAAAGTTTATTCTCAGTGGGCTTAATGGCAAAGCCATCACCCATTATTTTTGTTGAAAAGACTTCATCCGGAACCGAAGAAAGTGGAATTAATTCACCCGTCACAGGAGCTTGAATATTAATTTCTTTTGTAAATAATTTTTTAAATAAACTTACCATTTTTAAACCTTTACTGATACATTGTTTGCCATACATCAGCCATTCTTGTCATGGCTTCTTCAATAACAGCGTGTGAAGTTCCTAAATTTAATCTCAAAAAGTTGTCTGCATTAGCAACATAATCATCACCAATGCCTACTACAACCCCGGCTTTTTCCGCCATTACTTGCGCAATTGTATGCATATTTATTCCACTTGCGGAAATGTCAACCCAAGGTAAGTACGAAGATTCCATATCCATCATTTTCCAGCCAGGAAAAGAACTGGCAATCGCTTCTTGAGTAATTTTAAGATTTTCCTTGATATAAGCGGTACATTGCTTTAACCACTCATCACACTCTTCATAAGCAGTGACCATAGCCACTTGACCCGGTACATTTGGCGATGTTACTGAATTTCGCGCATATTGTTGCCGAAATTGCTCACGGATCTTAGGATTGGGAATTATGGAATATGAAAGTTTTAAGCCACCCAAATTAAATGCTTTATTAGGTGATGTAAACATTACCAAATTATCAAGATACTGCTTGTCTAATTGTAAAGAGCTGGTAAATGAGCCTTTCATTATTTGTTCAGAGTGAACTTCGTCTGAAACTAATAAAACATTGTATTTCTGGCAAAGTTGTGCCATATGAGTAATTTCATCTTTACTCCAGACTCTGCCTGAAGGGTTATGAGGATTACAGAAAAAGGTTAGTTTTGGGTGCTTTTCTTTCATTTCATACTCAATTTTTTCCCAATCAAGGTAATATCTGTTATTAATGTTTTTTAAAGGAACACAAATTACCTTTCTATCATTGTGTTCTGCAGCATAGGCAAACGGGCCATAGACTGGGGTGTTTAATAAAATGGAATCAGTCGGTTTGAGTAAGGCCTGAACAATAATATGCATATTCGGTACAGTGCCGTAGCCTAAGCTAATCCAATCATGTTCTACATGATTATTATGCTTTTTAAGTTGCCAATTAATTACACTTTGGTACCAGCGTTCTGTAGAGTAGGTATAGCCATAAGCCCCATTATTTGCGACTTTGGCTAAAGATTTTCTAATTTCAGGTGCTGCTTTAAAATCCATGTCTGCAATCCAAAGTGGAATAAAATCATCCCTAACCTTGGGGAACTTGCTATGAACAATTTTATTATCCCATTTTCGTGCATTATCAATAGTTCTGTCTGCTAATGAATCAAAATCATATTTTTCCATTTTTCTCCTCATTAAGCCGTTATGCCGTTATTCATCAATTTTTCCACACCGTCTTTAACACTTTGTACTTGTGCCCCGTAAACTACTTGGACAGATTTTTCCGCCTTCATAACTGCAAGTGCACCAGATTGTTTAAGTTTGTCTTCATCTATTTTAGACGGATCATTTACTTCTAGTCTGAGTCGGGTAACGCAATTATCAAGAGAAACAATATTGCTTTGACCACCAAGGGCTTCTAAGATGACTTGGGGATCATAAATACCGTTATTTTGTGTCATCACAACGTCACCTTCGCCTTCACGACCTGGGGTCTTAACGTTGTATTTTAAAATGTACCAGCGGAAGAAGAAGAAGTATATTGCAAACCAGATTAGTCCAATTGGAATTAAAACCCACCATTTGGAGTTAGGTTGAAGCCAGCCAAACAGAATCCAGTCTAATACACCACCATCAGTGTTACCCATACATGCTCCAGCAATCATCATTACTGAAAGTGATAAGCCTTGTAAAATAGTGTGAAATACATATAGCATTGGTGCTATAAATAGAAACAGGTATTCCGTCGGTTCAGAAATTCCAGAAACAAAGGCTATTAGGGTAGCTGAAAGAAGTAGGCCTTTGATTCTATTGCGATTTTCTGGTTTGGCAGTGACATAAATTGCCAGACAAATAGCTGGTAAACCAAACATGAATGTTGGCATGAATCCTTGTGAAAGGAAGGCTGTAGCTTTGTGAGAAATTGGTACTCCTGCATTTAGTTGTGCATAAAAGATGTTTAATGCCCCTGTTACAACTTTACCTTTAACAATTGCTGTACCGCCGGCATCCGTAAATCTAATCATTGCAAGTAAAATGTGGTGTAAACCCATTAGTTTTAAAATGGAAAGGGCGATACCGTATAGAAATGGACCAAAGACTCCTGCATTTTGAATTAAGTGTCCCAAAGCGACAATCCCACTTTGAAAAGTCGGCCAGATAAAAGGGATGATTAAACCAACGAAAGACTCGACTATTACTGAGATAATTGGTACAAATCTGATTCCGCCGAAGAACGAGAAGGCATCGGGTAATTTGATCTCCTGATATTTTTCAAGTAAATAATAAGTGATCAAACCAACCAAGATACCACCTAGGACACCCATTTCCAGACTTTGGATTCCTAAAACGCTAGATTGGCCCATTGCCTGCATTTTGCTAGTTGGAGCAAGTTTATGTTGCTGACCCAGCATAAAATTAATTCCCATGTTCATGGAAATATATCCAGCTAGAGCTGCTATGGCACCGACCCCTTTATTTCTTTTGGCCAAGCCAAAAGGCAAAGCCATAGCAAACATTACCGGAAGATAGGTGAAACCAAAGCTGCCCACAGTATTTATAAAAGTAAAAATGACATTAACAATATGATTTTGCAAAAACGAAAATCTTGCCATCATTGGCGGAGCCGTAAAGGCACTACCAATTCCTACGAGAATTCCCATTGCAGATAATGTAGCAATTGGGAACATAAACGATTTTCCTAAATCTTGCAAGAAAGCATAAACTCTGGTTTTCATGCTTTCCTTTTTGATAGGTTGTTCCATATAATTTCCTTTCTCAATATTTGATAAAAAAATACCCAACAACTGCACACAAAAATGTGCTAGTTATTGGGTATTGCCTATTTAAAGTAACAAGCCCGTATTTAATTAAGAAGTAACATGAATAATATGAATTAGTAAATATAAGCGATCCGAATCAGAAAAGTTGTAATTAAGCTTGTCTTGTAAATAATAAACAACTTCATTTAAACAACTTGCTGCTTTACGATTATGCTGGCAAAGCAATTTCAGTAGATCCGAATCATTCTGGTTTTCATTTTCACTTTTATTATTTTTGCTATTAGTTCTGAGAATCAAGTAGTGTAGATGGTTCATCAAGCGACTAACAGCAATGCTGTTTTCAGAAAATTTCCGACCAAACTTTGCTTCAATTATATTATTTACTCCATTTGAGATTTCCATAAAATTGGAAAAATTTTTAATGGAGCTATCTGATTGTTGAATTTTGTATTCAACAAGATGAATTGCAATAAATCCAGCTTCATCATCAGATAAGGAGACACCTGAAACTTGCTCGATTAGACTGACAGCTTGTTTACCAACCCTGTATTCTTGTGAAAAAAAGCGTTTAATGTCGAACAACATAGGATTAGAAAGTTCCATACCCATATCGTAGCGCTTTACTGCGAAGAAGATGTGGTCTGTTAAAGGAATTAAAAGGTGTTCATCAAAATTAGCATCAATTTCTTCCCTAGCAAGCTGAATTATTTTTTCAGTTAGTTCAAAATATTTTCGTGGTACTTCCTCAGAAAGTTTTTTGAAGGAAGCTAACCACTTATCGTCATCAGATATGGCAGAAAAGACTTTATCTTGAGATTTTAATTTGTAATTTTCTCCTGCGTGAGCTTTAAAGCCAATACCGCGACCCCATATTATCTTCTGTTTACCTCCATCTTCCACGAGTATCACATTATTATTCAATACTTGTGAAATTAGCAAAGTAATCTCCTAATTTTAAAATAGCAGATTCGTCAATCCTATTTTTTTTCGTAAACGTTTACAAGATGAATTCTAAAAAATAATTATTGGTTTGTCAAGCTCTATTATCTATTTCGGCAATATAATCATATTATACAATTATATGTTATTTAATATATAGTTGACTTTTCAACTTCTACTTGAATTCGTTAGGTAATAAGGCTATTAATCAGCTACTTATTATGCTTAAAAGCCATTATAGAAATCATTAATTTAATTACAATTCTTGCAAATTTTATTTCTTAATCTAGGGGCCAGTTCCAAATTTTAACGATGAGTAATCCAATTATTAAAAATAGCAAAAGAGATACCCCTAATAAAATTTTTCTGGTTTTAGATTTATTTCTCTTATCAAAACTGAAGACAAAGCAAAAAGTTGCCACAACAATTAGCAGCCCGGTAATTAGTAATAGTTTAAATCCATGTGCCATTTTTTCACCAGCCTTAGTTACTTGTTATTTATTAAACCATAATTAACTTGTTTTTATGTAGTTAATATATTAATATAAGATAGAACATGGAGGACTTTATGAAAACAATTAAAGTGATGACTGTTTTTGGTACCAGACCAGAAGCTATAAAGATGGCGCCTTTGGTCCAGAAACTAAAGCAAGATGAGCGATTTGAAGAAGTCACGGTTGTAACGGCGCAGCACCGGGAGATGCTGGATCAGGTGCTTAACATTTTTAAAATTCAGCCCGACTATGACTTTAATATTATGAAGAAAAACCAATCTTTAGAAGGCATAACAGCTAAAGTTTTGGTTGATATGACTAAGGTGTTGAAAGAGGTCAAACCAGATATTGTTTTAGTTCACGGAGATACAACTACTACTTTTGCTGCTAGTTTGGCTAGCTTTTACCTTCAATGTCCTTTGGGCCATGTTGAGGCTGGTCTGAGAACCTGGAATAAGTACTCACCATTTCCTGAAGAGATGAACCGGCAAATGACTGACGATTTGACTGATCTTTATTTTGCCCCAACTAAAGTAAGTAAGCAAAATCTAATTAAAGAGAATCATCATTCAGAAAATATCTTTATTACTGGTAATACTGCCATTGATGCTCTAGCAGAAACAGTGCAGGACGATTATCATCATGAAGTATTGGATTTAATTAAACCGGGTAATAAAATAATTTTGGTGACCATGCACAGACGGGAAAATCAGGGCGAGCCAATGAGACGAGTTTTCAAAGTTATGAAACAAGTTGTTGACAGTCACGATAACGTCGAAATAATCTATCCGGTCCACCTTTCTCCCAGAGTACAAAAAGTGGCCCACGAAATTTTAGGCAATGACTCCAGAATTCATTTAATTGCACCTTTAGACGTGGTTGATTTTCACAATTTAGCTAAATTGAGCTACTTTATTATGACAGACTCCGGTGGGGTGCAAGAAGAAGCACCTGCCTTAAACAAGCCGGTTTTAGTTTTGCGGGATACTACGGAACGGCCCGAAGGTGTCGAGGCGGGAACACTTAAATTAGTAGGAACACAGGTTGATCAGGTCAAAAAAGCAATGCTGGAATTACTTGAAAATAAAGCAGTTTATGAGCAAATGGCCCAGGCAAGAAATCCTTATGGTGATGGTCATGCTTCTGAAAGAATAATGGATGATATTGCTTATTACTTTTCGCAACATAAAGGTGCAAGACCAGCAGATTTTAAATAAGCCAAATAAAAAAGCCAGGAAAATTATTTCTTGGCTTTATTTCTTGCTTTTTTCTCTACGAGCTTTAATTTTCTCTTTAGCTCGCGCAATCATTGTTGTTTCTTGCGCTTGAAAAACCGATCTGGTAGTGAGGTAATTGAAAACACCAACCAAAATTTGGTCAACGATTTTTACTAAGAGGGCATCTAAATGAAGCCAGGACAGTCCTACCAGCATTATTAAGCTGTCTGGAATAAGACTAATGATTCTATAAGTAAAAAAGACCAGCAATTTTTGCCAGGTTGAATGTTTCTCATCGACGTTATTAATAAATACGGCTTTTTGATTAAATACAAATGATGCCAGGTTTGAAATAATAAAAGCGATCGTATTAGAAACCAAAACTACGCTGTGCCACCACTTATGCAACACCATAAAAACAATAGTATTAATAAGAGCTGCAATAAAGCCGAAAACCATATAAACAAATAAGTTGCGGTGCCTTTTAACCAAGTTTTGTGCTAGATGATGAATTTTGGGGTCAGACATTGAGTCAAATTTTTGCGAATCCATTTTTTTGTTCTTAACCATTTAGTTGATCAGCCATTTCCTTAGCTGCATTATCAATTGCGGCGATATCATCATCACCCGGAGCATTTTCGATTGTAACAGGCTTAGTAACTTCTTTAGCACCCACCTGTTTGAATATTTTTTCAAAGTCAAAAACATTTTCACAAAAATGACCAGTATATACTTTGTCGCCGCTTCCCATCACCGCAAAATATTTTCCAGATAAATCTAATTCTTTCAATTGGTCGTAAAAATCAGCAATTTCGTCGGTCATGGTCCCTTCACCATAAGTATAGGTGATAAAAATACACAAATCAGCCGCCAAATAGTCACTCGCATCGGTAAATTCGGCTTCGCTGGTTTCAACCTCAAAACCATAATCTTGCAGATCTTCTTCCAGTATATCTGCCATATCAGCATCATTACCTGTCATACTTGCATAGACAATTCTAGCCTTCATTTTGCTCATACCTTTCACACAAAACTGATTCACCAAAACATTATACCTAATTTTGTGCATTTAATGAAATTCTTTAGTAAAGTTTTAAAAAACGCTATAATGTAATCAAATATCATTTTACAGAGGGGAATTTAAATTTGATTACGATTAAATCTGTTAGAGAACTAAAGGGTATGCAAGCTTCAGGCCGACTATTAGCTTCAATGTTTGAAGGCCTGCGGGATGTGATTAAACCTGGAATTACTACTTGGGTAATTGAAGAATTTTGTCAGGATTTTGTCAAAAGCCGTGGTGGTCGCTTGTCAGAGCAGGGATTTGAGGGCTACAAATACGGTACGTGTATTTCCGTTAATGATCAGATTGCCCATGCTACTCCGCGTAAGGACACTATTTTAAAAGAGGGCGACCTGGTCAAGGTTGATGTTACCTGCAATTTAAACGGCTTTGAAACTGATTCTTGCACGACTTATCCAGTCGGCAAAATTTCTCAAGCAGATCAGGATTTAATGGAAACTACCAAAAAGGCTATGTATTTGGGTATCGATCAAGCAGTCTTAGGAAACAGAATTGGAGATATCGGCGCGGCCATTCAGCATTTTGTAGAAGATGAGCATCATTATGGTGATGTTAAAGAATTGGTAGGTCATGGTATTCAACCAAGCATTCACGAAGATCCAGAAGTACCACATTGGGGTAAGGCCGGTCATGGTTTGCGGCTGCGTGAAGGGATGACTATTACTTGTGAGCCAATGGTCGAAGCCGGTGGAGACTGGCGCATTATTGAAAAAAGTGTCCCAGATCCAAAGGACGATTGGGTATTTTATGCTACTCCTGATGGCTCAAAGTCAGCACAGTTTGAGCATACATTTGCCATTACAAAAGATGGTCCTAAGATTTTGACTTTACAAAAGCCATATGACGGTTACGAAAAATATTTACCACATTTTGACGAAATGGATGATTAAAGTGCATGGGTAAAAAAGCTGAGGCAATCAGGAAACGCTCTTTTTTATTTTATAAAACTGTCTCTGTGAAATTTTCTCAGGGAGAAGTTTTAACCAGTGCGATAGCGATTGCATACTATATTTTGTTTTCCATATTTCCTTTTATAATCATTATCGGAAATATTTTGCCTTTATTTCATATTGATACTAATCCCATAGCCAGCTACTTAAAGTTAATTTTTCCGGATAAAATTGCTAAATTTATCATGCCGATAATTAACTCATTGCTAAAAAGCAAATCAACCGGGTACATTTCATTTGGTATTATCTTGGCGTTATGGTCCGTGTCTTCGTTGGTAAACGCTATCAGAATCGGTATGAACCGAATATATGGCGTACGCGCTGTTGAATTAAAGCAAAAATGGCAGATTACCGTCTGGACACGTTCGATTACCATTATGTTAACCAATATAATGATTATTGTTTTTGCGCTACTCAATTTAACGCTTATTTTTGGTCAACAAGTTTTAGAATTTTTACGACCAATATTTTCTTTTTCTGTTGGTGAAATTGAAAAAATATTCAGTTACCGGTATCCGGTCATAATTATTACCATGATCGGTTCTTTGTATTATCTGAATTCTTTTTTACCCAATATTAGATTGAAGAAAAAGGTTATTTGGCCTGGGATTTTTACTACATTATTGGGCTGGATTGTATTGTCTTGGCTTTTTAGCTTTTACTTGCATCATTTTCGTATCAGCTGGGAAAACTACGGGATTATTGGTACTTTTATCATTTTCATGTTGTGGCTGAATATTTCATCAATTCTCTTTTTACTGGGGACTTGTGTGAATGCTGCAATTGCGACCATGAAATACGGAGAGGTGCATTACTCAGTAGGGCACTTAGCAGAATATATTCAAAGAAAGCGCAACCGGTAAAAATTGGCACAATGGGCTTTATTTTGGTATATTAGTTTTATGTTTTATAGAAAGTGTAAAAGGTATGAAAGTTAGAAAAGCAATTATTCCTGCAGCAGGTCTTGGTACGAGGTTTATGCCGGTAACTAAGGCAATGCCTAAGGAAATGTTGCCTATCGTAGACAAACCTACAATCCAATTCATTGTTGAAGAAGCCAAAAAGTCCGGTATTGAGGATATCTTGATTGTCACTGGTAAAAATAAGCGGCCGATTGAAGACCATTTTGATTCAAATCCTGAACTTGAACAGAATTTACAGGAAAAGGGTAAAACGGGCCTGCTCAAAATGTCGCAAGAAATTACACACTTGGGTATTAACATTTACTACACGCGTCAGCCTTATCCTGCTGGCTTAGGTGACGCAATTGCTCGTGGCCGCAGTTTTGTGGGGAATGAACCATTTGTGGTAATGCTCGGTGATGACTTGATGATGGATAAAGTGCCCTTAACTAAACAACTGATTGATCGCTATAATGAAACTAGTGCTTCTACAATTGCTGTTATGCCAGTGCCTCATAAAGAGGTTTATAAATATGGCATAATAGAGCCTGATACTGAGATTAAGCCTGGCTTGATTAATGTTAAGTCTTTTGTGGAAAAACCGGCAATTGATCAGGCACCAAGTGATTATGCGATTATTGGCCGTTATCTGTTAACTCCTGACATTTTTCCGATACTGGCAGAGCAAAAGCCTGATAAGAGTGGTGAAATCCAATTAACAGATGCTATTAACACAATGAATAAAACTCAGCGAGTTCTTGCCCATGTTTTTAACGGCGATCGCTACGATGTTGGTAATAAGTTAAGTTATCTTGAAACTTCGATTATTTACGGTCTAAAACATCCCGAAACTAAAGACGCTTTGCGTGAATATATTATTGAGTTAGGTAAAAAATTGGCAGAACAATCATCTAAATAGCTAATTAACATTTTTAATAATTATAAAAGCCATTAACAAATGGTTTTTTTTATATAAAATTTTTCTTAATGTCGGGCTAATCACTGTCTTCGGGTAGAAAATTTTTGTATCATGCTGCTTGGAACTTTTTGCTGGAGGATAGATAAAATGAAAGAGATATATATTGTTGCAGCTAAAAGAACACCTTTTGGTCGTTATCATGGCTTATGGGCTGAAAAAAGTGCGATCGATCTAGGTGAAATTGTATTAAGGGAAACCTTGAAAAGCATTAATTTAAATCCGGAAAATCTTGAAGCACTATTTATGGGCAACGTTTTAGGCGCCAGTTTAGGACAAAACATGGCTCGCCAAGTTGCCTTGAATACTGGTATGAGTCCGCAAAGCAGCAGCGTCACAATTAATGAAGTTTGTGGCTCGAGTTTGAAAGCTCTGCGCTTAGCTCAAGGACAGATGGAAATGGGTGACTTTGGTCTGGTCGCAGTTGGCGGTGCGGAGAGCATGTCTAATGCAATTTACCTGACGGCAAGCAAAGAAAAGCCCAAATTTGAAAGTGAAATGCTGCAGAATGGACTGACAGATGCTTTTTCTGATTCACATATGGGACTTACAGCAGAAAATGTGGCAAAAAAATATGGTGTAACCCGCGCGGAAATGGATGAGTACAGTGTAGCTTCACACCATAAGGCTGCTGAAATTGTCCAACAGGATTTTTTCAAAGATGAAATGATTAACGTTGAAATTAACGGCAAGATTGTTGGCCAAGATGAAAATATTCGTCCCGACACCAATTTAGCAGCGCTTAGTAAACTGAAGCCGGTCTTTAAAAAAGATGGTAACGTTACTGCCGGTAATTCTTCTCCTCTAAGTGACGGCGCCAGCATGGTTATTTTAGCAACAGCAGAAAAAGTAGCAGAGTTGAATTTACAGCCTTTGGCTCGGCTTGGTGCCTTTGCCGAATCAGGAAATGATCCCGCATATATGGGCATCGCACCATACTATGCTGTAGCAAAGCTATTGCAAAAAACCAACAAGACAATTAATGATTATGATGTGATTGAAGTTAATGAAGCTTTTGCTGCGCCCAGTGTGGTTTTAGCACAGAAATTACAGATTCCACCAGCAAAGTTAAATATTTTTGGCGGAGCTATTGCCCTAGGCCACCCTCTAGCAGCTACAGGGACTCGACTGGTCGGCACAGCGATTAATATTATGAATCATATTAATAGTCAAAAAGCGTTGGTTACTCTTTGTATTGGCGGGGGTCAGGCAATTGCATGTGAAATTGAGAGAATTTAAATGAAATTTTATGAATTAACACCTGCAAAAAGAAGGGCCTTACTGCGTCAGCGCGGTATTGAATTAGATGAAATTGATGAGCAGGTTTTGCGTGAACTTGATTTATTGAGTGAAAATGTCATAGGCCAATTGCGATTACCAGTTGGTTTAGTGCAGAATGTGTTGGTGAATGGTCACAAGTATCAAGTGCCACTGGCTACAGAAGAGCCATCAGTAGTTGCTGCTGCTAATCATGGTGCGAAGATTGTGACGGAAGCTGGCGGTTTTACTGCTATTAGTCAACGCAATGGCATATGGGGGCAAATCGTTTTACAAGCTGCTGCTGATTTTAAAATAGCTAAATTACAAGCTTTTTTTCCTGAATTAATCAAACAGGCAAATATTGCATATGCTAGTTTAGTTTTGCATGGCGGGGGAGTAAAAACTATTACCGCAGAACAAGAAAAAGATCTAGTTTTTTTGAAGGTTTTAGTTGATCCAGCCGAGTCAATGGGCGCCAATAGGGTGAATTCTATTTTAGAGTATATGGCTAAGCAATTAGCTGCTTTTTCGGGCATTAAGCAAAAATTATTTGCTATTTTATCTAACTATCCCAGTCAAATAACTAAGGTAGAAGCAGAAATACCAGTAGAAGTAATTGGTGGAATAGCAACTGCACAAAAAATTGCGTTACTAAGTAGAATTGGTCAAACTGATCCTATGAGGGCCGTCACAAATAACAAAGGTATTATGAATGGCGTTGAGGCAGTATTGCTTGCTAGCGGTAATGATACTCGCGCGGTTGAAGCTGCCTGCGGCGTTTGGGCGGCAAAAAGTGGTTCGTATACCAGTCTTAGTGAATGGATTGTGCAAGATGAAAAATTGCTGGGAAGGCTGAGCCTTCCTTTACCGCTTGGTGTTGTAGGTGGCTCCATTAAATCCAGAAAAGATGTTACGCAAAACTATCGGATATTAGGAGAAAAAATTACTAGTCAGGAATTAGCGAACATTATTGCTGCGATTGGATTGGCTAACAATCTGGCAGCCTTATTGGCGATTGCTACTTCGGGAATTCAAAAAGGACACATGAAGTTGCAAGCCAGAAATATTGTTGCTGATTTGAAGGCCACTTCTTCTGAAAAGAAAAAAGTATTGCAGATGTTAATTAAAAGCAATCTTTATAGTCAAACAGCGGCACAAGAATTTTTAAAGGAAATTAGAAAGGAAAACAATGCAAGTCGGAATTGATCAAATTGGTTTTTATACGCCTAATAAATATGTTGATATGGTAGATTTAGCCCATGCTCGTAATGAAGATCCGAATAAATTTCTGATTGGAATAGGACAGCAAAAAATGAGTGTAGCTGATCAAACCCAGGATGCGGTGTCAATGGGAATTAACGCGACATTAAGGTATTTGGATCATATTGCAAGGGAAAATGTTGGTTTATTAATAGTGGGAACAGAAAGCGGAGTTGATCAATCCAAATCTGCTTCACTTTTCATCAAAACCGCATTAAACCTACCACCAAATGTAAGAACTTTCGAAGTAAAAGAAGCATGTTTTGGCATGACCGCCGGAATTATGATAGCTCGTGATTATGTGCGCTTGCATCCCAATCACAGCGCAATTGTGATTGGAGCTGATATTGCTCGTTATGGTATTAATACCGGTGGGGAAGTAACTCAGGGTGCCGGAAGTATCAGTGTGCTTGTTAAGGCTGACCCGCAAATAATGACTTTAAGTGCTGGTCACAGCGCTTATAGCGCAGATATTAATGATTTTTGGCGTCCCAACGATTCTGCAGTTGCCCTGGTAGATGGTAAATATTCTAAAGATGTTTACCTCGACTTTTTCAGGCATACATTTACGGACTATCAGAAGCAAACGGGGTTAAAAGCCAGCGATTTCACCGCTCTTCTTTATCATTTACCATTTGTGAAAATGGGCTTTAAGGCTAACCAATTGGCTATTGAGAAGCAAGATGACGGAACTAAAAAGCGTCTAGCAGATAATTTTGCTGCAAGTGCTTGTTATAGTAAAGCAATTGGTAATATTTATACTGCATCTTTATACTTAAGCCTTTTGAGCTTGTTGGAAAATGCTCAGTTGCCCGCGAATGCAAAGGTGGGTTTGTTTTCATATGGTTCAGGTGCTATGGGAGAATTTTATTCTGGTCAAATAGTTAAGAACTACGAAAAAGCAATAAACCAAGCAGCAGATCAAGAACTGATTGCACGCAGACAAAAGTTAACTATTCCGGAATATGAACAAATCTTCAATCAAGCTTTAAAAAACCCGCAAGATGGTTTAACACTTGAAAGTGATGAACAGAGTGGTACTTGGTATTTCGCAGGTACTGAAAATCACATTCGTCAATATCGCAAAAAATAACTAAACAAATAAAAATGCTGCTAAAAGCAGCATTTTTTAGGTTAATCTGACTGCATTTTGGTCAGGTAAAATTTGAATACCGTAAACGGCAATTTTTTCTTTTTGATAACTAATATATATTGGAATACTGCGACCATGAATATTTTTTACTAAACTGCTGAATTTGCTTTTGGTTAATGGTTTTTTGCCGGGGAAAAATAGGCAAGCCGTACTGGTAATTTTTACTTTTGCCAACGGAACATTTTTGTGAGCAATAGTTAAATAAAAGCTGGTTTGATTGTTTAAGTCATTAGTTAATTGTAAAAAATCTGTCAATCTCATTTTTTCTTTTTTCCTATACAAATTAAAAATGTTATACTATAAGATATTATTTTTAGTGAAGGTGGCTTAACTAATTGCAAAAATTAAAACATAAAAAGTTGTGGCTTTCATCAATTATTATTATTTTATTAGTATGTTTACTATTTACCGGGGCCGGTTACTATTTCTTTAGAGTGGCTTGTGTTCCTGGTAAAAAGAGTTTTTTAAGTTCTTCAAGTAAGGTTCTCAAAAAGACTGACCCCCTTTACCATGAAAAAAAGTGGTTTAAAGCTGCGGCTAAACAAAAATGGCACATTGAATCAGCTGATGAAAAGTTTAAATTAGAAGCAAACTTTATTCCTTATAAAAATTCGCATAAAACTGCTGTAGTTTTACCAGGATACATGGATACTAAAGAGGACATGGGAGAATATGACGCCTTATTTCACGAATTAGGCTACAATACTCTGACGCCGGATCCAAGAGCACAGGGACACAGTGAAGGGCATTATATTGGCTATGGCTGGCCGGAAAAAAATGATGTGAAAAAGTGGATTTCATACTTGTTAGAAACCAAAGGTAAGCAGCAGCAGGTGATAGTTTATGGCTTAAGCATGGGTGCAGCAACTGCCATGATGACTAGTGGGCTGAAATTGCCTCACCAAGTTAAAGCATTTGTTGAAGACTGCGGCTATACTAGTGTTAAAGACGAAATCGAACACGAAGCAGGGGTTCTGTACAATATGCCTGCCTTTCCTCGTTTTCCATTAGTAGAAATTTTGAGTGGCATTAATAAGATCAAAGTTGGTTATTTTATGGGTGCTGCGTCCAGCGTGCAGCAATTGCATAAGAATCACAAGCCCATGCTCTTTATTCACGGTAGTCAAGATAATTTTGTTCCAACCAAGATGGTCTACCCTAATTATAAGGCTACCAAAGGGCCAAAGGAAATATGGGTTGCTCCTAAAGCTAAACATGCCCAGTCTTTTTCAAAACATCCCCAAGAATATAAAAGACGGGTTGCAGCATTTTTAGCTAAATATGTCAGGTAGGCCGTGCATTATATTTGCTAGCGCTTACATAAGTTTGATATTATAAAATTGTGGTTAAGGTTGACAAAATTTCTATCTCCATAATATGTTTGTTATTGAATCTTTAAAAACAAGTTTATCGCGAAAAAATTCGATTTTTGTATGTTTATATCTGTGAAATTTTTCATTTAAACTGAAAAGTTTTTAATCTACACCTGACCCACAAAAAATAGTTGTCACAGCAAGTGACAACTATTTTTTACCGTAAAGTTAATTTGACAACGCATTCACATCTTGGCGTTTGCGGTAACATATCTACATTTTCAATTAGTCTGACATTATATGCTTCGCTCAAAAGAACTAAGTCTTGTGCCAGAGTGGAGGGGTTGCAAGAAATGTATACAAAAGTTTTAGGCTTCACGCTTAGGATGGTTTTGATCAAGCTTTTTGCCAGTCCCGTGCGTGGTGGGTCAACAATCAAAGCATCAATTGGCATACCATTTTGAACTAATTCCGGTAAAATTTTTTCTACGCTTCCCTGAATGTAATTAGCATTTTTAATATGATTCAATTCTACGTTATGATTAGCATCTTCGACTGCTTCGGGGATAGTTTCAATGCCAATAACCTGTTTAACCTGATCAGCAGCTAAGATTCCGAGTGTACCCACGCCGCTATATGCATCTATTAAAGTTTCAGTTGGGGTCAAATCTAAAAATTTTAATGCTTTTGAGTATAACGTAATAGTTTGAACCGGGTTTAATTGGAAAAATGCTCGCGGTGACAAGGCAAACTTTTTGCCCAAAATTTCATCAGTTATCTGATTTTTTCCTGCCAATTTAACTGTTTTGTTACCCCATACCTGGGGGTTGCGCCAGTCAGTTTCATTTTGATAGACACTAACTACGTCAGGCAAGCGCAAAACTTGTTCTGCAAGTTGACCTAAATTTTTAATGTTGCGACCAACAGTAATTAAAGTTACTTGTATTTCATGAGTAGCATACGCTTGACGCACCACAATTGTTTTTAGACCATCAAAATGGCGGTAGGGGTCGGCAATTTTAACGTGCATTTTTTCTACTAAGCTTTTGATTTTGCGTTCAGTATCCTGGGTGGCCTGGCTTTGCGTTGGCATAACTGGTAAATCGAACAATTCATGCGAGTTAGGGGCAAAAAGACCCAAACTGATCTGACCATGAGATTGTTCAATTTGGTATTGCGCTTTATTACGATAATGCCATTCTTCTGGAGCCGGAATGGTTTTCTTAACTTTATACTTACTGTATCCTCGGGGATGAAATTTTTTCAAAGCTTCAAGGACGTTGTCTCGTTTAAATTCAAGCTGCTTGGGATAAGCTAAATGAGCAAGTTCCAGCCCACCTATTGCCGGATTAACTTTAGCCGGAAATGATACTCTGTTTGGACTTTTTTCTTTAATGCGGACCAGTTCCGCATCAATGTAACGGGGATATTCTTTGATGATCTTGGCAACGACCACTTCTGCGGGCAAGGCACCCGGAATAAAAATGATTTTTTTGCGGTAATAGCCGATTCCTTCGCCATTAATGCCCAGTCTTTTGATTGTAATAATAATATCCTTATATTTTGGTTTATTTTGATTAAATTTCTTGTACATAGTTTTCTTTCTACAATAAAATAGTAAATGTTAACAATTTATTGTACTCCCTGAAAAAAGTATTTAGCAAGATTAAACAAAATTTGCTAGCATGGAGTTAAGCACTAGAAAGGTGAAATTGTGATGCCAATTATTACTAAAGTAAGCAGTCAAAAAAGACCCGGACGATTTAATATTTTTTTAGATGGTAAGTATTCTTTCTCCGCTACTGAGCAAACTGTGGCTGAATTTATGCTTTTAAAGGGGCAAGAACTGACTGAAGAACAAATTACTGAAATTAAGCAATTTGATCAAGACGCCAAGGCTACCAATATTGCATCTAATTATTTAAGTTATGAACCTAGAACTGTTTATGAAGTTTTACAATATCTTAATAAACATGGCATTGATAATGACTCTGCACAGGTTGCTGTCAGTCAACTGACAGAAATGGGGTTTTTAGATGATGCTAAGTACACGCAATTAGTGATCGCACAAAACTTGCGGATTGGTACTGATGGACCAGTTAGTGTCAGCAATAAGTTGAGACAAAAAGGAATTGATCCTGAAATAATTGCTAATGCGCTAATGGAAATAGCTGATGCTGACTGGCTGGATGCAGGTAAGAGAGTGCTCAAGTCAATGAAAAGTAAAGTGGGCAAATTGGCACGGCGCGAACTGGAACGGAAAATGACCAGTAAATTATTGAGTCATGGCTTTTCCAGCACGCTTGCTAGTACAATAATTGCTCAAATTGATATACCGCAAAATGATGAAGATCAAATCGCAGCATTAAAAAAGCAAGGGATCAAAGCCTATAAGCGGTTTCGCCGTTTGCCTGAAAATGAGAGACAGCAAAAAATACGCAATTACTTATTTACACACGGATTTGCCAGTAATGAAATTGATGCTTTTCTAGCGGGTGAAATTATTCCTTTAGCTGAATTAGCTGAATATTAGGAGAAATTATGAAAAAACTACAGAAAAAAGTAACTTTTGTTGGTCGTCCTTTTCCCGATCAATTGATGGACGAACAGAAAACCTTTAATCAATCAAATATGGAAATGGAGCAAAATCAGGTTTTTCAGGATTTTATCGCTAAGAATGATTTAACTAATACTCGTAGCAATATGGTTGTTTTTGGACCTGAAAATTTTATGTATTGGTATGGCATAATTGCACCCAACGAGGTTGAAGTTCCAAAAGGCTTAATGAAATTTGTTTTGCCTGAAGCCCAAGTGGCAGTTGAGGAAAAGGATAAGCAGAATATTTCCTTTTTTAGTCAGCCCTTAAATATAGTAATTTCACAATTTTTAGCTACTGTGGCAGATACAGGAATTAAAATTTATCAAAATCCCGGCGATAGTTTAACCCCTTACGTTGTGCAAACTTTAAATTTTGCCACAAAAAAACTGACCCAAGAATTATATCTTGAGGACAGTCATTAAATAATTAATGTTGTTTAGGGTCAATTGATAAGTTGTCGTATTCAACATATGCACCAAGACAAGTTGATAAAAGCATAATCAGCATCACAATTCCAACAGATTTACCCACAATTTGATCAAGGGTTAGAAATTCACGCACCACAAAAGTGGCAGCAAAACAAAGAATAAAATCTAAGATGACATTAGCAATTTGTAAAAAATAGCGTCTTCTAATACTGAAAAAGCGTAATAACTGCTTTAATAAACCATCGTCTATTTCAACCGCTAATAAATCTACTGGTCTTTGAATTGTAGCTTTGATGGCAGACATAATTAAAGCACCAACAATAGCGCCAATGGTGGTCCGGAAAAGATCAGCTGAATGCAAAACTAATGCATCATAGCCAATACCAATAATGGTTAGACTACACAGATAAGGAATTAACAGTAAGAATGTAAAAACAAGTATGACATGACTTTTTTTCATGGGATAACCTCATTTCTTACGTGCTATTCTAACATATTGTGTGCGTACATGATATAATGTTGGTATTTAATACGTTATTTTAAGAAAGAGAGCAATAAAATGGCTAGCGACCCCGACAAGGGGAATTTATTTGAGCGTTTCAAAAATAAATTTTCCCCTACAAATGATGAAGAAACAAGAGAGCACTTAATTACAGAAATTGCTAATTTACACGAGCACAAAAAGCTTAGTGACAATGAATTTACAATGTTAAATGCAGTTTTGGATTTTCAGGGACGGATGGTACGTGAGGTAATGGTGCCGCGAATTGATGCTTTCATGGTAGATTGCCAGGAAAGTTTGCAGGACCATCTTAAAGAAATACTGCGTGAACCATATTCCAGAATACCGGTTTATCGACGTGATAAAGACAAAATAGTAGGTATTATTCATATTCGGACTGTCTTGCGTAAGGCATGGGAAAAGGGCTTTGATAATATTACTTATGATGATGTCATGAATCCGCCACTTTTTGCACCGGAAACAACGGAGCTCAGAGAACTTTTAGTAGAGATGCAACAAACTCAGCAGCAATTGGCTATTTTAACGGATGAATATGGTGGAGTTGTCGGGCTTGCAACCATTGAGGATATAATTGAGGAAATAGTGGGTAATATTGATGATGAGGTGGATCAGACGGAAGTTCTGGTTCACCAAATTGCCCCTAACAAATATGTGATATATGGTAAAATGCCTCTTGATGAATTTAACGAGCAATTCGGCACCGATCTGGAAATGGAAGATGTTGACACTATTGCCGGCTATATGATTACAAAGTTAGGCATAATACCGGCAAAAGGTGAAAAGTTATCTGTCAAATTGGATAATGGCATGGTATTGACTACTAGAAGAATGATGCGTTCCAGATTAATGACGGTTTTGTTGACTGTGCCAGAAGAAAAACCTAAGAAGAAGGAAGAACAAAATACTTAATGAGTAACGAACTGTTGAATAAAGTAAATAAGAGAAGAACATTTGCTATCATATCGCACCCTGATGCCGGGAAAACTACGATTACGGAGCAAATGCTTCTTTTTGGTGGTGTAATTCGCAGCGCGGGGACAGTTAAAGCCCGCAAAAGTGGTCATTATGCTACTAGTGACTGGATGGAAATTGAAAAGCAACGTGGTATCTCGGTTACCAGCTCCGTCATGCAATTTGAATATCAGGGAAAAAGAATAAACATTCTTGATACCCCGGGACATGAAGATTTTTCGGAAGATACCTATCGGACTTTAATGGCGGTTGACTCAGCGGTCATGGTGATCGATTCAGCTAAAGGTATTGAACCGCAAACCAAAAAATTATTTAAGGTCGTGAAGCAAAGAGGCATTCCTATCTTTACCTTTATGAATAAATTGGACCGTGATGGTAGACCACCACTTGATTTGATTGCTGAACTGGAAGACTTACTTGGCATCGAAGGTGTGGCTATGAATTGGCCAATTGGTTCAGGTCAAACTTTACAGGGATTATATGATATTGCTCATAATCAGGTTGAAATGTATCGCAAGGATGGTCCTGATCGCTTTTTGCCTCTAGATAAAGACGGTAAACTGCCGGCTAGTGAACCATTTAGTCAAAATCCGCAGTTTCAGGATACTCTGGGAGAAATTTACTTAATTAAAGAAGCTGGAAATCAATTTGACTTACAAAAAATTGCTCAAGGCGATCAGACACCAGTATTCTTTGGCTCCGCTTTAACTAATTTTGGGGTTGAAACTTTTTTGCAGAGTTTTGTTAAAATGGCTCCTGCACCAGCTGGTCATAAAGTTAACGACACTGAAGACTTAGCTCCTGATAATGAAGAATTTTCTGGTTTTGTGTTTAAAATTCAAGCTAATATGAATCCACACCACCGTGATCGGATTGCCTTTGTGCGTATTGGCAGCGGCGAGTTTAAAAAGGGACTGGATGTAACTTTGGCTCGCACTGGTAAACCAATTCGTCTCAACAATGCTACTGAATTTATGTCTAGTGAGAGAATGCAGGTTTCAGATGCGGTAGCAGGAGATATTGTTGGTTTGTATGATACTGGCAATTTCCAAATAGGTGACAGTATTTATGCTGGCAAACATAAAGTGGTTTATCCGCCACTGCCAGAATTTACTCCTGAACTCTTTGTGCGAGTTACTGCTAAGAACGTAATGAAACAGAAATCATTTCATAAAGGTATGGTTCAATTAGTTCAAGAAGGTGCAATTCAGTTATACCAGAATTATCAGACTGATGAGTATATCTTGGGTGCTGTTGGGCAACTGCAATTTGAGGTCTTTAAATTCAGAATGAAAAATGAATATAATTCTGATGTTGAAATGACTAATATTGGTCACAGAGTAGCACGCTGGATTGACCCTGAGCAGCTAGATCCGGCTATGGCTAACAGTCGAAATCTACTAGTAAAAGACCGTTATGGCCAACCGCTATTCTTGTTTGAAAATCAATTTGCAGAGCGTTTTTTCAAGGATAAATATCCAGATGTTAAACTGACTGAAAAACTGTAAACAAAAAACTGGCTTTAAGCCAGTTTTTTTATTTGTCAATATGGATTTCAATTACATGCTGACTTTTATCAAATGTCAACATATATGAAGGATTTTTTTCTTTAACAAGTCGCTTAATAACAAAGTTCGTTTCATCTTTACGAACACGACGATTGTGATTTTCCAAGACAATTCCGATTGCTTTATCACTTTCGGTGTAGATAACGGAGGTATTGCCTAGAGAGTAAACTTTGACATAATTTACGTTGGTCGTATTTAGTTGACTGTGAACTAGGTCCTTATAACTATTGGTTACATCTATTAAATGCATGGATTTCACCCGTTTCTTCTAGTAGTTCTTTTTTTAATTTAAGTATACAACTAAACTAAACTTTTTTCTTTAATAAAAAGCATGATTATTATATTTTGCAATAATCATGCTTAAAAATGACGTCTTTAAATATTAGTTGTGTCATTTGCTGAATTAATAGTATTCTCATCTTCACTGATAACAATCTTATCTTCAGAAACACTTGCCAACAAATTCTTTACTGCAGGATGATCAAGTTTATAGTCAGCAACTTTATCTTCAATTTCTTCCTGAATGGTTCTACGCAATGGTCTTGCGCCCATATCAGGACTATATCCTTCATCAACTAATTTCTTTTTAGCATCCTCGGTAACGTTAATTTGCATTCCTTGGTTTTTAACCATGCTATTTACATCGTCAAGCATTAAATTAACAATTTTTATTAAGTCATCCTTAGTCAGTTCGTTGAATTCAATCACATCATCCAACCGGTTTAAAAACTCTGGCTTAAAGAATTGACTCATTGAACTTCTGGCGGAATCTGGTTGAGCTGCAGAATTTTCAGCAGTGAAACCAACACTGGTGTTCTTAATGCCTTGACCAGCATTAGAGGTCATGATGATAATCGTATCCTTGAATGATACAGTTCTACCTTGAGAATCAGTTAAGCGGCCATCATCTAAAATCTGTAAGAAAAGATTCATAACAGCTGGATCAGCTTTTTCAATTTCATCAAGTAAAATCAAACTGTATGGGTGACGTCTTACTCGTTCTGTTAGTTGTCCGGCTTCTTCATAACCGACGTAACCAGGTGCTGAACCAATTAACTTGGAAACAGAATATGATTCCATATATTCTGACATATCGAAGCGAATTAAGGCATTTTCTGAACCAAACATTTGCCGAGCCAGTTGTTTAGCTAATTCGGTTTTACCTACACCAGTCGGTCCCACAAAGAGGAAGGAGCCGATAGGTCTGCCGGATTTATTAAAGCCAATACGGTTACGCCGAATTGCACGAGCCAGTTTATCGACTGCTTTATCTTGACCAATAACGTGTGCCTTAAGATTTGGTGCCAAGTTTTGCAACTGGTTTTCTTCTTGCTTTTGTAAATCACCAACAGGGATGCCAGTTTTTTCTTCAACAATCTTGTTCATGATCTTGCTGGTAATAATAGGAGATTTGTCCGGATCAACCTTTTGATCCTTCATCTTGTTATATTTTTCGATTTGGTCACGGTAGTATGCAGCTTTTTCATAATCTTCATTCTTGAGGGATTCTTGTTTTAATTTCTGAGCCGCATCAATTCGTTCCTTCATTTTTTCTTTGTCGACGTAAGGAATTGTCAGGTTCATTCTTGAACCTGCTTCATCTAACAAGTCAATGGCTTTATCAGGTAAAAAGCGGTCTTGAATGTAACGCTCAGATAATTCTGCTGCTGCCTTAATAGCATCATCAGTATAGTGAACATGGTGATAATCTTCGTAGCGCTTTTGAATACCCTTTAAAATACGGATTGTTTCTGCAACAGAAGGTTCTTTAACATCAACGGGCTGGAATCTTCTTGCCAGAGCAGAGTCTTTTTCAATTTCCCGGTATTCTTTTAATGTGGTAGCACCAACGAGTTGCAGGTCACCACGAGCAAGAGCGGGTTTAATAATGTTGCCTGCATCCATTCCACCTTCGGCATTGCCTGCACCAACGATTTCGTGAATTTCATCGATAAAGAGGATGATATCATCATGGCCTTGTACTTCTTTAAGTAATTGCTGCATTCGTTGTTCAAATTGACCCCGAATGCCTGTACCTTGAACTAAAGAAACTACGTTTAGTGATATTATTCTTTTATCTTGCAGCTTGGCCGGTACCGAACCGTCGACAATTTGCTGGGCTAAGCCCTCAACTACAGCAGTCTTACCGACACCGGCTTCACCGATTAGAACAGGGTTGTTCTTTGTTCTGCGATTCAAGATTTCAATGACACGAGCAATTTCTTTATCGCGTCCAATAACTGGGTCAATTTTACCTTTTCTTGCTAGAGCAGTAAGATCGGTTCCATACTGATCAAGCAGTGAGCGTCCGCCCCCAGCACCATTGTTGCCGTTATTGACGTTTCCTGGATTCCCATTGCCCATTCTGGGGTCCCCTGGATTTCCCGCATTGCCGTTGTAATTAAACAGGTCGCTGAAATCACCAAAGAAGTCGTTATTATCATTGTTCATATTAATATTTCCTTGTTGTTTAAGTTGTTGATAACATTGTCCACATAAATTAATTTCACGACTTTGTCCGTTAACCTTCGCAAAAAGATGAATGGAAGCTGGTCGTTTTTGACAGTTTTGACAAAGCAATTGTATTACCGCCTTTCATATCAGTTTACTAAATTATATAATTAGCACTCGCAATAATCAAGTGCTAAAACCTGAATCTTATTATTTGTAAGTAACGCTAATATGATAAAATATTGGTGCAAGATCAGATGATTGCATAAATAAAATTGACTAAAAAGTGGTGATAATTTTGGATTTTCAAAAAATTCTGGTGCAATTAGCGAATGGCGAACTCGATCACTTTGAAGTTGAGCCAAAAAATGCTTTTGAATTTCAAGCAGCATTGAGGTCCTTTGAAAAAAGGCAAAATATTACAGGGAAAGCATTGCGAGGTGGTAAAATAATTTACTCAAAATCAAAATCTGAAGTTTAATGATGTAAACTGTTACATTTATGTTGTCTAATTCACAAAAAAATGATAGTCTAAGTAAGCGAATAGGTATTTACTACCGTTTTGATTTTTTGAATTAAAAGGAGATATATATAATGGAAAAACGCGATTTTCATGTTGTTGCAGAAACAGGTATTCATGCTCGTCCAGCTACATTGCTAGTACAAGCTGCTTCTAAATTTGGTTCAGATATCAATTTGGAATACAATGGTAAGTCAGTTAATTTAAAGTCAATTATGGGTGTTATGTCACTTGGTGTTGGCAAAAATGCTGATGTTACTATCAGTGCTAGTGGCGACGACGAAAAAGATGCAATTAACGCTATTTCAGAGACTATGAAAAAAGAGGGCTTAGCTGAATAATGACCAAGACATTAAAAGGAATTGCTGCTAGTGATGGTATTGCTGTAGCACCAGCTTATCTCTTGGTTGAACCTGATCTTTCATTTTCAAAATCTACAGTTAGCGATGTTGAAAGTGAGTTAGCACGCTATAAGAAGGCAATTTCAGTATCAACTACTGAAGTTGAAAAAATTCGTGATAGTGCAAAGAAGAGTTTAGGTGAAGACGAAGCTCAAGTCTTTGAAGCTCACCTTATGATCTTGAACGATCCTGAATTTACTGGTGCCATTGAAAACGAAATCAAGGAACAAAAAGTTAACAGTGAAGCTGCTCTTGACGAAACTGCACAAAAGTTTATCAGTATTTTTGAAGGAATGACTGATAACACATATATGCAGCAACGTGCAGCCGATGTGCGCGATGTTTCTAAGAGAATTATGGCTCACTTGCTGGGTAAGGAATTACCAAACCCAGCTGCCATTGATCACGAAGTTATTGTGGTTGCTCATGATTTAACTCCTAGTGATACTGCCCAACTTAATAAAAAATTTGTTAAGGGCTTTGTTACTGATATTGGCGGAAGAACAGCACACTCTGCTATCATGGCGCGTTCACTTGAATTGCCAGCAGTTGTAGGTACTGATTCAATTACCAAGGATGTTGAAAACGGCGACACGATTGCTGTTGACGGTCTAAGCGGTGATGTAGTAGTTAAGCCTACTGACAGTCAAGTTGCTGAATATCAACAAAAGAGTTCTGACTTTTTGCAGCAAAAAGCTGAATGGGAAAAATTAAAGAACGAGCCTTCAGTTACTGCAGACGGTAAAAAGTTTACAATTACTGCTAATATTGGTACACCAAATGACATGAAGGGTGTAAACGATAATGGTGCTGAAGCTGTTGGTCTTTACAGAACCGAATTCTTATATATGGATTCAAAGGACTTCCCAACTGAGGATGAGCAATTTGAAGCCTATAAGAAAGTCATTGAAGGTATGCATGGTAAGCAGGTAATTATCAGAACCATGGATATTGGTGGTGACAAGCACCTTGATTATTGGGATTTACCAGAAGAAATGAACCCTTTCTTAGGTGTGCGTGCCATTAGACTCTCACTTCAAAATGAACAGATTTTCCGGACACAGCTTCGTGCTTTATTGCGTGCATCAGCTTATGGCAAGTTAGGCATTATGTTCCCAATGATTGGTACTCTGAATGAGTTGCGCAAGGCTAAAGCAATTTTGGGTGAAGAAAAAGACAAGTTAGTTACAAAAGGCGTTAAGATTGGTTCGAACTTAGAAGTGGGAATGATGATTGAAGTTCCAGCTGCTGCAGTTTTAGCTGATCAATTTGCTAAAGAAGTTGATTTCTTCTCAATTGGTACTAATGACTTAATTCAATATACAATGGCTGCTGATAGGGGCAATGATAATGTTTCTTACCTTTATCAACCGGCAAACCCATCTGTTTTGCGTTTAATTAAGCACACGATTGATGCAGCACATGAAAACAACATTTGGTGTGGCATGTGCGGCGAAGCTGCCGGAGACAGTACCATGTTTCCAATTTTGCTTTCAATGGGCTTAGACGAGTACTCAATGAGTGCTACTTCAATTTTGCGTATTAGAAGCTTAATGAAGAAGCTCAATACTGCAGATATTAAGGAATTAGCCAATAAAGCTTGTTATGTTTCAGAAACTGCTGAAGAAAATGAGAAATTGGTTAGTGACTTAATGAAGAAAGTAAATAACTAATAATAATAAAAAAAGGATACATTAGCAAAAGATTATGTATTCTTTTTTATTTCTTTATTTTTTCTTGATAAAAAGTTCACAGAATATTCACGTTTAAAAGATACTATAATAATAAAATTAGTTGAAAAAACTACTTACAAAAAGGAAGTAGTATGATATAATTATATAGATACTAATTAAGGGAGCGTGAAATATATGGTAAATTTATATATCTCTCCAAGCTGTACATCTTGTCGTAAAGCGAAGGCCTGGTTAAAGAAGCACGACATTCCTTTTAAGGAAAGAAATATTTTTTCTGAACCGTTAACAAAAGATGAATTGTTGCAAATTTTGCGCATGACTGAAAATGGTACCGAAGAAATTATTTCAACTCGTTCAAGAGCATTTCAGCAACTTAAAGTTAATCTGGATGACATGTCAATTGATCAATTGCTTGATCTGGTAGAAAAGAATCCAAGTTTGTTAAGACGTCCTATTATTATGGATGACCGTCGTTTACAGGTTGGATATAATGAAGATGAGATTAGGCGCTTTTTACCTAGAAAAGTACGCCGTCTCGAACTTGAAGAAATGCAAAAGATAGCTGACTTATAAATCAGGTAAGTTTAAAATAAAAGCGTTGGTTTTTTAAACTAACGCTTTTATTTTATGAGTAAAGTACGCTACAATAGAACAAAGCATCTGATGGAGGTGAGAACTCATGCAAGTAGATCATATAAACAAAAATACGATTCGCGTGAGAATAGGTAAACAAGAATTAGCAAATCGTGGTCTTAAAGTTTTGGATTTACTGGGTGATAAAAATAAAATCCAGCATTTCTTTTATTCAATTTTAGATGAAATTGATACGGATCATTCTTTTAGTCAAGATGCACCTGTTACTTTTCAAGTAATGCCTAATAATGGTGGGCTTGATTTACTCATCACTAAAGTTACGGCCAAAGATCAGAATAACCTGGCCCAGTTATTTGATAATGATTTTACTGACAACAGTAAAAAGAGGAATGATGCTCGTAAGTCTTTTCTCGATTTAGCACCTGAGGAAGATGAAAGCGATAAAGACGAATCAACTGGTTCTGCAATTTCTGGTCACCCCAAGGTGAAAAAAGAGTTTTGGAAACTGCAAAAAAAGCAGGCATATAGTTTTAATGACCTTAATCAGGTAGTTGAACTGGCGGATAGCCTTCAAGCAGACGATTTGGCTTCCAGTCTTTATTTTGAACGCGGCAAATTTTACTTAGAGTTAATCTTTACTGATCAAGATTACTTGGAAATAAAGCCGGCGGATGCATGGGCCATTGCAAATGAATATGGTATTAAAGTTAAAGCTAGTGAAATGGCTCGTGTGCGCATTAATGGCAAATGCTTGATAGCGCATGAAGCTTTAGAGAAGCTGCAGGATTATTTTAGTAACATTAATTAAAATGTCAGATAGCAAAATAAAAGGGGGCAGGTAAAATCCTGCCCCTTTTGCGTACTTATTATTAGGTGATGATTATGTACGCGGCATTGTTGAATAATGTTTTAGTTTTAGCTGTAGCAGAAGCTCGGATAAGTGAAAATGAAAGGAATATAGAAAGGCATTATTTTTGTCCTCAGTGTTATCGCGAAGTCCAGCTGATAAATAATAGTAAAACACCTTATTTTAAGCATATCCCGAGTGAAGTTAATTTAAGTGGAGAAAATAAAGAGCATGCACAAAGTAAAAGCTTATTGACCACAGCTTTAAGAGCAGCCCATTTTAACGCACAGATGGAAGTTCAATTAGCTAATGGCCAATTACGCGCTGATATCTTAGCAAGCCCAAATTTAGCATTTGAGATTCAATGTGCTCCGCTCAACAAATCTGAATTTCGTCATCGTCATCTTTTATATCGGCAAATAGGCGTGAAAGATATCTGGATAGTGGGAAAGAGACATTTTTTAGGACAATACATCAAAAAATCGCAACTTATCTTTTTTCGAAGGAATAAACCGTGGCATGATTATTATTTGGAAATTAATCCTGATAAGCTAGTTATCAGTTTGAAATATAACGTTTTGCTTGAGCCGCTGACTAATAAAATTCATTGGCAAAAACAGAATTTTACTATAAATGCCGAAGGATTAAAAAAGCTGTGGCACTTTAAACCTGCTTTACGTAAATACTATGTTGATTCGGCCAAGCAAAAACAGTATCTAAAAATGCAGCTTATGCAAAAAAGTCTCAATGGCATGAAGATTGCCAACAACTTATATAAAAGACGGCAAACCATTGATGATTTGCCGTCTTGGGTATTTAGCAATTTTCGTAAAATCAATTCTCCAGATAATGCAAGTAAGTTTTTAGATCAGACGTAAGTGTTTAGCAGGATAATAATCTTTGTCTTCCCTGGTAATACAACCAGTATTTTTAAAAAGGCGAATCAACTTATCATGAGCCAAAATTCCTTCAAGCATTACGCCACTGTAATTGCCGCTTTCATTAAAAATAATAGTTGTAGGAATGTTACAAACATTAAACTGATGGGCAAGTTCCTTATCTTGGCGAATGGAATTATCTACATAAGGAGCAATCCTGCGATCTGTAATCCGGTCAAAATTTAAATTTAAATCTTGAGCAATTTTTCGCGGTAATTGTTCAGAATATTTATTAAAATCACCGCTGATAGCTTGTTGTAAAGCAACTAGATAGGCTCGAGCCTTTTTGTTGCCATATTCGAACTTAATTGCATGGTAATTGCGTAAAGCTTGAAATGAAGCGATTGTGTACTGCGGGATATCTATTATTCTTTGACCGCTCTTTTTTCTTCTGATAATATCTTCTTTTATAACTTTTGTATTTATGATAGGAACGAAGTTAAAAGAAGAATTGATATTAAGTTCGGCGATTGCATCTTGAATTAAAACTTCTGTATTATAGCAGTAAATGCCAACGGGATTGACAAAGAGAAAAATTTCGAACATGATCAGGCTCCTCCAATACTGATTATTTAAAAATCTAATTATCTATCCTTTTTAGAAATTTACTCGTTAAACTACATTTTAGCACGATGCTTGTAAGCGCGTGCAATTTTTGCTTGATTAGTATTAGCAGAATTCTGTGTAAAGTGATATTTCTTTTTTAAGTCTAACAGAACTTGTGCAATTAATTGGGGATTAGGATTTTCAATCTCAATTTCAAAGTCCTCATAATTGTCAGGAAAGGTACTATCATCAAATGTTAATTCACAATTTTCAGGTCCATTTGCTAAAATGCGCTTAGTTTTACTAAAAGTTTGCAAGTTTAGTATTAGGTGGTCTGAAAAGTGCTTGTTCAGATAGTCTCCTACGCTATATTTAAAAGAAATTGGCAAATTTTTGCTGCCATTTTTAACCATTGCTTTAGCTTCAGCTAGTTTTAGTTCGTCATTAATTTCTATTGCTTCATGAAACTGGTGCTGCACGGGATCATCATTGGGAACTTTAAGTGTTTGTTCTGCATGATCAGCAAAAAGACGAATGCGACAACTGATATGATTTTGCTTTAGCAAACCATCTTTGGTATCAAAATAATAATTTTCCTGTTTAAAACAGCTTTTTGCAGCAAAATCCTGGCAAAGTTTGTGATAGATTATCTTTGGCAGGATAATTTTTGCTTCAATTTCATTATTCTTCGACATAATAATTCCCCATCCAATTTCAGTAATAGAATTTACTTTTTATTCCATGCTACTAATTAAGAAAGTATAGTTTTTTAATTGACATATTGTCAAAATTGCTGTTTCTGCTTAAATATAAAATAGAAAACAAAACTATCAAAGTATAGGCTATACTGAAATTAATAAATTTATCATAATCTTAAAAGCTTTAATATGCAAGAAAAAACTGTATCAAATAAGGGATTATATATGCTGTATAGAAAAAAACGGCTTCTTTTATTAAAGCTATTAGCCATATGAAATTGCTATCATATAATTTATGTTAAAATGGATATGCTGTTTGAGAAAGGGTTATTTCTATGAATAATGATTGGGATAATTTTTTATGGCCTTATGAAGAGGCCGTCCGAGAATTGAAAGTGAAATTTCGTTCTTTAAGACAAAGTTTTTTAACGAAAGGGGAACATTCCCCGATAGAATTTGTAGTTGGCAGGGTTAAAACTGTCGACTCAATTAAAGAAAAAATGCAAAGGCGTGTAATCAGTTTTGATGTAATTGAAACCGATATGCAGGACATTGCAGGTATTAGGATAGTATGTCAATTTGTCGATGATATTTATAAGGTGGTAGACTTAATACATACACGTGATGATATGGAAGTCATTGAAGAACGTGATTATGTTAAAAACGCCAAACCTTCAGGCTATCGCTCCTATCATATGGTTATTTCTTACACCGTTTATTTGCCAAATGGTCCCAAAAAGTTGCTGGCTGAAATTCAAATCAGAACTTTAGCTATGAACTTTTGGGCTACTGTTGAACACACTCTTAATTATAAATATCAAGGTTCTTATCCAAAAGATATTTCCCAAAGACTAAAATCCACTGCAGAAACAGCATATAAACTTGATGAAGAAATGTCTTTAATAAAAGATGAAGTCCAGGAAGCTCAAAAGGTTTTTACCAAAAACAAGGGTAAGGAAAAATAATGAGAATTACAATTGCCCATAACACTAATCCCGAAACGCTAAAAGTTGTGGCGCACTTGCGAAAACTGTTGGAAGCTAAAGCAGGCATTGTTTTTGATGCTAAATACCCCGATGTTGTCATTACTGTCGGAGGCGATGGTACTTTAATCAATGCTTTTCACCGTTATGAAAACCAGATCAGTTCTATTCGCTTTATTGGTATCCACACTGGGCATTTAGGTTTTTACACTGATTGGCGTGGTCCAGAAGTTGATAAAATGGTAGATGCTTTACTTTTAAGGGAGCCGGAATCTGCCAGTTATCCGCTTTTGGAAGTAGAACTTTTAACCGAAGCGAATGAAAAGAAACATTTTTTGGCCTTAAATGAATCTGCAGTCAAACGGGTGTCGCATACATTAGAAGCAAAAGTCTATATTGATGATCAATTATTTGAAAATTTCCGGGGAGATGGCTTATGTATATCAACTCCTACCGGTTCAACTGGTTATAATAAGTCACTTGGTGGTGCTGTGATTCACCCAAGACTTAAAGCCTTGCAAATGGCAGAAATAGCTTCAATTAATAACCGAATTTTCAGATCATTATCTTCGCCAATAGTGTTGGCACCAGAGCAGTGGATTACTGTCATACCTGATGCTGACCACTGCGTTATGACTGTTGATGGCCGTCGCATTAATGTACGCAACGCTAAACAAATTGAATATCGTATTTCTAGTAAGGAAATTCATTTTGATCGTTTTGGGCATACTCATTTTTGGTCCCGTGTTCAGAGCGCCTTTATTGGAGATAAAGATGACACCATTTAAAGTTATTGTACAAGACAAAGTTCCCAAGAAATTAGGAGCTTTTTTACTGAAAAACGGTTTTTCAAAAAGAGCAGTGAATAATGCTAAAAATTCCGGTGGGATGCTTTTAGTAAATCATAAAAGGCGCTTTACCAACTACATGTTACATCAAGGTGATGAAGTGATTTTTATTCCGGGAAAAGAGAGGGTCAATCCCTGGCTAGTCCCCTCAAAGAAGCCGCTAGCGGTCGCACTGGAAACTGCAAATTATTTGGTAGTAAATAAACCAGCTGGCATTTTGTCAATTCCATCTCGTTATGATGACAATGCTTTAGTTAACCAAGTTTTAGGTTATTTTAACAGTAAAGAAGAGGTTGACGTTAAACCGCACATAGTGACGCGACTCGATCGCGATACTTCTGGTCTGGTTCTGGTTGGGAAAAATGCTATTGCTCATGCTCGTTTTAGTCAGATCGATAAAATTCAATTTATTAAAAAATATCATGCAATAGTTCATGGCAATTTTGCGCCGGAAGAATTGACAGGAGTGATAGATCAGCCTATTGGTCGCAAAGGAACCTCAATTGTGCGCAGCATTGATTCCACTGGCAAGAATGCTAAAACTGCTTATAAAGTGATTGCTCAAAAAAGCGGGGCTAGTTTAGTAGAACTGCGCCTATATACCGGTCGAACTCACCAGATTCGCATACATATGCAATATTTGGGTCATCCTTTATTTGGCGATCCTCTATATGGCATTAATGACGAGTTTAAGCGCCAGGCACTCAATTGCTTTTATTTGGGTTTTCCCGATCCATTTACTAAAGACCAGCATACTAGTATTGAAATACCTGATGCACCGGATATGCAAAAATTATGGCATAGCCTTTAAGATATCTGTAGAGAAATAAAAGAGTTGTCTTGCGTTAGACAACTCTTTTATTTGTTTTACAAAATTTATTCACTAAAAAGTACGCGAGTACCTTCGGGAACAAAAATATTTTTTTGAACTGGTGTCAAACAACCATTTTCAGCATCTCGTGTATATAAAGTGGCATTATCTGAATTTTGGTTGGTTGCTACCACATATTTTTCATCTTTGTCCCAGTTAAAATCACGAGGAAATTCACCAAAAGTTGAAATTCTCTGACGTAATTGCAGGGTATGATCATCATTAACTGCAAAAACAGTGATAGTATCATGACCGCGGTTGGAAGTGTAAATGAATTTACCATCATGGCTAATTTTTATGGCAGCTGCGCCGTTGTGGTCAGAAAAATCATCAGGAATGGTTGAATAAGTAGCAATATTTTTAAAATTCCAGTGGGTTTCATCGAACTTAACTAAGTTAACTTTACTTGAAAGCTCACCGACAACATAAAAATAATTACCATCAGGACTAAATACAATATGGCGTGTGCCAAAACCTGGCTCGTTTTGATATTTAGCCAGGTGCTTCAGCTTATTATTTTTGAAGCTGTAAAAATCAACACAGTCGTTACCTAGATCACAACTTACTAAATTGCCTTGTGGTGTTTGATCGAAAAAGTGGGGATGAGGGCCATCAGCTTGTTCTGGACAGGGACCAAGAGTATCTGCCGTGTGAGTTACGGAATCTAAAAAGGTCAGTTTACCCTCATCATCATACGAAAATACACTGAGTACAGCTGTATGATAATTTGCAGTGTATAATAGTTTTTTTTCGCGATTAATTCCAATATAGGCTGGCGAAGAACCTGGGGTTAAATAAGAGTCCCTTTCTGAATATTTGCCCTTAACTAATGCGAAAGAACTGATTCCACCTTTTGCACCAGCATTATTAATTGTAAAAATGATGTTGCCATCTTGAACAAAATACGTAGGTCCACCAACTTGGATTACTTCTTTTGCTGGTCCCATTTGCATTTCTACGCCATTAGCAGCCGGAGTAAGCGGCAGCTCATAAATTCCCGTTGACTTTTTTTTGGTGTATCCGCCAATTAATAATTTCATGCTTGAAAAGCCTCCAAATTCATTTATAATTGTCTCAATAATTAGTATAGCATGACACGCAATTGTAAAAATATTGAGTGACTTTATCATTTTAAAAAGTGGTAAAGTATGGTGTCGGTTTTATTAGTATAAAAACAAAAAATTTAAACAAGAGGTATGTTAGAAATGGAAGAAAATAAAATTCGAGAGCTTTACGCTAAGAATGATATTTCTGAAGTTTATACTAATCTTCACTCATCTTCGGCAGGTTTAACTTCTGCAGAAGCAACCGCAAGATTGGCAAAATATGGTCGTAACGAAATTAAAAAGTCTGAAGAAGAATCCGAGTGGAAAACTTTCTTTAAGAATTTTATTAGTATGATGGCAATTTTATTATGGATTTCAGGTGCCGTAGCCATGTTTAGTGGGACGCTTGAATTAGGAATTGCTATTTGGCTGGTCAATATCATCAACGGATTGTTCAGTTTTTGGCAGGAAAGAGCTGCCAAAAGAGCGACAGATGCTTTGAATAATATGTTGCCTACTTATGTTCAAGCAATCCGTGATGGTAAAAAAACACAGATTGATGCCAAAGAACTGGTTCCGGGAGATGTTTTTATTCTTCAGGCCGGCAATGCCATTCCAGCTGATGCCAGGCTGATTACTGCCAGTTCTATGCAGGTTGATCAAAGTGCGTTAAATGGTGAATCTGTGCCAGAATCAAAAACTACAGAATACGCTCCAGGCGAAGGCAGTTATGCGGAAGCAGACTTGGTTTATTCTGGAACAACAGTTGGATCTGGTACTGCTCGTGCTATCGCTTTTGCCACAGGGATGAATACTGAATTTGGTAAAATTGCGCAGCTGACACAAAAGCAAAATAAGGTTGATAGCCCATTGACTCAAGAATTAGATCGGCTGACGAAACAATTATCAATAATTGCAGTTTCAATTGGTGTTTTGTTCTTAATTGCGGCAATCTTTTTCGTCAAATATCCTTTTGCCAAGGCCTTTATCTTTGCGTTAGGTATGATTGTTGCCTTTATTCCTGAAGGATTGCTTCCAACTGTTACTTTAAGCTTAGCTCAAGGAGTTAAGCGCATGGCTAAAAAGCATGCCTTAGTTAAAGAATTGAATTCGGTAGAAACTTTAGGCGAAACCACAGTTATTTGTTCAGATAAAACTGGTACTTTAACTCAGAATCAGATGACTATTCATTACATTTGGACGCCGCAAAATGAATATACGGTTACGGGTAATGGCTATGTTAATAATGGTCAAATTGAACTGAATAATAAGCAGTTATGGTACGAAGAAAATCCTGACTTGCATAAGCTGGTGCAGATAGCTTCTTTAGATAATGATACTGCGGTTCAACCCAGCAAAGTCAAAGGGGGTAAACCCAAAATTTTGGGAACCCCAACTGAAGCTTGCTTAATTATTATGGCTGAAAAAGCAGGCTTTGATCGTCAGAAAGTTCTGGTTAAATATCCCCGTTTACGTGAATTGCCTTTTGACTCTAATCGTAAACGCATGTCAACTATTCATCGCTGGAATGACAGTCAGTATATTATTTTTACTAAGGGGTCTTTCAGTGACGTAATTAAGCAATGTGATCAGATTCAAGTTGACGGTAAGGTTCGCTCTATGACTGAAGATGATAAAAAGCGTGCTGAAAAATACAATGCTGAATATGCTGCCAAGGGTTTCCGCAGTATGGCAATGGCTTACCGCATTGTTGAAAAAGAAAATACTGACGTTACTAAGCTAACGATCGAAACGGCTGAACAGCACTTGATATTCGTCGGCTTGACTACGATGAGCGATCCTCCTCGTCCTGAAATTTATAATGCTGTTAAACGGTGTCATCAAGCCAAGATTAAGATTATTATGGTTACCGGTGACTCTAAGCTAACGGCTAAGTCAGTGGCTGTCCAAATTGGTTTGACCTCAGACAAGGCGCGGGTCATATCTGGTGATGAGCTCGAGGATATGAGTGATGCAGATTTGCGAGAAGCGCTAAAAGGAGAAGTGATTTTCGCCCGGGTAGCTCCTGAACAAAAATATAAGGTTGTTAAGACCTTGCAGGAAAACGGTGAAATTGTTGCCTCTACTGGTGATGGAGTTAATGATGCCCCTGCACTGAAGCAAGCTGATATCGGTATCGCAATGGGTCTCACTGGCACAGACGTGGCAAAGGATGCTGCAAATATTATATTGACTGATGATAATTTTGCTTCAATTGTAGCTGCAATTGAAGAAGGACGGGCAGTATATAGCAATATTCGTAAGTTTTTGACTTATATCCTAACTTCAAATGTGCCGGAAGCCTTTCCTTCAATTTTATTCCTGTTTTCAGGAGGGATGATTCCTTTGCCAATGACGGTTATGCAGATTTTGACAGTCGATTTGGGAACGGATATGTTGCCAGCATTAGGACTTGGTGGAGAAGCAGTTGATCCGGATGTTATGAAACAGGCACCACGTAAACGCAATGAGCACTTGCTTAATAGAAGTGTAATTATCAAAGCATTTTTATGGTATGGTCTCATTTCCAGTGCCATTTCGATTGCAGCGTACTTCTTCGTTAATTTCCAAAATGGTTGGCCTCATGTACCTTTAGCTGCTAACGGCTCGGTATACATGCGTGCAACCACAATGGTCTTGGGAGCAATTATTTTTACTCAGATTGCAAATGTCTTGAATTGTAGAACAAACAAAGTTTCTTTATTCAAGAAAGGTATCTTTAGTAACCGCAATATCTGGTATGGCATTATCTTTGAAATACTGCTATTTTTAGCTTTAACTGTAACTCCAGGATTGCAACAATTATTCAATACGACGAGATTATTGCCAGTTGACTGGTTATTCCTGTTCTGCCTGCCTATTCCATTAGTCATAATTGATGAAATTAAAAAATGGCTCCTTTATCATCAGAAATAAAGAACTAACAAATAAAACCGCTTATATATTAGTTAAGCGGTTTTTGTTATGCTAAAATTAAAGCTTAAGGAGAACAAATTATGAAGTGGACAGCAACTATTACAAAAATTGGTAAACAAGCTATAGAGCCTAAGAGCAATATGGTGATTTTATTTGGTGAAAATGTTACAGCTGAACTGGTGGATGTTTCAATTATCCAAAAGTTTGACTCTGAGTCGCCACTGACTGGTTTTATTTTGAAAAAAGGCGATACAATTACAATTGATGGTCAAACATATGTAGCTGATTATGTTGGCGCCATGGTTGTCAGTGACATGAAGGCATTGGGACACGCTACACTTTTCTTTAATCAAAAAAAGTCTAAAAATCCCTTGGCAAATGCTGTTTATCTTACATTAGGTGACAAGCAAACTCTGCCTGAATTTAACGTTGGCGATGATATAATTTATGAACATATTTGATTAGGATGATTTGATGGAAGTTGAGAAAAAACATAAAAAAAGAACCATCTTTCAAAAATGGTTTTTGAATAATCGGTTTAGTATTGCATTACTAAACATTTTGTTGTTCTTCCTTGTAATCTGGTTGTTCAACAAAATTTCATTTGTCTTAAACCCTGCTAAAGTATTCGTGAGTGCAATCTTGCCACCACTAATGCTTGCTTTAATTCAATTTTATATCATGAACCCGCTGGTTGATATTTTAGAGCGGAAATTTAAAGTGCCGAGACTGGTTACGATCTTGGGACTGTTTCTTCTTGTGGCAATTTTGCTGGTGTGGATTGTTAATACGCTATTGCCAATTGTTCAAAGTCAAATTAATTCATTAATTGCACATTGGCCACATATTTGGAAGGATGCAAGTAATGCTGTACAAGAAGCACTGAGCAAACCGCAGTTTCATAGTGTAAAAGGCAATATTAATGATGCTATTAATCGCGCACAGGATATGCTTTTCAAATCTGGTCACGAAGCCATAAATGCCGCTTTGAGCAATATTTCCTCAGCAATCAGTGTAGTAACTATTATTGTTATGACTTTACTTACGGCACCTTTTATTCTCTTCTTTATGTTAAAAGATGCCCATAATTTACGGCCGTATTTAACCCAATTTGCACCTAAGCGCTGGCAGAAGAGTTTTGGTGAACTGCTCTATGATATTAACACCGCTTTAGCTTCTTATATCAGGGGACAGATTACAGTTGCCTTTTGGGTAGGAATTATGTTTGCCATTGGTTATAGTATAGTGGGCTTACCGTATGGCATTGCACTTGCTGTTTTAAGTGGTTTACTTAACCTGATCCCATATTTTGGTACGTTTGTTTCCTTTATTCCTGCAATTGTAATTGCAATCATGCTTTCAGTTCCAATGGTCATTAAAGTTTTGATTGTCTTTGCAATAGAGCAGACAATTGAATCAAGAATTATCAGTCCCCTCGTAATGGGTAATAAAATGGAAATGCATCCGGTAACTACAATTTTATTGTTAATTGGTTCCAGTGCGGTTTGGGGACTTTGGGGTGTCATTTTTGGTATTCCTATTTATGCAATCTTAAAAATCATTATTTTACGTGTTTATAATTATTACCGTAATGTTTCTCAAGTTTTTAGAGAAGATGAAGGCGAAGAAACTACTCAAATTGCTGCGCCAAATGAAGAAAAAGCTGATTGAAAAAATAAGAATAAGGCTAGTTTATTTAGAAGTTTGATGTTGAAGGAGAAAAAAGATTGACAAATCATGTAGTGTTATACGAACCATTAATGCCAGCAAACACGGGAAATATTGCTCGCACTTGTGCTGGTACTAATACAGTTCTTGACTTAATTGAGCCCTTAGGTTTTCAAATTGATAATAAAAAAATGAAACGAGCAGGGCTTGATTATTGGGATAAAGTTGATGTGCGACTTCATGATGATCTTAATGCCTTTTTGAAGCAGTTAGGACCGCAGGATGAACTTTATCTTATTTCTAAATTTTCTTCCAAAAATTATGCTGAAGTAGATTACACTGATTCATCCAAAAATTACTACTTCATATTTGGTAAGGAAACTACTGGCTTACCTGAAACTTTTATGCGAGAATATTACGAACGTAATTTGCGCATACCTATGTCAAATAATATTCGTTGTTACAATTTAGCTAATTCAGTGGCAATAGTTTTGCTTGAAGCATTACGTCAACAAGGTTTTCCTAAACTGGAAACTTCTCATCATTATGAAAATGACAAGTTAAAAGATAACTACAATCGTCCTGAACGCTATGAAAGAAATTTGGGAGGAAATTAAAATGGATTTTGCAAAAGAAACACCAGTGTTAGTAAAAAATTTTCACTACGATATTAATGAAGAACCTGAAACTAAGGATCAAGTTAATTTTGGCCTTAAAAAAGTTGAAAAACAAAATGATGATGGCACAACAGATGCAGGGGTAGATGGTAATTATTTTGATATCACCATCATTTTTGATGTGGCACCTGCTCCAGGGGAATTCTCAGTAAGTGGGATGATTAGCCAAATCGTTCAGATCAAAAATTACTTTGGTGATGGCAGTGATCTTAGTAAGGCTGATTACAAATTGCTTAGTAGACCTTTAGTTGAGTATATTGAAACATTAACTTATCAAGTTACTCAAATTACGCTGGATAAACCAGTCAACTTGAACTTCCAAGCTAATTTTTAGCTAGTGACTAGGTAATATCATGCCAAAAAAGAAAGGGAGAAAAACCACAAAGGCTCGAAAGAAAAATCAGAATACTGGAATTAAATGGGCAATTGTCGGACTTTTACAAATTGTTATTTCAGCTTTAGCATTTGCCAAGTTTGGGATCCTGGGTAAGCAAGTAGCAAATACTTTTCGCCTGGTCTTTGGAGATTCCTATTTGCTCGCAGCTGGTATTTGCATTGTGTTCGGCTTGGTTATGCTGATTTATAATAAGCCGATGCACTTTAGCTTCAAACGCAGTTGTGGACTATTTTTTGCTATTTTGGGAATTTTATTGATTCAAAGTAGTATTTATTTTGAACGTGAATTCGTTAATAATGCTTTTATGAATGTCTTTTGGCATGAAATTTCAGCTGAATTCGGTCGCATGGCTGTTACCAAAAATATCGGCGGTGGAGTCATAGGCGCCTTATGCTATCAGATTTTTTACCCTTTACTTGGTCATATAGGACTGCGTGTAATTGCAATTTTATTGATACCGAGTGGAATTTTGATGTTTTTTGATGTTAAATTCTCGACAATTATCAAAAAATTTCAGTTTGTTAGTCAGCTTTTTATTAATAAAAACAAAGCAGCTGGTAGCAAAATAAAAGATAAATACGGCTCTTTCAAAGAGAAGCGTGAGCAGAAAAAAAACGAGTTGCATGAACAGGAAGATAGCAATTCAGTTGGTACAAAAGCTCCAGTTTTTCCGGACGTGGATGATTTTACTGTGGATGATAACTCTTCTGTAAGTAACATAGATCAAAACGAAGTAACTGCTTTTCCATCTGATAAAGCAGAATACGGTGATATTCCGGAACATGCTCCTGTTGAGCCGCAAATTCAAGTTGCGAGTCAAAATAATAGCGCTAAAGCACAACAAAATAATTCTTCTATTTCATCATTACCTAAATCACATTCTTTTGTTGAAGAAGATAAAAAAATGAAGGAAGAATTAGGAGCAGTAAACCACGGTGAATTAAAACAAGATCAAAAAGTTAGTCCGGATTATCAAAAACCGCCGTTAACTTTACTTGATAATATAAAAAATATTGACCAAAGTACTGATAAAGCTCTCATTCGCAAAAATACTCAGACATTACAATCTACCTTCAAGAGTTTTGGTGTTAACGTTATTATTAAAAAGGCAATATTGGGTCCGACTATTACGCGCTATGAGGTTCAACCGGCTGTTGGTGTCAAAGTCAGTCGTATTGTTAATCTCGCTGACGATTTAGCCCTCGCGTTAGCTGCAAAAGATATCAGAATAGAAGCACCAATACCCGGTAAACCGTATATCGGAATAGAAGTACCTAACAAGAACACTTCAGTTGTTGCTTTTAAGGATGTAATGCAAAATCAGAGTGCCAGGGCCAAAGAGGATCCGATGCAGGTTCCTTTGGGTAAGGATGTCAGTGGCCAAACTGTTTCGGCTAATTTGACTAAAATGCCTCATCTTTTGATTGCTGGATCAACCGGTTCTGGTAAATCTGTTGCTATTAATACGATTTTAACCAGTATTTTAATGAAAGCATTGCCGGATCAGGTTAAGTTAATCTTGATAGACCCAAAGATGGTGGAGCTTTCTGTTTATAATGGTGTGCCTCATTTGTTGATACCGGTAGTTACTGATGCAAAATTGGCTGCAAATGCTTTGAGTAAAGCCGTTAAAGAAATGGAACGCCGCTATAAACTGTTCGCTGCAAGTGGAGCCCGTAACATGAGTGAATTTAACGAAAAGGTGCGGCTGAATAACCAAGATAAATCAAAACCGGCAATGAAGCCGTTACCATATATCTTAGTGGTAGTTGATGAACTTAGTGACTTAATGATGGTTGGCGGACGTGATGTTGAAGGAGCAATTGTCCGTTTGGGCCAGATGGCTCGGGCAGCTGGTATTCACATGATTTTGGCCACTCAAAGACCAAGTGTTGATGTTATAACCGGCCTGATTAAAGCAAATGTTCCTTCACGAATTTCTTTTGCTGTTTCGAGTGGTATTGATTCACGGACTATTTTAGATCAGACTGGAGCTGAAAAATTACTTGGCCGCGGCGATATGCTATATATGCCTGTTGGTGCTTCAAAGCCTGAACGTATTCAGGGTGCCTATGTTTCGTCACATGAGGTTGAAAATATCATTTCCTGGGTAAAGAAACAGCAGAAACCCGAATATGATAAAGGTATGATTCCACAAAAAGGCCAAGAAAATTCTGAAAATAAAGATGATGAGCCAAAAGATGAATTCTATGATCAAGCAGTGGATTTAGTAAGGCAACAACAAACGGCCAGTGTATCACTCTTACAAAGAAGATTTCGTATTGGTTATAATCGTGCAGCTAGGATTGTTGATGAAATGGAAGAAAAAGGTATTGTGGGCCCATCTGAAGGTTCAAAGCCTCGCCAAGTTTTATTACCGTCTAAAAAAGAGGGAGATAAGAGCTAATTTTTAAGAAAGTTTATCATGTCGTTTTATTAGTTCAAATTTGTGAAAAAATAATGGTAAAATAAAATTGAATGTGAATACATAACTGAGCTATTCTCAAGAAGATTAGTTCAGTTATTAAAGATCATTTTCAATATTTAAAGAAAAAATAGAATAAAAGGAATGTTTTAATTGCAGCGAGCTCTTGTATTTGGTGCTACAGGTGGCATTGGTCAAGCTATTTGTGTTGAGTTGGCTAATGCTGGTTGGTCTCTTTACATTCATTGCAGTCAAAATTGGCGAAAAGCTTATTCTTTGGCTCAAGGAATGAGTCAAAAATATCCTCAGCAGGATTTTATTCCCATCAAATTAGATTTTCTGGCTGAAAATAATGATTTAAAAGAATTTGTTAATAATTTACTGCCAGTTAACGCTGTGGTATTTGCCCAGGGAATTACCGATTATAATTTTGTTAGTAGTCAAGATACGGCCAAAATTGATGAGATTATGCGCATAAACTTGATTACCCCAATTAAGTTGACAGGACTATTTGAACCTCATTTGATAAAAAATGATTATAGTCGTATTGTTTATTTAGGATCAGTTTACGGTGGTTCAGGTAGTGCTATGGAAGCGGCATACAGTTCTTCCAAATCAGGTCTTGAAGGGTTTGCACAAGCATATGCCCGCGAAGTTGCTTCAGCTAATCTGACGGTTAATGTTGTTGCACCCGGTGCTGTCAATACAGCAATGAATTCCGTGCTTGGCCCTGAAACGATGGAAGAAGTTAAGGGTGAAATACCTGTTGGTCGTTTAGCAGAGGGTAAGGACATTTCTTATTGGGTTAAAACTTTACTTGACGTTCAGTCTGGGTATCTAACTGGTCAGACCATTTATGTTAGTGGCGGCTGGCTTATTTAAATGTAATAATTATATGTAGTATATGTTATACTCAAAGAGTAAATTTAGAATTTGAAGAGGTAACTATGGCAGATATCGGAGATAAATTACGCAGTGCCAGAGAGGCTAAGGGACTTTCAATTGAAGACATTGAAAAAACAACCAAAATTCAAGGTAGATATCTGACTGCAATCGAGCAAAACGATTTTGATAAACTTCCTGGTGATTTTTACGTTAGAGCCTTCATTAGACAATATGCACAGATAGTTGGTTTAGATGGCAAAAAGTTGCTAAGTGAATACCACGAAGACATACCTAAAGCCGAACCTGAAGAATTTGTCGAAGACTCGATTGACAATAAAAGTGAGGAAGTACGTAAAACCACCAGTAATAAGAAAAAGATTTGGCAGGATTACCTGCCACGAATCATTGTCGGTTTGGGGATAGTTGTAGTAATTTTGGTATGCTACGTTGTATTTGCTCATTTTTCTTCTAGTCGCAATGAAAATAACAACGAAGCAAATGATGTTTCTGTTTCTTCGGATAGTGGTAAACGACACCGCAAAGTTAAGAAAATTAAAAAGAAGAGCGTTAAGATTAAGGAATTGGCTGCGAATCAGTTTCAAATTACCGGCCTTAAAAATAACCGCAATTTAGTTGTTAGAGCCGGTGATCAAGCTACTACAGTTTCGATTGCAATGAATGGCGTAACTCAAAGTGGTCAGACTTTAACAGCTGGTCAAAAACACACTTTAAGAATTCCAGAAACTGCTCAATCTGTAGTCGTTACATTTAGCAACGCTCTAGGAACATCAGTAACAATTGGTGGCAGAAAAGTACCATATACAGCTCAAAATTCGAGTCTTTCTTTAACCTTTTATATTGGCAAACGGCGTAATAGTCAAAATAGTCAAAACAATCAACCACATCAAAGTCAAAATAATTCCGGAACTACGAATAATAATTCAGGACATAGTAATTCGAACCAGCAAAATCAACAGCATAGTCAAACTGATAATTCTAATGGTAATAATGGTGCAAGTTCGAATACAAATAATGGTCAACAAAATACTCAAAATAATCAAAGTTCCCAGAATAATGGTCAATCGAATCATGATAATAATCAATCAAATAACACTGAGCATAGTAATGATTCTGGCCATTCTGGAGGTACTTCCTACAGTGGAAATGATGATAAAAAATAGTAACTATTTTTGGAGGAAAAGTTAAGAATGAATTTGCCTAATAAGTTAACGGTTTTTAGAATATTATTGATTCCGGTTTTCATGCTAATTGTTATTTTTGGTGGTGATGCCAGTTTTAAAGTTGCTGGCACTACTGTTTATTGGAGATTGGTAATAGCTGCGATTGTATTTGCAGTTGCTTCTGCAACTGATTGGTTTGATGGTCATATTGCTAGGTCACGCAACTTGGTTACAAATTTTGGAAAATTTGCGGATCCTTTGGCTGACAAAATGCTTACTATGACTGCATTTATAATGTTAATTTCTTTAAAACTTGCTCCGGCCTGGGTTGTAGCAATAATTGTTTGTCGTGAATTGGCAGTAACTGGATTGCGTTTGATTTTGGCGGAGAATAAGGGACAAGTTATGGCTGCAGCTATGCCGGGTAAAATCAAAACGACATGTCAAATGCTTTCAATTATCTTTTTGCTAATTGGAGACTTTTATCATATAGGCACTATCTTACTTTATATTGCACTGATTTTTACTATCTATTCTGGCTGGGACTATTTCCACAGTTCATGGGATGTCTTTGAAGGTTCAATGTAAATTAAAGAAAAATTTAGTTTTATTAAAAAGCACTGCAAGGCAGTGCTTTTTTGTGCTTCTTTTTTAATATAAAAAGAGCATAAAATGGTCAATTGTTGATTATGCTCCATTTACTTGTTAGGATTAAATTAAGGAAATATTGAAAAGGAGGAAAATTTATGGGAGAAAAAATACCAATGGTTGAGTTCAAAGATGTATCCAAGATATATCCTAAAATGAAAAATCCGGCTGTTAATCATATCAGTTTTGAAATAGATAAAGGTGATTTTTGCTGCCTAATTGGCACCTCCGGTTCAGGAAAGACTACTTTGATGCGGATGATTAATCGCATGAACAGCGTAACTAAAGGCGAGGTGCTGGTTAACGGCAAAAACGTTAAAAGTTTTAATCCCGTCAACTTGAGACGTCATATTGGGTATGTTATTCAAAATAATGGTTTGATGCCTCATATGACTATTAGGGAAAATATCATTTTAGTACCCAAGCTATTAAAATGGCCTAAGGAAAAATTAGCTGGTGAAGCGCAAAAGCTAATTCAAATGGCTGAATTGCCGGAATCATATTTAGACAGGTATCCGACTGAGCTATCTGGTGGTCAACAACAAAGAATTGGAGTTGTACGCGCACTGGCAGCAAACCAAAATCTCATATTAATGGATGAGCCTTTTGGAGCATTAGATCCGATAACTCGCGAAAGTTTACAAAATTTGGTACAAAACTTACAAGTGCGATTAGGCAAAACAATTGTTTTTGTCACTCATGATATGGATGAAGCGTTAAAGTTAGCTACTAAAGTAGTTGTTTTGCATGATGGGCAGTTGATCCAAGTAGGAACGCCTGAGGAGATTTTACATCATCCTGCTAATGACTACGTTAAAAGTTTAATTGGTGAAGAACGCCTGTCTGAAGCAAAATATGAAACCGTAAAAGTTAAAAATGTGATGCTAACAAATCCGATTAAGATTGACTTGGGTGCCTCTTTGTCTGATGCCTTAACCATGATGAAGGAGCACCGTGTCGATACGCTTCTAGTGGTTGATAATAGTGACCACCTTAAAGGCTATATTTCAATTGATGATTTGCAACGAAATTATTCTAAGGCAAGCAGCGTTAGTGATATTTTAATTACTAAATTAAGCACAGTTGGTCCGGATGAATATTTGCGAGACAATTTTAGCCGCATCATGAGCCGTAACAAGAGTTATATTCCAGTAATTGATTCGGATAATAAATTAGTCGGTATAGTAACTCGCGCAAGTTTGGTTAATGTCGTTTATCAAAAAATATGGGGCGATAAGGGCCACACGCAAAATAATACGGGAAAAGAGGCGAACTAAAATGTCAGCCTTTTTTGCACAACATGGCTCAGAATTATTAGTAAAAACATGGCAACAAATATATATTTCAGCTATTTCACTGGGCTTGGGAATTGTTGTAGCAGTTCCATTAAGTATCATATTAATGAAATTTCCGCGAGTGGCAAAAGTCGTGATTGCTATTGCCAGTATGTTACAGACCATACCTGCTTTGGCTCTGCTTGCGATCATGATTCCATTTTTTGGTGTTGGTAAGCTGCCCGCAATTATTGCACTTTTTCTCTATAGTTTAATGCCCATTTTGCGGAATACATATGTTGGTCTGATGGGGGTAAACCCGGACACTATTGATTCTGCACGTGGCTTAGGTATGACTAATCTGCAATTAATTTTGAAAGTTGATATTCCTTTAGCAATGCCTGTAATCATGGCGGGAATAAGACTTTCTGCTATTTATGTTATTGCGTGGGCGACTCTAGCTTCTTATATAGGTGCTGGGGGCCTTGGCGACTTCATCTTTAATGGCCTTAGTTTATATCAGACTGATCTAATTTTTGGTGGTACCATTCCTGTTATCATATTGGCACTTCTAACTGATTATCTCTTGGGTAAGCTTGAACGTAAATTAACACCAAAAGGAATATAAGGAGGTATTCATCATGAAAAAGTATTTTAAAAAGATATTCCTGATGATAACAGCCTTGTTTATTATGTTAACTACTAGTGCTTGTGGCTTGCCTGGACTTTCTGATAGTCAAGGCAGTCAGGAAAATATTAGAATTACGGCACTAACAACTACTGAATCACAAATTATGGCTAATATTGTTGCCCAATTGATTGAACATGAAACTTCATACAAAACTTCAATTGTTAATAATTTGGGTTCTGCTCCTATGCAGCATCAGGCTCTAATTCGTCATGACGCCGATATTCAAGCTGCTGCTTATGATGGTGGTGAATTAACTGCAAATCTTTTATTGCCAGCTATTAAGGATTCCAAAAAGGCAAATGATACAGTCAGACGTGAAGTAAAAAAGAGATGGGATCAAACTTATTTGCATACATATGGCTTCGCTAATAATTATGCTTTTATGGTGAGAGCAAAAGACCAAAAGAAGTACCATCTGTATCAGATTTCTGATTTAAAGAAAGTTAAAGATAAATTTTCTTTCGGTGTAGCATCCGAATGGGTAAATGCTCCAGGAGTCGGTTATCCTGCTTTTCAAACAGCTTACGGATTAACCTTTTCTAAAGCACACCCAATGAATATCGGCTTAGTATATTCAGCACTGAAAAGCGGTAAGATGGATGTTATTCTAGGCTATTCTACTGATGGCCGAATTGATAGCTACAATTTGCACCTGTTGAAGGATGATAAGCATTTCTTTCCGCCATATAATTGTGGCATGCTAATTAATAACTATTTATTAAGAGAGCATCCTGAATTAAAGGCAATTCTGGAAAGATTAGTGGGTAATGTGAGTGTTCATGATATACGTAAAATGAACTTCCAAGTAGATGACAAGCTACTTGAACCCGCTACGGTTGCACGGCAATTTTTAGAAAAACATAATTACTTTAGGGGGGAGAAATAATGTCTCATTTATCTTTATGGCAGCAATTTATTTACTATTATGTCCATAATGGTAGTTATGTATTAGCACAATTTAACCGGACTTTTTTGATTTCAATCTATGGCGTTTTATTTGCAGCTATTATTGGTATACCGGTTGGAATTTTTATTTCGCGCAATGGACATTTAGGAGATTTTGTTGTAGAAATTGCAAACTTTATTCAAACGATTCCTTCGCTTGCCCTTTTGTCTATTGTAATGATTGGTTTGGGCCTAGGCGTTATGACCGTTATTGTCACCGTTACGCTTTATTCACTTTTGCCAATTATTAAGAATACATATACTGGTATGAGAAGCGTTAATAAGAATGTCATTGATTCAGGAAAAGGAATGGGAATGACAAAGCTGCAACTACTTTATATGGTGAGATTACCGCTCTCAATGTCTGTTATTATAGCCGGCTTGAAAAACGCTTTGGTAATAGCAATTGGTATCACTTCAATTGGTTCGTTCGTTGGAGCAGGTGGCTTAGGAGACATAATTATTCGCGGCACCAATGCTACTAATGGCAGTGCGATTATACTAGCTGGTGCCCTTCCTACAGCATTGATGGCAATCTTGGCAGATGTGATTTTGAATTTCTTGCAAAAAGTTTTGGAACCCAAAGGCCTTAAAAAATAAATTAAAAGTTTTTTGCATTTTTTTCGTATTTAATAATGTGAATAAAAATAATAAACATTTGTTCGCCTTTTTTCTTGCAAATATACACTAAAGCAAAGTATAATTATTACGTACTAAATTAAAGAAATTTTGATAGAGGAGGACAAGAGTCTTGGCCAAGGATGAAAAACAAGCTGCACTGGAAAATGCGCTTAAGAAAATTGAAAAGAATTTTGGTAAAGGCGCTGTTATGCGTATGGGTGATAAAGCTGACACCAAAATCTCGACCGTTCCCTCAGGTTCGCTTGCTCTTGATGCAGCTCTGGGAGTTGGCGGCTATCCCCGGGGTAGAATAATAGAAATTTACGGACCAGAATCTTCTGGTAAAACAACGGTTGCATTACATGCAGTAGCTGAAGTGCAAAAAAGAGGTGGTACAGCCGCTTATATCGATGCCGAAAATGCTATGGATCCGGCTTATGCGGAGGCATTAGGTGTTGATGTTGATTCACTTATTTTGTCTCAGCCAAATACTGGTGAAGAAGGTTTACAAATTGCTGATACGTTGATTACAAGTGGTGCAATTGATATTTTAGTTGTTGACTCTGTTGCAGCACTTGTGCCTCAAGCTGAAATTGACGGAGAAATGGGTGACAGTCATGTTGGTCTGCAAGCTCGTTTAATGAGTCAAGCTCTGCGTAAGCTTTCGGGTAACATTAATAAGACCAAAACTATTGCAATTTTTATCAATCAAATTCGTGAAAAAGTTGGAATTATGTTTGGTAATCCTGAAACTACTCCTGGTGGTCGGGCACTGAAGTTTTATGCCACTATTCGTTTGGAAATCAGAAGAGCGGAAAAGATCAAGCAAACCGGTGGAGAAATTACTGGTAACCGTGTAAAAATCAAGGTAGTTAAAAACAAAGTTGCACCGCCTTTTAAAGTTGCTGAAGTTGACATGATGTATGGCAAGGGTATTTCACAGAGTGGTGAACTGTTGGATATGGCGGCCGACAAAGACATTATAGCCAAGGCCGGCTCCTGGTATTCATATCACGATGAACGAATTGGTCAGGGCCGAGAAAATGCTAAGAAGTACCTTGAGGATCACCCTGATGTCTATGACGATGTCCAAAAGCAGGTTCGTCAAGCTTTCGGTATTGATGAAGAATCAGTTGCTGAAAGAGAAGATCCTGAAAAAATAAAAGCCAAGAGAGCCCAAAAGGCTGCTGATACAGAAAAGGAAGCTTCTGCTAAAAAAGAAGCAGACAGCAAAAGCTAATTACGAGGAAATAAACCTTGACCTGTGAAAATGGGTTAAGGTTTTTTCATGTCGTTTGACATAAGTCCCATCGTTCTTTATTATTAATATTGTGTGAATAATCTAAAAAAATAAAAAAGGCGATAGAAATCATGATAAGTAAATTTTTGATTCCCGTCGCGATAGCTATAATTTCAATTATTGTTGGCGTTGTTGTAGGATACTCTATTCGTAAAAGGATCTGGGAGAAAAGGGCTCAGAACGCTCAAAACGATGCCGACCATATTTTAACCGAAGCAAAAGCACGAGTTGACGCTGCTAAAGCTGAAGTCAATGCACAAAAGCAAGCAGCTGATGCTATTAAACAGAGTGCGCAAAACACTAAAAAAGAAAAAATTCTTGAAGCTCAAGAACAAATTCAAGACTATCGACAAAAAGTTGAAGATGAATTAAACGACAAACGTGACAAAATTGCACGCGATCAAAATCGCTTAACCCAACGAGAGGATACTCTTGATCATAAGAACTCTTTGCTAAAAGAAAAAGAGGATGATTTAACTAAAAAAGATGAACAGCTAGAGCAAAAGCAAACAGAATTAGCTGCTAAATTGCAAAAAGCTGATGAACTAGTTGAACAGACTACGCAGAAGCTATACGAAGTGGCCCATTTAAACAAAGAGCAGGCAAAAAAGCTTGTTTTAGATCAATTAGCAGATGAATTAGTTAAAGAACGGGCAGAGTTGATTAGTAATAGTAATCAAGAAGTAAAAGCTAAAGCTGACCATTATGCGCGCAAAATAATTATTGATGCAATTCAAAGTAGCTCGGCAGATACAGTAGCTGAAACAACAGTATCTGTAGTTGATTTGCCTAATGAGGAAATGAAGGGTCGAATTATTGGTCGTGAAGGACGTAATATCAGATCTTTTGAAGCTCTTACTGGAGTTGATCTTATAATTGATGACACTCCAAAAGTTGTAACTTTAAGTGGTTTTGATGCCATCAGGCGTGAAATTGCGAAAAGGGCAATGGAACGTTTGATTAAGGATGGACGCATTCATCCGGCTCGAATAGAGGAAACAGTTGATAAAGCCCGTAAAGAAGTAAACGATGATATTTACGAAGCTGGAGAAAGCGCTCTAATGGAGCTGGGAATTCATAAAATGAATCCAGAACTAGTTAAAATATTGGGTAGACTCAAATACCGGACATCTTATGGTCAAAATGTTTTGGGTCATTCAATTGAAGTTGCAAAATTAGCTGGTACAATGGCTGCAGAGCTTGGATTAAATGAAAAATTAGCCGTTCGCGCGGGATTATTACACGATATTGGAAAAGCAGTCGACCATGACATTGAAGGTTCACACGTAGAAATTGGTGTAGAACTGACAAGGAAGTATCATGAGCCGGATGTGGTTGTTAATGCAATTGCAGCACACCATGGGGATGTGCCTAAGTTATCATTTATTGCTGAATTGGTAGTTGCAGCGGATACCATTTCTTCTGCAAGACCTGGTGCTAGAAGCGAAAGTTTGGAAAATTATATCAGAAGACTTACCGACCTCGAGCAAATAGCAAATAGGTATGATGGAGTCAAACAGGCATACGCTATTCAAGCTGGTCGAGAAGTCCGCGTGATGGTTGAACCTGACAAGATTTCAGATGATCGTATTACAGTTTTAGCACGCGACATTCGCAATCAAATTGAAAAAGAACTTGATTACCCGGGTAATATTAAAATAACAGTTATTCGTGAAAAACGTGCTGTATCAATTGCAAAGTAAATAAAAGGATTGAATGCAAAATTCAATCCTTTTTTATTTTGTAATATATCTTCAAAATATGGCGTAAATTAACATAAAAAAGCGCAAAAAAACACATTTTGGTAAAATGAAAGGGTATACAATACGGATTGAATGGAGGAACCTGCTATGAATCTAAAAATAACAACTGAATTAAAAGATTTCCTACTAGAATTAGGTTACCCATTTAATTCAATTTCTGGTTTACTTGATTCTAGCGTAATGGACAAATATCTGAATGCAAAGTGGATTAAAAATTCTCATGTATTTGAAATGTTAGACAAAGAAGCAAATGATAAACAGCTGTTGAAGTGTAGTGATGTTCGTAATTTTTACCAATTTGTTCCCCCATATTTTGCAGCTTTGTCAAGCAAAAATGGCTTACAGGCAATTTCCCGCCTAGCAGCTTACCAGCAGCTTATAGGTCCAATTGAAATGGGAACTTTTGAGGAAGGTGAAAAATTAAGAATTCATATTAAATATTTGGACAAATATCGTAAATTTTCACGTTTTAGCCTATTAGTAGATCAAATTTCTTTAGTAAGTCTGATTAGAGCAGGTACAAATAAATGTGTTATACCCGTATCTATTGGGAGCAAATATGAGTATGGATCAAGAATAAATAAATATTTAGGTATTGAAGCTCAAAATAGCTTAGACAATTATTTGGTGTTTAGAAAGCATGATTTAGAGCAGTCATTTGTAACCAAAAATGATGTAATGTGGAATTTCATGGAGCCTGGTTTGAAAAAGTACATAAAAGAATTAAATATAAATCCTCCAATTTCTGCAGTTGTACAAAACACTCTGTTTAAATTGATAGCCGGAGGTAATTTTCAGGTAAAAGACGTAGCAAATAAACTGGGTATTTCATCAAGAACATTACAAAGATGGCTGCAAAATGAAGGCACAACTTTTAAAAAACAGTTAAGTATTGTGCAGAAAATTTTGGCTCAAAATCTACTTCAAGACAGAACTTTAAATACTGCAGAAGTAAGTTTTCTAGTTGGCTTTAATAGTGTTTCTTCGTTCTATAAAGCCTTTAAGAAATGGACAGGAGTGACTGTTAAAGAATATAGGCTTCAAGCAATATTAAAAACTAATAGTATAAATGCGGTAATTTAATTAGGAGGAAACAAAATGTTTTTAAAAGATAACGAATCATGGAATGCAACTTATGATGTTGTGGTAATCGGTTTTGGTGGAGCAGGTGCTACAGCAGCACGTTTCGCAGCAGATAAAGGAGCAAAAGTCCTTTTAGTAGATAGTGCACCAGAGGGACATGAAGGTGGTAATACCAGATATTGTGGACAGATTGTTGAAGCAGGTTATGATTATGAAAAGCTAAAAAAGTATTATCAAAAAATGACTGCTCCACTTGATTTAGATGAGCAGGTGCTAGAAACTTTTGTAAAAGGGATGGTTAATTTACCAGATTACTTCGAAAAGTATCTCGGTGGTAAAGCATTCAGCGTTAAAAATAACCCAGGTAACAAAAATGTTGCCATGTTGGCATACATGAGTGCTGAATATCCCGAATTTGAAGGTGCAGATACAAACGACGACTTGTTAGTGCATGATCAAATATTCGATGCTGCTCTTTGGAAGAAATTGCGCCAGAATGTTTTAGATCGCAGCGACAAGATTGATGTGCTTTATTCAACGCCAGCAAAGCATTTAATTCAGGATACTGATAAGACAATAATAGGTGTACAGATTAAAAATAAAGGCAAGTTGTTCAACGTCCATGCAAAAAATGGTGTAGTTTTAGCACTTGGTGGATTTGAAAATAACGAACAAATGGTGCAGGATTATTTAGGTGAAACTAATTTATTACCATACGGTACGCTTTATAACAATGGCGATGGCATCAAAATGGCTATAGAAGTTGGTGCAGATTTGTGGCATATGAATAATTATGAACCAGGTGGAACTGTTAATTTAGCTGCTCCCAAAGGCCAAAGAGCTCATAACATTATGGCCTGGAAAGCATTATTTGCCGGTTCACTGATCACAGTTGGCGATGATGGTACACGTTATGTAGCAGAAGACGATCCAACCCGTCATGGTCATCGCTATAATCATGGTATTTGGAGAATCCCTTTAGCCCAAGTGCATCCTCATATGATTTTTGATCAGAATAAATACGATGAACTATTCTCAGCTGAGAATGATGAATTTCAAAAGGAAGCTTTAAGCAAAGTGGTTAAGTCAGAAACTATCGCTGACTTAGCTCAAGAAATAAAAGTTGATCCGGCAGTTTTAGAAAATACTTTGAACACGTATAATTTCTTCGTTGATCGCGGAGTTGATTACCAATGTGGACGTAAGCCAGAGTCAATGACCAAAATTTCACTTACGGGTCCATTTTATTCGTTAGCTCAACAACACACCATGTTAAACACCCAGGGTGGCCCACGCCGAAATAAAAATGCTGAAGTCTTAGATACAGATCAGAAAGTTTTGCCACACTTATATGCTGCTGGTGAACTGGGTCATATAGGTGCAAATCAATATAATGGCGGGGGTGACATGGCTGACTGCTTAATATTTGGTAAGATAGCTGGAGAAAATGCCGCCAAAATTAAAGATGATCAAGTTGTTTCAGGTGCCAGTGTTAGTGAAAATAATGCTGATACTGCATTTCCTGAATCAGATGTTAAAGAAGAAAGCTATTCAACTGCTGAAAATCAATACATTGGTAAATCTTCAAGTGGCATGGGCAATGAAATCGTAGTGCGAGTAACAGTTGACAGTGATAAGCGTCCAAGCAATATTGAAGTTTTAAAAGAAAGCGAATCACCTGACTACGGTGAAAAAGCAATTAAGGAAATGAAAACAGAAATGCTAGCTAAGAAAACAGCTAACGTAGATGCTGTTTCTGGAGCTTCTGCATCAAGTCGCGCATTTAAAGAAGCTGTAGAATCTGCTTTGAAGCAGGCATAGATTTTAACGAAAGGATAAGAAATGGCAAGTTTAAAAGATGGTATTTATCAGGGAAAAGGCTCTGGTAATCGTGGTGAAGTCAAGGTTTCGGTAAAAGTCAAAGACAATAAAATTACGGATATAACAATTGATCAACAAGATGAAACTTCTGGCATAAGCACTGCTGCTTTAAAAAAAGCACCGAAGCTAATTGTTGAGCATCAGTCATATAATATTGACACAGTCACCGGAGCAACTATTAGTTTTCAAGCTGTACAAAAAGCAGTCAAAGATGCTGTTTCAAAAGCTGGCGATCCCAGTGGTCTTGATAAAAGAGTTGATCTTAGAAATACAGTGAAAAAGGATGATGGTAAGGACTACCGTAACGTCAATCCAGATGATTTGCAATTTGAAGATCATGCTGACGTGTTGGTAATTGGTGCTGGAGCTGCTGGACTTGCAGCTTCCATTACAGCAAGGCAAAAAAGTGCTTCCGTAATATGTTTGGAATATACATCAAGCTATATGCTATCTGATATGACTCTGTCTGGAGGTTATTACAATGCTGGTGGTGGTACTAGCTTGCAAAAAGCGCAAGGTATTAAAGACTCTAAAGACAATTGGAATAATTATTTGAAAGCAGTCGGTCAAGGATACGAAGATGCGGATATGCGTGAAACAATAGTAGAACATGCTGCTGAAGATTATGAATGGCTTGCTGGAGAAGTTGGGGTCAATTTCCAAGAAGTACAAGAAATTGGCAATGAAGAAGCAATGAAAGAATATGCGACTCCGGCAGCAAGGTCTCATTTAACTGTCGAAAAAAGTGGCTATGGTCTTTCAAAGCCACTTTACAATAAGGCAAAAGCAGTTGGCACAAAATTTATTTTTAATATTACAGCTGAGAACTTAATTACTGATGAGAAAAATAATGTAGTTGGTGTACATACTAATAAAGGTAACTACAAAGCTCAAAGCGTTGTTATTGCAACTGCCGGTTTTTCACGCAATAAAGAAATGCTTAAAAGCTTTGCACCAGATTTTGCTGTAGGGGAATCATATGGTTCTATTAGGCAAATGGGTGATGGTATCACAATGGGTGCTGAAATTGGCGCCAAGTTAAAAGATATGTGGATGCCAATAGCAAATTCTATTGGAACTCAATCAGGTGATAATGTTTGTATTGGGCCTTTGTGCACAGCTTGGACAAAACCTTATATTTGGGTTGGAACAGATGCTAGAAGACACTTTAGAGAAGATATGTATTTCGAATACGCTTCTAAGAAAATTGCTGACCTAGATCATGGTTTCGTGTGGCTGATTTTCGATGAAGGAATGGCAAATGAAATGCCAGCTGCCTTTTCTGCCCCAGCTCCTTCACCGCATTTAAAACGCGAAGTAGAAGATGGCTACTTTAAAAAAGCAGATACTATCGTGGAATTAGCAGAGCAAATTAATTTAAACCCTAATGTGTTAGAGAAAACAATTGCTAAATGGAATAATGATGTAAACAATGGTCAAGATACGGAATTTGGTCGCAAAAAAGATTTAACTGCTTTTAAGGCTCCATACTATGCCGCTAAACTTGCGCCATCAACACCGGATATGGCTGGAGGATTGTGCATCAATACTAAAGCAGAAGTTTTGGATAATTTTGATAGAAAAATTAGTAATCTCTTTGCTGCTGGTAGTACGACAGGCGGATGGCGAGGAATGACCTATCCAGGTTGCGGAATGGGCATTACAAACGCTATTGTTTTTGGCAAAATTGCCGGTGAAAGTGCTGCAAAGAATGCTCAAGTAAAAACGGATACTAATTCTGGTGCTTCACAGAATTAATTTTTGGAGTTAAATATAATTAAAACTGGATACATTTGCATCCAGTTTTTTATTTGGAAATATCTATGATAATCAACCTAATTTGTGCATTTTTGCTCTACCCTGTATAATTAAGACAACTTTAAATGAAAGTAGCCGACTATGTTTAAAATTATTGTTGAATTATTCTTTTTAGTGATTATACAGGCTGCGATCACACCTTTTATTAGGCGATTAGCTTTTGTATTAGGTGCTGTCGACATTCCCAATAAAAGAAGAGTAAATAAAAAACCGATGCCAACCCTAGGGGGGTTGGGTATTTTTGTCACCTTCAATATAGGAGCTTTTATTCTCCTGCGCGATCAGTTTCCAACTCATGAAGCATTTAGTATACTTTTAGGTTCTAGTGTAATTGTCTTGACTGGTATAATCGATGATATTATGGAACTGAAACCAAGACAAAAAATGCTGGGTATTTTTATTGGCGCTTTAGTAATTTATTTTCTTGCCGGTATTAAAATGAATGTTCTCAACCTGCCATTTTTGAATAAACAAATAAATCTGGGATGGTGGAGTCTGCCAATTACCATTTTTTGGATCTTAGCTTTGACTAATGCAGTTGATTTAATTGATGGGCTTGACGGATTGGCTGATGGTGTCTCTATGATTTCACTCATAACGATGGGAATTGTCGGCTATTTCTTTTTGCACACCGGTCAACTCTATATTCCGATCGGCTGTTTTATGCTGGCAGCTTGTTTACTGGGCTTTTTACCATATAACTTTCACCCGGCTAAAATATTTTTAGGTGATACCGGTGCTTTATACATCGGATTCATGATTGCCGTATTTTCTCTAAAAGGCTTGAAGAACGTAACTTTCATTTCGCTGCTTGTGCCGGTTACTATTCTAGGTGTGCCGATTACCGATACGCTTTATGCTATGATTCGGCGCAAACTTAATAATCGGCCCGTTTCTCAAGCTGATAAGCATCATTTGCATCATCAACTTATGAGAATGGGCTTAACCCACAGACAAACGGTTTTAAGTATTTATGCAATATCATTGGTCTTCTCTTTTATTTCTCTGTTATTTTTATTGTCGCCAATGTGGGGCATGTGGGTCTTAATTGCTGGTCTAGCAGTTGCCCTTGAATTTTTTGTAGAGTCCATTGGGCTTTTAGGTGAAAAATATAAGCCTCTGCTGAATTTAACCCAAAAATTAATTAATTCGCGCAGTAAAAAAGATCCAACAGTTGAGGTATGGCATCTGGGACAGGATAAACCTGAGCAATTAAAAAAGAAGAAAAAAGAATAAATTTTAAACTTGACTCACATTTCACATGTGAGTTTTTTTACTGCTCATGATAGTTGTGTTGAGTGACAGGAACTTCATTATATCTTTGGGGAAGAAGTTCAAATTCTACTTTGCCCGCCAAAATATTGATTAAGTCATTTTCAAGCTGCTTTAACTTATCTTCATCAATAAAAATGGAAATTGTGACTTTCGCTCCATAATCTATATTATTAATGAAAATCTTTTTTTGATTAAGATAATGCTGAGTTTCGTCAAATTTTTTATAATCCACTTGAAATTTCAAGCCCTGTTGCTGCACGCGCTTAACCACTCCAATAGCTTCAACAGCCTTAGTGACACTGTTGGAATATGCACGGATTAAACCGCCAGCTCCCAGTTTTATCCCACCAAAATAGCGCGTTACTACCACGGTAACGTTTTTAAGATTCATTAATTGAAGTGCCTTTAACTCCGGGACACCTGCGGTTCCGGATGGTTCACCATTATCGCTTGCTTTAACATGCTCGTCGTTTAATCCAATAGTGTAAGCAAAAGTGTTATGGGTAGCATCACGGTATTTTTGGGTAACAGCATTAATTGCTTTTTCGGCCTCTTTAACGGTTAAAGTTCTTATAACAGTGGCAATAAAGCGACTTTTTTTAATTATTAATTCGTGGTCACCGTTTTCCTTAATGGTTAAATAATCTTCTTTTTCGTTTTCGTTCAAAAAAATCAGCCCTTTTTTGCGTATTTATCATTGGAGGACAAAATGGAAAATATTTCTCATCTTGCTGGTCGTCAATGGCTTAGTAGTCAACTGGATTTTAGCACAAAGAAAGGTATAACAAAAATCAAGGCTGTTATCAACGATCGGTGTTCACGCTGCAATGCTAAAGTTTGGGCTAAATTGCCGAATGGCAAAAGATATTGTCGCGAATGTATCGGTTTAGGAAGAGTGGTCGAAGGCGATTATCTTATTCGTAATGAAGAGAAAGTAAACTTTCCCCGCACAAAAAACGGTGGCTTAACTTGGAGTGGTAAATTAACAGCTCAACAAGAAAAAATTGCTCAGGATTTGGTTCAGAACTATATGAATAAGCAAAATACTTTAGTTCATGCAGTAACCGGTGCTGGTAAAACTGAAATGATGTTTCCTTTGATTGCTCACTGTTTAGCAGAAGGTAAGCGGTGCTGCATAGCCGCACCAAGAATCGATGTAGTTAATGAATTATTTCCCCGCTTGCAAGTGGCATTCACTGAAATCAAAATTGGTAAATATCATGGGCATGAATACCAAGAGCCAGGCTTAGAGCAATTAACCATCTGTACCACCCATCAATTATTAAAATTTTTCCGTGCTTTTGATCTATTGATCATTGATGAAGCTGATTCTTTTCCATATGTGCAGAACCCTGAGCTTAATTTTGCTTCGAAAAATGCGCTTAAGAATAATGGCCAGATGGTCTATCTGACAGCAACACCTACAAAAGATTTATTAAAACTGGTTAAAAAGGGCCAAATTCAGCAATTAAAGTTAAATAGACGTTTTCATGGTTATTCCTTGCCTGTACCAAAAGAAAAACTGTTTTTACGTCCATTTTTAGAAGGTAAACGAATTAATCCAAAACTTGTGCAAGAAATTAGCAAAGTAATTAAGGCTAAGCATCCACTACTTTTATTTTTGCCCAGAATTGATTTGATTAAGCCATATGTTAGCGCACTTAGAAATGAGCCTGAATTTAAGCAAATAACAATAGAGGGTGTACATGCTAATGATGTACAGAGAATTGCAAAAGTTGATAATTTCAGGCGTGGACAAATACAATTGCTTGTTACCACTACTATTTTGGAACGTGGTGTAACTTTTAATCATGTTTGGGTGATTGTAGTTCAAGCAGATGATAAAATTTATAATACTTCTAGTTTGGTCCAAATTGCGGGTAGAGTTGGTCGCTCTAGGACTGATCCAACAGGTTTAATATTATTTTGCTACCAAAAATATACTTCAAGTCTGCGTAATGCTATGAAACAAATTCGTGAGATGAATAAATGAAAAAATGCCTATTATGTGGACAATATTTTATTTCAAAAATGTCATTTTTAAATTTATTTTCCTTGCACCAAAAGGATCGAAAAAGTATTTGTGACCACTGTTTAAAAAAGTTCATTCATGTACCTGAAAAGCATTGCCCAATATGCTCAGGCAGTTCGAAGCAAAATCAGATTTGTTCAGACTGTGTGAATTGGCAAAAAATATACGGCGAAAAGTTGTTAATTAATCACTCTGTGTATTTATATAACAGAGCATTTCATGATTTAATGGTTAACTATAAGCGCTATGGTGACTACATTTTATACGCTGCACTGCAAGAATTGTGTGTTAAAGAACTATCTGAATTTAAAGCTGATGTTTATGTTCCAGTTCCAACTTCTCCTGAGCACATCGCTAAAAGACAATTCGATACAATCACTGCACTGTACGGTAGTCTTGTTCCTTTAACAAACATGCTGGGTAAGAAAGCAGGACTAGGAGCCCAAGGAGAGAAGAATCGGGCCGAAAGATTAACTAGTGAGCAAAGTTTTTTTGTTAAGGAAAACTTTACGATTAATTTTCAAAAATGCACTGTCCTCTTGCTGGATGACATATACACTACTGGCAGAACGCTTTATCATGCTCGAGATGCGCTGGCAAAAATTTTCCCTAATGCGAAAATCAGTAGTTTTACCTTATGTAGATAAAACAAAATTGTTCAGCGCTTTCATGTTTTGTTATAATTTTGCTATAATATAGATAACATAAGACTGCCTCTAGCAGTTGAAAGGAGAATCTCATATGTTAAAGTATAATGTTCGTGGTGAAAATATCGAGGTAACGGATGCTTTAAGAAGTTACGTAGAAAAGCGCCTTAAAAAATTAGAAAAATATTTCGATTTAAATCAAGATATGATTGCTCATGTTAATTTAAAGGTGTATCGTGATCACAAGGCTAAAGTCGAGGTAACTATACCACTACCATACTTAGTATTGAGAGCTGAAGAAACAACTGACGATATGTATCGCAGTATTGATTTTGTTTCTGAAAAATTGGAAAGACAAATTAGAAAATATAAGACACGTGTAAATCGTAAGAGCCGTGAAAAAGGAATTAATGATTTCTTCGTTGAAAGTGCGCAGGAAGATTCAAAAGATAAAGAAAGTAATGAATTTACAATTGTTCGTAATAAACAAATTGGGTTGAAACCAATGAGTCCTGAAGAAGCAATCTTGCAAATGAATATGCTAGAGCATGATTTCTTTGTTTTTCAAGATGGTGAAACAGGCGGTACAAGTGTTGTCTATCGCAGAAATGACGGCCGTTATGGTTTGATTGAGACCAAATAGTAATAATATTATTAAGTAAGGGCCCCACATTTAGTGTGAGGTCTTTGTTTTGTTTATTTTTCATTTAGCGCTAATCATGGTAAAATTATAATGTGTTTTTATACTTTAACTACATATAAGGATCGATTAAATGGTAAACATTTTAAAGAAACTATACAATAACGATAAAAGAGAACTGAAAAAATTTGAAAAAATTGCAGATAAAGTTGAAAGTCATGCAGACGAATACAGTCGGCTTTCAGACGAAGAATTACAGGCAAAAACACCTGAATTTCGTGATAGATTGAAAAATGGTGAAAGCTTAGATTCGCTCTTGCCGGAAGCTTTTGCAGTTTCTCGTGAAGGAGCTAAAAGAGTTTTAGGCCTATACCCATTTCATGTTCAAGTATTAGGTGGTATTGCGCTGCACTACGGTAACATTGCCGAAATGATGACTGGTGAAGGTAAGACCTTAACTGCGACTATGCCTGTTTATCTGAATGCACTAACAGGAAAAGGCGTTCACGTTGTTACCGTTAACGAATACCTGTCCAGTCGTGATGCCGAAGAAATGGGCCAGTTGTACAAATGGTTAGGCTTAACCGTTGGTCTTAATTTGAATGCTATGTCTCCTGATGAAAAGCGTGAAGCATATAATTGTGATGTTACTTATTCCACTAACTCAGAACTAGGCTTTGATTATCTGCGTGATAATATGGTCGTTTACAAGGAGCAAATGGTTCAACGTGAACTTAACTATGCTATTATCGATGAGGTTGACTCAATTTTAATTGATGAGGCCAGAACTCCATTAATTATTTCTGGCGAAGCAGAACAAGCTAATGGTGACTATATTCGTGCTGACCGCTTTGTTAAAACTCTTAAAGAAGACAAAAGTGATGATGATGCGGATGATGATAAGGACTATGGTGATTACAAAATTGACTGGCCAACTAAGACTATTTCTTTAACTAGAACTGGTATTCAAAAAGCTTGTGATCATTTTGGCCTTAAAAACTTGTATGACGTTGAAAATCAGAAATTAGTGCATCACCTTGATCAGGCTTTAAGAGCAAATTACATTATGCTTAAAGACATCGATTATGTTGTGCAAAACGGTGAAGTCCTGATCGTTGATTCTTTCACTGGTCGTGTTATGCAGGGACGGCGCTATTCTGATGGCCTGCACCAAGCTATTGAAGCTAAAGAAGGCGTTAAGATTCAAGAAGAATCCAAGACGCAGGCGACAATTACTTACCAGAACTTCTTTAGAATGTATAAAAAACTTGCCGGTATGACAGGTACTGCTAAAACTGAAGAAGAAGAATTCCGTGAAATTTACAACATGCAGGTAATTACTATCCCGACTAACCGTCCTTTGATCAGGATAGATAATCCAGATATTCTTTATCCTACTTTGTCATCCAAGTTTGCGGCAGTTGTTAATGAAATTAAAGAACGGCACTCAAAAGGTCAACCGGTATTAGTTGGTACCGTTGCGGTTGAAAGTTCTGAAAGACTGAGTAAGTTACTCGACAAAGAAGGAATTCCTCACGCCGTTTTGAATGCTAAAAACCATGCTAAGGAAGCTCAGATTATCATGAACGCCGGTCAACGCGGTGCGGTCACTATTGCGACCAACATGGCTGGCCGTGGTACCGACATTAAATTAGGGCCAGGTGTGAAAGAACTAGGTGGCCTTTCTGTTATAGGTACTGAACGTCATGAGTCTCGTAGAATTGATAACCAACTCCGTGGACGTTCAGGTCGTCAAGGTGACCCTGGTGTTACTCGTTTCTATCTCTCACTTGAAGATGATTTGATGAAACGCTTTGGTGGCGATAGAGTCAAAGACTTCCTTGACCGTTTGTCTGACAATGATGATGACAAGGTAATTGAGAGTCGCTTGATCACTAGACAAGTTGAGTCTGCTCAAAAACGTGTTGAAGGTAATAACTATGATACCCGTAAGCAAACATTGCAGTATGATGATGTTATGCGCATTCAACGTGAGATTATTTATGGTGAACGGATGCAGGTTATTGGTGAAGAAAAGTCACTTAAGGATGTTTTAATCCCAATGATTCGCCGTACTATTAATAGTCAAGTTGATATGTTTACACAGGGTGATCGTAGTAAATGGCGGCTTGATTCACTGCGTGACTTCATTTCTTCAAGTTTGACGAATGAAGAAGAAACTGATGCAATTGACTTCAAGACAATTACGGTTCCTGACTTAAAGCAAAAGCTGTATGATATCGTTGAAGCCAACTATGAAGAAAAAGAAGCGATTTTGGCTGATCCTTCAGAAATGCTTGAATTTGAAAAAGTAGTTATCTTGCGGGTAGTTGACGATCGCTGGACTGATCATATAGATGCTATGGACCAATTACGGCAATCAATCAGTTTACGTGGCTACGGTCAACTTAATCCGCTGGTAGAATACCAGGATTCTGGCTACAACATGTTTGAAGAAATGGTATCAAATATTGAATTTGACGTGACTCGTTTATTTATGAAAGCTGAAATTAGACAAAATCTTAGTCGTTAATAGTTAAGATGGGAGGAGAAAGCAGCTGCTTTCTCTTTTTTACTGAAATTTTATTAAAAATAAAGGAGCTATTGTAAAATATGGAAATAAGTGACATTCAAAATGAATTGGATAGTTTGAAAAAGCGGTTAGACCACTTTAGGGGGTCTCTTTGACTTAGATTCAATAAACGAAAGTATCATTGTTAATGAAAATAAGATGCAAGAGCCGACTTTTTGGGATGATCAGGAAAAAGCACAAGGTTTGATTAGTGAGACAAATGTGTTGAAAGAAAAACGTGATTCTTTTGTCAAGTTGGAAAAGGATTATCAAAATGAAATAACAGCACTAGAATTACTGCGTGAAGAAGCAGATCAAGATTTACAAAAAGAAGTTGAAACCGATCTGCAAAAATTGCAAACTGAGTTTCATGATTATGAGCTAGATTTACTCTTATCTGGCAAATATGATGATCACAATGCGTTGATTGAAATTCATCCGGGAGCAGGTGGCACTGAGGCGATGGACTGGGGCCAAATGCTCTTGCGGATGTACCAGAGATATGCCGATATTCGCGGCTTTAAATTTGAAATTAGTAATTATGAACCTGGAGAAGAAGCTGGTCTTAAAAGCGTTAGTGCCAAGATTACTGGTAAAAATGCCTACGGCCTGATGAAATCGGAAAATGGTGTTCACCGCTTGGTGAGAATTTCTCCCTTCGATTCGGCCAAGAGGAGACATACATCTTTTGCTTCGGTTGAAGTTATTCCGGAAATTGATGAGAGTATTAAGGTGGATATCGATCCTAAAGATCTCCGTGTTGACGTTTACCGGTCGAGTGGTGCAGGCGGCCAGCATATTAATAAAACATCAAGCGCTGTCAGAATCACTCATTTACCGACAGGAATCGTAACTACGTCTCAGGCGCAGCGTTCACAGTTGCAGAATCGGGAAACCGCAATGAATGAACTGCGAGCAAAATTATTTCACCTGGAAGAAGAAAAGAAACGTAAGCACAAGCAGGAGCTTAAAGGTGACCAAAAAGAAATTGGTTGGGGCTCACAAATTAGATCTTATGTTTTTCATCCTTATAATTTGGTTAAGGATCTGCGCACAGGCTATGAAACTTCCGATACAAGTGGTGTAATGGATGGCAAGCTGCAACCGTTTGTTTATGCATATTTACAATGGCTTTTGAGCCAGGAAAATCCAGAGTAGGTGATTAGATGAGTTTTTGGGGAATTGTTGGTTTAGTATTATTGGCAGTTGTTATTTTAAGTATTATTTTTGCCATATTTCACATCTTTTTCATGATATTACCGGCAGCCTTAGTAATTATTGGTATTATCTGGTTAATCAATCATTTTACCAAAAATGATGATAATAATGCTGGACACTCTGATCTTAATTCTGGTTCTTATACTTGGGACAATTGGAATGAAAATAATCAAACTAAACCAAAACGGAAAAAAGTACGCGATGCTAAAACCAAAGATGTCGACAAATAATAAAGGGGCATTTTGAAATGACAAACGCTGTTAAATTAAGAAATTTAATTCGTGATAATAAAATTGTTCATGTTGTGCAGGGAAAACAATATATCAATAATAAGGAGATTGTTGTATCTGATATTTATAGACCAGGACTGGAGTTAACAGGCTACTTTGACTTTTACCCCCGCCAGCGTATTCAGTTACTTGGGCGTACAGAAATTTCTTATGCCGCTAGACTAGACCACGATAGTTTAGTGCAGGTTTTTAAAAAACTTTGTACTCCTGATACGCCCTGCTTTTTTGTATCGCGTTCTCTGCGAATACCACCGGAACTAGCTCAAGCTGCTGATGAGGCGGAGATTCCTATTCTTTCTTCACCAGAGTCAACTACCTATGTTTCCAGTATTTTGACGGAATATTTAAGAGAGCGACTAGCTGTCCGTGATACAATTCACGGCGTCTTAGTTGAAGTTAAAGGTATGGGCGTGTTACTGACTGGTGATTCAGGTGTTGGGAAATCTGAAACTGCTTTAGGCTTAATTCATCGTGGTCACCGTTTAATAGCTGATGATCGAGTTGATGTTTATCAAAAAGATGTGGAAACCGTGATGGGTGAAGCTCCGGAAATATTAAAACACCTAATGGAAATTCGTGGTATTGGTATCATTGATGTTATGGATCTGTTCGGTGTTGGAGCTGTTAAAAACCGTGAAAGCATCCAGCTGGTTATCAAACTTGTCAATTGGGATAAGAAAGCTAATTATGATCGTTTAGGTTTTGAGGAAAGCAAACGAGATATTTGTAATGTTGAAGTTCCCCAAATCACTATTCCTGTTAAAGTCGGTCGTAACATGGAAGATATTATTGAAATTGCAACTATGAATTTCCGCGCCAAGAGAAGCGGCTATAATGCTACCAAAACTTTTGACAGTAATTTAACGAAATTAATTAAGAAAAACTCTCAAGCAGACACAGCAAAGGATAAGAATAAATGATATTGACCATCAATCCTGTAGCATTTAAATTAGGAAACCTAAGTGTCAAGTGGTATGGCATTATTATGGCTGTAGCAATTATTTTAGCTGTCTCAATGGCAATCTTTGAAGGACGTAAACGTCAAATTGAAAGTGATGACTTCATGGATTTGCTGTTATGGGCTGTTCCTCTTGGATATGTGGGTGCACGCATTTACTATGTTATTTTTGAATGGAATTATTATTCTCAGCATCTTGACGAGATAATTGCTATTTGGAATGGTGGCATAGCTATCTATGGCGGCTTACTGGCCGGATTGGCAGTTTTACTGGTATTTTGTTATAAGAGAATGTTGCCACCATTTCTGATGCTGGACATCATTACGCCAGGAGTAATGGCTGCTCAAATATTAGGCCGCTGGGGTAATTTTATTAATCAAGAAGCTCATGGTGGGCCCACAACCTTGGCGTTTTTACAAAGCTTACACTTACCTGATTTTATTATTAATCAGATGAAAATCGGTGGAGTATACTATCAGCCAACTTTTCTATATGAATCTTTTTTTAATTTGATTGGTTTACTGATAATATTGTTATTAAGACACAGAAAGCATCTGTTTAAACAAGGCGAAATATTTATGCTCTATTTGGCATGGTATTCTGTCGTACGTTTTTTCGTAGAAGGCATGCGGACAGATAGTCTTTACCTTTGGGGATCGATTCGGGTTTCGCAAATGCTTAGTGTAATATTGCTGATAGTGGTTATAGTATTATTTATTTATCGCAGGCGAATTGTTAAACCCAAATGGTATTTAGACGGCAGTGGCTTGAAATACCCTTATAGTCGAGATTAATAATTATTTTAGTGAAAGAGAGTAAAAAATGACAAAAATTGCAGTTTTAGGAGCAGGTTCATGGGGTACGGTTTTAGGATCAATGCTTGCTGATAAAGGATATAATATCGTTCTGTATGGTAATAACGAAAAAGTTAATGACGAAATTAACCAGAATCATACCAATGAGCACTACATGAAAAACTGGCAGGTAAATAAAACGGCTGTTGCGACAGGTGACTTAAATGAAGCTTTAACGGAAGCCGAAATTGTATTATTTGTTTTACCTACTCAAGCTATTCGCAGTGTTGCTCAGAATGTAAGTAAAATTTTAAGACAAACTAATTCAAAGCCGCTTATAGTCACTGCTACGAAAGGTATTGAACCGGGTTCCAAAAAACTGATATCGGAAATTTTAACTGAAGAAATCTATCCGGATGATGAGGATAAAATTGTAGCTATTTCAGGACCTAGCCATGCTGAAAGTGTTGCTCAAAAAGATTTGACTGCTATTTCATGTGCTTCAACCAGCATGGAAAATGCACAAAAAGTGCAGCGGTTATTTTCAAATGACTATTTCCGTTTATATACCAATAGCGACTTGATTGGTGTTGAAGTAGCTGGTGCGGTTAAAAATGTTATTGCAATCGCGGCTGGGATTTTAGTTGGTAAGCACTATGGTGACGATGCTAAGGCGGCTTTAATGACCCGAGGTTTAGCAGAGATTACACGCCTAGGAGTTAATTACTTTGGTGCCGACCCAATGACTTTTAGTGGTCTTGCAGGAATAGGTGATTTAATTGTTACTTGTACATCAGTCAATTCTCGTAATTGGCGCTGTGGTAAGCAATTAGGTGAGGGCAAGAGTCTTGACTATGTCTTGCAAAATATGGGTCAGGTTGTTGAAGGTGCCACAACAGTAAAGGCTGTGCACGAATTATGCGCAGAAAAGCATATTGATATGCCAATTAGTGAAGCTATCTACCGCGTTTTATACCAAAATTCTAATGTAGATGATGAAATTACCCAGATGATGGGTAGAAGTCCTAAACAGGAGATTAGACTTTAACATGCAAATCGTTGTAATATTTACTTACGAAAAATAAGAAAGTACTGGGGGTAAAACTATGACGGAAAAATATGACGTAATCATTATCGGAGCAGGACCTGGTGGCTTAACTGCTGCTCTTTATGCTTCTCGTGCAAACCTTTCAGTGTTAATGCTTGATCGTGGTTTGTATGGTGGGCAAATGAATAACACCGATGCAATTGATAACTATCCCGGCTTTAGTGAAATTAAAGGACCAGAGTTGGGCGAAAAAATGTACAATTCTGTTATGAAGTTTGGTGCTAAATTTGAATATGGTGATGTTCAAACAGTAACCACTGATGGTGACCTAAAAATAGTTAAAACAGATACTGGCGAGTACAGTGCACCTGCCTTAATTATTGCTACCGGAGCGGATCATCGTCATTTAGGTGTTCCTGGTGAAGATGAATATTCCGGTAAGGGTGTTTCTTATTGCGCTGTTTGTGATGCTGCCTTTTTTAAAGATGAAGATATTGCGGTTATAGGTGGCGGCGATTCAGCTATTGAAGAAGGAATTTACTTGGCTCAAAGTGCTAAATCTGTTACGGTTATACATAGGCGGGATCAACTACGTGCTCAACCAACTCTGCAAAAACGTGCTTTTGCCAATCCTAAAATGCATTTCATTTGGAATGGCTTAACTCAATCTATTGATGGTGACGGCAATAAGGTGACTGGCGTTACCTATAAAGATAAAGAGACCGGTGAAGAAAAACACTTAAAGACTCGCGGTGTTTTTATCTACGTTGGCGTTATTCCTCAAACTGCTCCTTTTAAAGATTTGGGTGTAACTGATGAGAATGGTTGGATTCCAACAGATGAGCATATGAGAACTAAGGTTGATGGTATTTTTGCCCTGGGTGATGTAAGGGCAAAAGACTTACGCCAAATTGCTAATGCAGTTGGTGACGGCAGTATTGCTGGCCAACAGGCATACAATTATTTGCAAGATTTAAATGATCGGAAAATATAAGGATTACAAAAAGAATTCAGCTTAAATGAATTCTTTTTTTATTTTTACAGATAGCAATAGTGATAAATGCTAGAATATAATTTATGAAAACGAATTAAATGCTAGAAAAAGAGGAACTTTACTGAAATGAAAGCAAGAGAAACATTTCAAAAATGGCAACAGGCACAAAATCTGCCCGATTATTTAAAAGATCAACTGTCTGAACTTGGTCAAAATCCAAATTGGGTTGAAGATGCGTTTGGGCAAGATATTAATTTTGGTACTGCCGGTATGAGAGGCAGGCTAGAGCCGGGAACTAATCGCATCAATTTGTACACTGTTGGCCGTGTAACAGAGGGCTTAGCTCGGTTGATAGATGAAAAAGGTGAGCAAGCTCAAAATAAAGGGGTGGTAATTTCTTTTGATTCACGTTATCACTCACGTGAATTTGCAGACCATGCGGCCAGAATTCTAGGAAGCCATAATATCCATGTTTATCTGTTTGATGATTTAAGACCAACACCTGAATTATCATTTGCGGTTAGGTACTTACACGCTGCGGCCGGAATTAATATTACTGCTTCTCATAATGCCAAACAATATAATGGTTACAAGGTTTATGGTGCCGATGGCGCCCAAATGGGTCCTGAAGATGCAGAGCGAGTTTTTGAGTATTCTCAAAGAGTAACAGATATTTTTAACGTTAAAGCAGCGCCAGTAGTGCAACTCCGTGCACGAAAAACTTTACAGCTGATTGGTGAAGACATTGATGAAGCATATTTAGCAGAATTAAAAACGGTAAATGTTAACCCCGACCTTATACGGCAAAATGCCGACAAATTAACCATTATTTATACCCCATTGCATGGTACAGGTAAAATGATTTATGATCGCGCATTCAGGCAAGGAGGTTTTACTAATGTAATTCCGGTTCCCAGCCAGGCAATCATTGATCCGGAATTTCCAACAACTAAAAAACCAAATCCGGAATACCGTGATGTTTTTGATCCGGGAATAAAATTAGCAAATGAAAAACAGGCAGACTTAATCATTGCCACGGATCCTGATGCTGATCGAATGGGTGCATGCGTTCGCACCAAAAATGGTGATTTTCAGGTGCTAACTGGTAACCAAATTGCCACGCTGATGATTTATTATTTGCTGGTTAATTTAAAAAATAATGGTCAATTAGCCAGCGATTATGAGTTAATTACCTCGGTAGTTTCCAGTAGCATGCCGTTTAAAATTGCCCAAGATTTTGGTATTAAAACCAAATATGTTTTGACCGGTTTCAAGTTTATTGGCGAAGAAATCGATCGCATGAGTAAAACACATGATGGCAAATTCTTGATGGGCTTTGAGGAAAGCTACGGCTATCTTTTTAAGCCTTTTGCGCGAGATAAAGACGCTATGCAGGGTGCACTAATGTTTGCTGAAGTAGCTTCTTATTATGCTTCACGCAACATGACCGTGCTAGATGGTCTCAATGAAATTTGGCAAAAATACGGTACTTCATACGAAATTACTAAAGCTATTGAAATGCCGGGTATTGGTGGACAAAAGAAAATGGCGCTTTTGATGTCAAAATTACGTTCAGAGCATTTAGAAGAAATAAATGGGGTTAAGGTTAACAAAATCCAAGACTTTTTAAAGCAGCAGGAAATTACCGAGAATGGTGTTAAACCGCTAGCAGGGCTACCTAAATCCAATGTATTAAAATATTATTTGGCAGATGAAACTTGGCTGGCCTTAAGACCATCTGGTACAGAACCAGTAATTAAAGCCTACGTCGGAGTTAATAAGCCCGATATTGCAACTGCTCACGCGTCGGCTGAAAGTTATCAAAAGGCAATGGCAAAACTGTTAAAATTAAAATAAGACAAAAAGGATGCGAAAATACGTTCGAGAGAGTAAAATATAATAAGTCAAATAAGAGTTGGGCAATTTTGTCCAACTTTTTCTACGAGGAGTCTTTCGATGATTAAACGACAAGAAGAACGTAAATTTGAACTCGTTTCTAAATTTAATCCAGCAGGCGATCAGCAACAAGCCATTGATAAATTGGCTGCTGGCTTTAAAAAAGGGTATAAAGAACAGATTTTGGAAGGTGCTACCGGTACTGGTAAAACTTTCACTATGGCCAATATTATTGCTAAGTTAAATAAACCCACTTTAGTCATTTCTCATAATAAGACTTTGGTGGGACAGCTATATGGAGAATTTAAAGAGTTTTTCCCACATAATGCCGTTGACTATTTCGTGTCATACTATGATTATTACCAACCTGAAGCATATGTGCCGCAATCAGACACATATATTGAAAAGGACTCAGCAATTAATGATGAAATTGACCAATTACGTCACCAAGCTACCAGTGACTTAATGGAACGAAACGATGTTATTGTCGTAGCGTCAGTTTCGTGCATTTACGGCTTAGGTGACCCTAAAGAATATGCTGCGAGTGTGATTACGGTTCATGAAGGTGAAGAATACAACAGAAACACTTTACTGCGTGATCTAGTCAATATTCAATATGACCGCAATGATATTGACTTTCAACGTGGTCGTTTTCGCGTTCGTGGAGATGTTGTAGAAGTTTTTCCTGCAGGCAACTCTAACCACGCTTATCGGATTGAATTTTTCGGTGATGAAATTGACAGAATTGTAGAAGTTGATGCCTTAACCGGTGAAGTTATTGGTGAAAGAGAGAGTATTTCACTTTTCCCAGCAACGCACTTCATGACCAATGAAGAGCAAATGAGACGGGCTCTTAAGGCCATTTCACAAGAAATGAATATTCAGGTGAAAAAGTTTGAAGGCGAGGGAAAGTTGCTAGAAGCTGAACGTATTAAACAGCGGACCACTTTCGATATGGAAATGATGGGTGAAGTTGGCTATACCAACGGTATTGAAAACTATTCTCGTCATATGGAAGGAAGAAAAGAAGGAGAACCCCCTTATACTTTACTTGACTTCTTTCCAGATGATTTTCTCATTCTAATTGATGAGTCTCACGCAACTATGCCGGAAATTAGGGCAATGTACAACGGAGACCGCAACCGTAAAAAGACTTTGATTGATTACGGCTTTCGTTTACCTTCTGCGCTTGATAACAGGCCCTTGAAGCTGGCTGAATTTGAAAAACACGTTAACCAAATATTATATGTTTCAGCAACCCCGGGAGATTATGAGCTCGAACGGACAAATCATAAGGTCGAACAAATCATCAGACCAACTGGTTTGCTTGATCCTAAAATTGAGGTTAAACCGGTTGAGGGTCAAATTGATGATCTAGTTGCTGAAATTAACAAGCGGATTGAAAAGAATGAACGTGTTTTCGTTACTACATTAACGAAAAAAATGGCTGAGGACTTAACAGATTATTTAAAAGATCTCGGGATTAAAGTGCAATATCTTCATTCAGATGTTAAAACTTTGGAACGGATGCAAATATTGCGTGACTTGCGTACTGGCAAGTATGACGTTTTAATTGGTATTAACTTATTGCGTGAGGGTATTGATGTACCGGAAGTTTCACTGGTCGCAATTCTTGATGCTGATAAAGAAGGCTTTCTACGTGCATACCGGCCACTAGTGCAAACAATGGGGCGTGCTTCCAGAAACGCAGATGGGGCTGTAATTATGTATGCCGATACAATCACAGACTCAATGCGGGAAGCTATTGATGCAACGCAGAGAAGACGTAAATTACAGATTAAATTTAATGAAGAACATGGTATGAAACCAAAAACTATCGTTAAACCGATCAGGGATGTTATTTCTGCTACAAAAGTGGCGGATGAAGATACGCAAACTGATAGTTTTGCTGATTTGAACTTTGACGAATTAACCGTTAAACAAAAGAGAACCATGATTAAAGACTTGCGAAAGCAAATGCAGGAAGCTGCTAAGAAGCTTGACTTCGAAGGCGCTGCAACTTTGCGGGATGCTATCATGGAACTGGAAAGTTCAACTAGAAGTCCAATTAAGAAAAAAGGGAAAGCATTAAATGGTAAATGATAAAATTGTTATTCGGGGTGCGCGTGAACACAATTTAAAAGACATTAACCTGTCTATACCTAAGGATAAATTAGTTGTTATTACCGGCCTGTCGGGTTCTGGCAAAAGTTCTTTGGCTTTTGATACTTTGTATGCCGAAGGGCGTAGAAGATATGTCCAATCACTGTCAAGCTATGCGCGCCAATTTTTAGGACAAATGGATAAGCCAGATGTTGATTCAATCGATGGCTTAAATCCAGCAATCTCAATTGATCAAAAAACGACATCGCATAATCCCAGATCAACTGTGGGCACAGTTACTGAAATAAATGATTATCTCAGACTTTTGTGGGCTCGAGTTGGGCACCCAGTTTGTCCTAACGATGGTACTTTAATTGAAAGACAGTCGGTTGAACAAATGGTTAATCGCATTTTGGCTTTGTCTGAACGTAGCCGTATTCAAATTTTGGCACCAGTAATTAGAGCTAAAAGAGGAGCACATAAAGAAGTCTTTAAACGGGTACAAAGAGCAGGCTATGTTCGTGTAATCATTGATGGCGCTATGCATGAAATCGGTGAAAAATTTGATTTAGAAAAAAATAAGCGCCATTCAATTGATATCGTGGTTGACCGTTTGATTATTAAAGAAGGCATTCGGTCACGGCTTTTTGATTCGGTAGAGGCAGCTCTGCGCCTATCAGACGGCTATATGAATGTCGATGTTATCGGCGCAGAAACGATTAACTTTTCAGAATACTATGCTTGTCCTAAATGCGGCTTTACTGTAGGAGAAATGGAACCACGGCTTTTCTCTTTTAATGCGCCGTTTGGCGCTTGTCCTGATTGTGACGGCTTAGGCGTTAAGTTAGCAGTTGATGAGGACTTGGTTGTTCCGGATCAAAGCAAAACTTTAGCCGAAGGAGCAGTTGCACCTTGGAAAAATTCTAAGTACTACGGGGAAATGCTTGAACAGGCATGTACGGCTTTGAAAATTCCGCTTGATAAACCATTTTCTAAGTTGACTAAGAAGCAACAAGAAACAATTTTGCATGGCTCAACTAAAAAAATTAAGTTTCATGTTACCGGTGATTTCGGGGTTAACGATACGACAGCGCCTTTTGAAGGCGCTATGGATAACGTTGAAAGACGTTATTATCATCCGATGTCCAAGTTCATGAGAGATGTTATGGGCAAATATATGACAGAACTTACTTGCTCAACCTGTCATGGCAAAAGATTAAATCGTAAAGCATTAGCGGTTAAAGTTAATGGCAAGGATATCGCTGAGGCATCGGATTTGGCAATCAGTCATGCCCTTAAATTTTTCACTAATATCAAACTTGATGAGCAGGAATCTGTCATTGCTAAGCCAATACTAAAGGAGGTGCGCGACAGGCTTACTTTCTTAAATAGCGTGGGCCTGGACTATTTGACTTTGTCGCGTTCTGCTAATACTTTATCTGGTGGGGAAGCTCAGAGAATCCGACTTGCGACCCAAATTGGTTCCAATCTTTCAGGAGTCATGTATGTTTTGGATGAACCATCAATCGGTTTACATCAGCGTGATAATGACCGGCTGATAGCTGCTTTGAAGCGCATGCGTGATTTAGGTAATTCCTTAATTGTAGTTGAACATGATGACGAGACTATGAGACAAGCCGATTACCTGATCGATATGGGTCCGGGTGCCGGGACTTATGGCGGTGAAGTTATGGCTGTCGGTACGCCTGAAGAAGTTGAACAGAATGAAAAATCTCTAACTGGACAATATATGGCAGGTAAAAAGTTTGTTCCTGTTCCGTTAAAAAGGCGTAAAGGTAATGGTAAAAAAATTACAATTACCGGTGCAGCTGAAAATAATCTCAAAAATTTAAAGGTTGAATTTCCTTTAGGCAAATTAATTGTGGTTACTGGAGTTTCAGGTTCTGGTAAATCAACCTTGGTAAATATGATATTAAAACGTGCTTTAGCACAAAAATTGAATCGAAATCAAACTAAACCTGGCAAATATAAAACTATCAGTGGCTACCAAAACATTGAAAAAATCATTGATATTGATCAAAGTCCGATCGGTCGCACTCCTCGAAGTAATCCCGCTACTTATACCAGTGTTTTTGATGATATTAGAGCTTTATTTGCCCAAACAAATGAAGCCAAACTCCGTGGTTACACTAAGGCGCGCTTTTCCTTTAATGTTAAAGGCGGCCGTTGTGAAGCCTGCCATGGCGATGGCATTATTAAAATAGAAATGAATTTTTTGCCGGACGTCTATGTTCCGTGTGAAGTTTGTCATGGCAGTCGTTATAATTCTGAAACTCTCGAAGTAACTTATCGCAAGAAAAATATTGCACAGGTTTTAGATATGACAATTAGTGAGGCTTGCTTGTTCTTTAAAAATATTCCTAAAATTGCGCGCAAATTACAAACAATTGTGGATGTCGGTTTAGGTTATGTCAAACTAGGTCAGTCTGCTACTACCTTATCCGGTGGTGAAGCGCAAAGGATGAAGCTTGCTGCGGAGTTGCAGAAGTTATCAACAGGTAAGAACTTTTACATTTTAGATGAGCCGACAACTGGTTTGCATACAGATGATATCAAGCGTTTACTGGAAGTATTGCAAAGACTCGTTGATCAAGGCAATACAGTTTTGATAATCGAACACAATTTGGATGTGATTAAAAATGCTGATTGGTTAATTGATCTGGGTCCTGAAGGAGGAGAAGGTGGTGGCCAAATAGTTGCCACTGGCACACCAGAGCAGGTAGCACAAGTTAAGGAAAGTTATACCGGTCAGTATTTAAAGCCAGTTCTTATGCGTGACACGTCACTAACAAAAAAGGCTAGTGCAAAAAGTAATTAAATAGTATTAATTGTTTGTGATAAAGTGTAAAATATAGCGCAAGGAGGAATAAAAATGGATAATTTTTCTAGTTACGGACAAAATCGTGGGTTTAATTGGGCCGCATTTATTTCTGGTATTTTAATGGTAATTGCTGGGTTATTTCTATTACGGCATCCAGGTAAAGCACTACACGCATTTGTCTTGCTGTTTGCTATTGTCTCTATTGTCCAGGGATTTGTTTGGCTGGTATTTTACAGCCGTTTTCGGTATTTTATCCCTTCTAGCTGGTGGTCAATTGTTTCAGGAGTATTGGACATTATCGTTGGTATTTTGTTTCTTTACTCATACGATGCTGCTGGATTAACAATTGCCTACCTTTTTGCTTTTTGGTTCTTATTTGATTCGATTACTGGTATAGTTTTTTCATGGCGGATGAGAAGAATTTCTAATTTCTTCTTTTGGCTAAATCTAATCTTAAATATACTAGGATTATTGATAGCAATCAGCCTGATGTTTAATCCGGCATTATCTGCCTTAACACTAATTTGGTTAGTGTCATTCTGGTTATTGATTTTTGGAATTAATCAAATTATTGCAGCTTTTGTTAATCGCTAATAAATAAAAAGTTCATTAGAACTTTTTTTTTACTCAAAAAAGTTAGGAAAAACCTGGTATGGTATAATTTTATTAATAGGGGGGTAGTTTGAAAATGGCTGAGCACAAAAAGCAACTACTGATTATTACAGGAATGAGTGGCGCGGGCAAAACCGTGGCTTCTCATGCTTTGGAAGATATGGGCTATTTTATAGTTGATAATTTGCCTCCATCGCTTTTACCTAGTTTTTGGGAATTAATTGTCAGGTCGGATGATTTTACTAAAGTAGCAGTGGTAATTGATTTACGAGTTAGACGGTTTTATAAGGATTTAGATAATGAAATCAATTCGCTTGAAGATAATGGCAACGCTCAAACTAGAATTGTATTTCTGGACGCGTCCGATAACACTTTAGTTGCTCGTTACAAAGAGACACGGCGTGTACCACCATTGGCAAACAATGGCCGCTTGCTTGACGGTATTTTAGAAGAAAGACGAATTTTAACAGGTATAAAGAATCGTGCTAATGACATTATAGATACCTCTAATTTGTCTCCTAAGGAGCTAAAGCAGGAGCTGATTAATAGATTTAGTAAACAGCATAAACAGCCATTTTCCATTGAAGTGTTATCTTTCGGCTTTAAATACGGTATGCCGATTGATGCAGATATTGTGATGGATGTCAGGTTTTTGCCTAACCCATTTTATATACCTGAATTAAGGCCATTTACGGGACTCGATAAACGGGTTTTTAATTATGTAATGGATAAAAAACAAACCCAGACTTTTTATCAAAAATTTTTAGACTTATTAAAAGTTGCTTTGCCGGGGTATATTAATGAAGGCAAAAGCAAATTAACTATTGCAATTGGGTGTACGGGTGGTCAGCATCGCAGTGTTGCAATTGCACAGCAATTGGCACAAGACTTGGCTGAAGACTATACAGTTGATATTACGCACCGCGAAATTAGTCGTTACACTAGAAAAAGGTGATTTTCATGACATATGCTGAAAAAGTGATTCGTGTAACTAGAAGTAGAAGACCACAGATTGTGGTCATTGGTGGTGGAACTGGGTTGCCAGTTGTTTTGAATGCACTTAAAGAACAAGAAGCTGAAATAACCGCCATTGTGACGGTATCAGATGATGGTGGTTCTTCAGGATCAATTCGCAACTTTATCAATGTCGTTCCACCTGGTGATATTCGCAATGTGCTGGTTTCTCTAAGTGGAATTTCACAGGAAGAAAAAGATATTTTTCAATATCGCTTTGATTCCTCCGACTCATTTTTCTCAGGTCATGCTATCGGAAACTTAATCATTGCTGCTTTGAATGAGATGCATGGCAATATTTTTGATGCTGTCCAGTCTTTGTCTAAAATGATGCATGTAGATGGACACGTGTATCCTGCCTCTAACGAGCCCTTAACACTTAATGCTGAGTTTGTTGATGGGACCATTCAAGCAGGAGAAAAAGAAATCACTGATAAGGATAAGAGGATAAAACGAGTTTGGGTTACCAATACAAACTCAAATTCTGAACCAAAAGCCGTGTCTAAAGTGCTAAATGCTATTAAAAATGCTGATGCAGTAGTGTTAGGACCTGGAAGCTTGTTTACTTCAATCTTACCTAATCTGATGATACCTAATTTAGGCGAAGCTGTTAGGAAAACTAGTGCAGAAGTAATATATATTTGCAATATTATGACGCAGCTTGGCGAAACCGATCATTTTTCAGACTGTGATCACGTTAAAGTAATTAACGCACATCTTGGTGGTCATTATATTAATACTGCTTTAGTTAATGGTGCCAAAATTGACATGTCTAAGTTTAATCCTAGTGATTACGATGCCTATATTGAGCCGGTGAAAAGAGACTTTAACGGACTGCGCGAGCAGGGCTGTCGGGTGATTACCGATGATTTTATTGACCAGCGTAGCGGATTGGTTTTTCATGACGGTAAGAAAGTAGCAAAAGAAATCATCAACCTGGCATTTGCCGCAATGGCTCGCAGGAAGGAATAACAAATAATGGCCAGCTATGCTAGTAACGTAAAAAAAGAGTTGACTTCGCTGCCCATTCACCAAGAACATGCCAAAGCAGAATTGGCTGCTTTCCTGCGTATGAATGGCGTTTTGAATTTTCATGAGCACAAATTTAGCCTTGATATCACTACTGAAAATCCAGCCATAGCTAGACGTATTTTTTCTTTGATAAAAACTGCATATAAGGTTGAACCACAATTGATAGTTTCTCGCAAAATGAAGCTTAAAAAAAATAATCAGTATTTGGTGAGATTACAAAATCACGTGAAAGAAATACTGAATAATTTGGAAATTTTGACCCCAAGCTTGAATTTAATTACTAGCATTCCTAAAAGAATAATTAATTCACGGGAAGGGTCGATGTCATATTTGCGTGGTGCTTTTTTAGCCAGTGGCAGTGTGAATAATCCTAATACGAGTCGGTATCATTTGGAAATTTATTCTGTTTATAAAGACCATAATGACGATTTGCTTCATATTATGAATGACCGCTTTAATCTGAATGCTAAAAGTACACCAAGAAGGCGTGGCTATATTGTTTATTTAAAAGAAGCCGAAAAAATTGGTGACTTTTTACATATTGTCGGAGCATTAAATGCAATGCTGTCTTTTGAAGATTTGCGTATTATGCGGGATATGCGTAATTCTGTTAACAGGTTGGTCAATTGTGATACAGCTAATTTAAAAAAGACGGCCAATGCAGCAGCCAAACAGGTTGAAGATATTGAGTTAATTGAACGTAAAATTGGGTTAGAAAATATTCCTGAAAAATTGCAAGGTTTGGCTAGACTAAGATTAGATGAACCGGAACTATCACTGAAAGAAATAGCGCAACAGGTGCCAGATGGTCCGATTTCAAAATCTGGAGTCAATCATCGCTTTAAAAAAATTCACGATATTGCTGCAAGTTTAGAGCAATAAAAAAGAAACTCATCAATGATGGGTTTCTTTTTTATTGCAGTTTATTGATACTATTTCTTTTGATTAACCATAATTTCATCGATTAAACCATAGTCTTTAGCTTGCTGTGCGGTCATGTAATTGTCCCGTTCAGTGTCCTTTTGAATCTTTTCTAAAGGCTGACCAGTAGTTTCATGTAAGATCCGGTTAATTTTTTCACGGCTCTTTAAAATTTCATTTGCAGCAATTTGAATGTCTGTTTGCTGACCCTGTGCACCACCTAAAGGTTGATGAATCAAAACAGTTGAGTTAGGTAATGCAAAACGCTTACCTTTTGCCCCGCTAGTCAGTAAAATGGAAGCCATAGAGGCTGCCATGCCGATGGCGATAGTTGAAACATCTGATTTAATAAAGTTCATGGTATCCATGATTGCCAAACCAGAAGTAATCACACCACCTGGTGAATTAATGTAAAGAGAAATATCCTTGGTGTTGTCTTGAGCATCAAGAAATAGTAATTGTGCAATAATTGAATTTGCCATATCATCGTTAATTTCACCACTAAGCATGATGATTCTGTCTTTCAATAAACGTGAATATATATCATATGCGCGTTCGCCACGTGCAGTTTGTTCAATAACTGTAGGTACAAGCATCTTTCTACCTCCTAAATATAATTAGCACTCTATCAAGTACAGTGCTAATTAAATCACTTACATTACCTGCTGTCAATGAAAGTGTATTAATTTTGTATTCTTTTTAATGAGGTTTTTATTATATAATTTAAAGGTAAACTAAATATTGGAGGATATATTTTGAAGCTTTATAAGAAAAAATTACCATATTTACTGACATTGGTTGTCGGATTACTAGTTTGTACCGGCTTGTCAACTACATCAGTTGCGGCAGATTCGAATAGCGCTCAACCGCCAGTTCAAGAGGACAGCAACAAGTCATCAAGCAACTCAACTGATGTAAATAATGATAATAATGCCACTAATGATCAAACAGGTAAATCTGATCAAACTGGGACAGACGACACCAATACTAAAAAACCTAAGCCTAAGCAAATTGTTACTGGTTTTTCTATGATGACCAAAGTTGCGGGCAACAAAAATTATAAGGTCTGGAAAGAAGTAAATAACGGAAAAGTTAGCACCAAAGTAGCTGACGGCATTAACTTTCGTTACAGTCATATTCAATCAGACCAGTTGATTGAAACTAAAAAATACCGCTATTGGCGCATTTATGTTAATGGCAGACAAGTAGGGTATGTTAATGAACGTTACTTTGCCAGAAATCAAATTGCGGTTCCTAAGACTATATCTTTAGTGCGCAATGAGTTCTACAACTTCCCTACCAGAGATGCTATTTCTTATATAACTAACAGCATGGGTACAGTAATTGACAACAGTCAAGTAACTGTATCAAAAGATAGCATTAATTGCGGGACTCCTAAGACATATAAAGTTAAATATACTTATGGAGATGCAACTGCTACAGTTAAAATAACTGTTAGAAAGAGTAAAAAAGAAGGGGTGGTCGATGCGAATACCGTTGCCTCCTTCCCAGCGCAACCTGGTACAAATGATTATCAGGCTTGGAAAACTCATTACGGTTCATCATTAAATTATATTAGCCCTACAGAATACACGCCTGAAACCAATAAACATACTTTGACTAGTGGTGATTTGACCTTAAAGACACGGTTATATCAACCAGTCTTATTAAGTGTAGCTGATCCCTCAGACGATAATATTAACCGTGTTGGTCACATTCCAGAAGGTGTTACCGTTTCTAATGGCTGGGCATATACCAGTCTTTTAAGTCACACAAATTTGGTATCTGGTCATATTGTTGGTTATGATCTGAATACTTTAACTGACCCGTTTGATGCGCAACATTTACTTGATATGTCGCAAAAGAAGTTTAACAATTATGTTAAAAATATCAAGGTAAGTCCCTATATTCCAATTGGCCATGGTCAGGCATTGGGCGCAAGTGATAAATATATTTATGTGTTAAATAATGATAATACGCTAAATGACACTAACGACTCTGAAGAATTACTTCAAATTCGTAAGAGTGATTTACAAATTAACAAGATTTGGACAATTAAAACTTGGATTGATGATGGCAAGAGTAATCGCTATTTCCAAAATGGTGTAATTGTATCAGATAAGGATATGTACACTGTTTACCATGACACTGAAAATAATTGTTATGAATATTGGGAATTCACTCGTACTGGAGATAATTGGTATCCAAAATTAGTCGGTAAAACCGATGGCAACTTTGTAAACAATAATTCACCTGTTCAAGGTTTTACCTATGACACCAAGAATAAAAACTTTTACTTGGCATTCAATGACTTAATCTTTAAGATTGGCCGCGATGGCAAATTAAAAGATACTTATTCTTTTGACACCGGTCGTGAAATTGAAGGTTTATCAGTTAGTGATAATAAATTGTATGTAAACCTTGCACAAAGAGCTGAATTATTGGTAAGCATGAATATTAAATAGAATAAATATTTTTAAATGAGAGCTGAAAAGCTCTTATTTTTTTGGTTTAGGAAATGTCGAAAAAAACTGAAAGTTATCTATTTTAGGAATTTTGCCATATTGTGATTGAGATATTTATTAAAAAAGTAACATAAAAAGACTAACCTAAATCAAATATTGAAAGTTAGTCTATAATTAGAATTTGATTGCTGTCTGAATTTTAAGATTTTGCATCTTTCAGCTCTTTTTTTTCTTTGTTTTGGCAGTCAGGACAAAGGCCATAGATTTCAACGTGGCTGGATGAAGTGACAAAACCCGTTTGCTTGTCTGCCTCAGTTCTCATCTGTTCTTCAATTCTCCCAAAGTCAGGATAATAAACATCGGCAATTTTACCGCACTTTTTACAGATAATATGAAAGTGTGGTTTTACAAAATAGTCATAGTGCAGAGAATCATCACCATTTTTTATTTCAGTTACGATCCCCGCGTCTACTAATTTGTTGAGATTGTTATAAACAGTTGCACGATAAGCTGGCTCATCTCCACTAATTGCTGTAAAAATTGTGGAAGCAGTGGGATGATTATGATGCGCCATTAAGTATTCAAGTATTTTTAAACGCGGTTTAGTTACTTTTAAGTGATGGCTGCGTAGCAGACTTCCTGCTTCATCAGAAAAATTAGGCATGATTCTCATCTCCTCAATTAATTATAGTGTAGCATTTTTTATGTAAAAAAACCGCCTATTGCTAGGCGGTTAAGTATTATTTAGCTCATTTTTTCTTCTTGTTTTCGTCTGATTGTTGGCATAATTAAACCAAGTAGGAATAATACCACTGGAGTGGCAATATTTAAACAAAGTGTGAATGGATCATTTGAATACATTCCCATTAAACAACAAGCAACTGTAACGGCTAATCCCCAAATTCCGGCAGTATAGGCTAACCACTGATGCTTAGTCATTTGATAGTTATCAGTACCGTTATGGAATTTTTCATGTTGTTTACGCAAAGCTAAGTAGGCAATGAAAACCCATAAATAACGCATTGGCATCACTATCGAATTTAGTTTAACTAATTGTGCCATCACAGTTTGTGCATCAGGCATAACAGCTTGCAATGCAATGATACCGCCAGAAAGAATGACAATCATCCAAATACCGTTAATGTAAGCTCCATGTTTGTTGACTTTTAATAACTTTTTCGGAATAAAGTCTTTTGCCTCTTTGCCTCCCAGAAGCATTCTCAAAGGAGCATCAATACTAATAACCAGTGCTGAAAACTGTCCAATGACGTTGCACCAAGCATAAATATAGAGGAATAATCCGCCCACACCATAATATTCACCTAATTTTTGAAAAGCAATGTACGGACCATTTGAAATGTATTCATTCAAATTGCCATTAACTACTTTAGGATCAAACATTAATGCTAAAGCAATAGTACCTAAGATGGCAGAAATCATTACCATTCCCGCTAAGCCCAACATAGCTTTCGGGAAATTTTTTGCAGGCTTTTTTAATTTGTTAACATATGGCGAAATCTTTTCAGCTCCACCTATAGCAAATACCAAAATTGAAAGTGAAGTAAAGTACTTCGTATTAAAATCTGGCATAAAGTTTTGCCAATTCCAGTTTATGCTGTTGAAACTAGCATGCGGATTAATCATCGGTGCCGCAAACATCATGATAATAAAAAGAATTGACATGATAAACATTGAAGTTCCAGCAATTGTTGATAAAGTTTTAATTACTGGAATCCCCCGGCTGGCTACCCAGCAAAAGAACAAAAATACTGCCAGTGTGGCTAATTGCGTCCAAGCTGTTGGCAAACTATCATACCATTTAGTATTACCAAAAATGCCCCAAGCCATGCCTCTTAAGCCCGTTGTACCTTTACTGGAAATATAAACCACATGTACTGCCCAGAATGTCCAACCAGCATAATAGGCCCATTTAGGTCCGATAGTGGCGTTAATCCAGGAAGCAACGCCACCCTCTGAATCTTTAAAAACTGATCCAAGTTCACCGACCATCAAGGCGTAAGGAATAAAGAAAAGCAGGAAAATAATAATCCAGCTGAAAATTACTTTGGTACCATCAAAGTATATGAATCCGTTAACAACGTTGCCAAAGCTCCACACAATAGAGAAAGCCATAGTGGCCAGCGTTGTCCACATCATCTTTTTAGAATTGTTTGGTGTTTCACCCATGAAACTTCTCCCTTATATAAAAATAACAATTTTTTATTTTAACTTAAATGTTTTTAAAAATCTAATAATAAGTCACTTGAAATTAATAACAAAAATAATTATTGATATATGAATTAAAAAAGTGTAAAACTATTATTATATAGTAGAAGAAGGGGTTTTAAGTTTAATGAAAAGAAAATTTAAAAGTAAGCTGCTGGTTGCTGGGACAATAGCTGCACTTGGCTTATTTGTTGGGAGTAATAATTCTTATATTTCTGCAAAAACTTACCACAAAGCTGTTACTAAAATAGCCGGTAATGGTAATTATGCAGTTTATCATTATGCTTCAAAAATGGGACCATCTGGCAAGTTTACGTCGACTAAATATTTTAAGCACGCACAGATTCAATCTAAAAAGTCAATTGCCACTAAGAAAGGCAAGTTTTGGAAGATAATTGTTGATGGGCGTACGGTCGGCTGGGTTAACCAGAACTTTTTTGCCAGAAACAAGATTTCTGTTGCGCAGAACGTAAGTTTAGTGCAAAACAATCAATATTCGTTTAATACTAAAGATGCCATTAATTATGTGACTAATAGTGCAGGTACTGCTGTAGATACAAGCAAGGTAACAGTTTCTAAGTCAAAAATTAGTTCGGGCACTCCTGGTAAGACCACGGTTGACTATAGTTATGGCAAGGCTAAGGCAACAGTCAATGTTACTGTTCGTTCAGAAAAGAATGAGGGTATAGCAAGAGCTGATAAAAAGCCTATGAATGGACCAAAGGAAGTCTCAACTTGGAAAGGTAGTTCCAAATCTTCTTCAAGAAACTGGAACGCAGCGCATCATTATACTTCCGAAACTAGATCTAATACATTTAAGGCTAACGGTTTAACTTTAAAAACCAAGCTGTTCCAGCCTCGTTTTGTTAGTCTTGGGTACAATCAATCCGGTGATAAGATGGGGCAAGTAGGTGTAATTCCTGAGGGCATTACTGTGAATGGTTCAAACTTTACTGTTGCTCTATTTAATTCAAGTAGTGCACAAAAGGGTCATTTAGTTTCTTATAATTTAAAGCATATTAATAAATTTAAGGCACAAAATTTACAAACATTGAGATGGTCAACCTTTAAGAAGTATGCTTCACACATTAAAGTTAGTCCTTATATCAAATTAGGTCATGGTCAAGCAATAGGATCATCTTCAGCATACATTTATGTAATTGCTAATAACAACACTTCCAGCAATTCAAATGCTTCTGAAGAAATTTTACAAATACGTAAATCAGATATGAAGATTAATCAAATCTGGACCTTTAGAATTTCTAACTATGGTAGTCCAAGATACATTCATAATGCCACTTTTGCTGGTGACAATACAATGTACTGTTTATTCCATAATGGTGGAAACGGCTTTTATGAATACTGGAAAGTAACACGCAACGGTGATTCCTGGACTCCCGTTGAGGTAGGAGCTACTAAAGGTAACTTTGTAAGTAATGGTTCTCCAGTTCAAGGGTTTACCTACGATCAAAGTCATAACCAATTTTATATCGGTTTTAATGATTATATCTTTAAAGTTGGTGAAGACGGAACCTATAAGAGCACCCATCACCTTCACGTAAGGCGTGAAATTGAAGGTTTGTCTGCATCTGGTAATAAACTCTACGTTGAATTTGCACAGCGCGGAGAATTAACAGCCGGTAATACATATTAAAATAATAATGTAAGTCATTGAAATATTTTTCAGTGGCTTTTTTTATTTATAGTAGAAGTTTAATGGCTAAAATAGTTAAGACTTTCTATATTTGAATGTAATTGTTTTTCAAATAAACTTAGTTTCTGTATTATGGTAGGCGATAAGAAAAGTAAAGAATACAAAAAGGAGGATTTTTTGGTTAAAAAAGACTTTATTGATACTTGTACCTTTTCAAAAAATGAAATGCAATACCTGGCTGATTTAGGTCTAAAAATTAAGGAGACTATCAACCATGGCTATTACCCTCAGCTTTTAAAAGGCAAAAGCTTAGGTATGATCTTTGATCAAGTATCTACTAGAACGCGCTGCTCTGCTGAAACAGCAATGACTGAATTAGGAGGACATGCTTTGTATTTAGCTCCAGGGCAGATACAACTAGGAGAAAATGGTCATGAGGGTTTGGCTGATACTAGTCATGCTTTAGGTGACTTAATTGATATCATTGGAGTGCGAACGGCTAGTCAAGAAGATATTGTGGAAATTGCCCAAAATTCGCATGCACCTGTAGTTAACTTCATGAGCGATGATGACCATCCTACTCAGGCTTTAGGTGATTTGATTACAATTAAAGAATTTTTACCGCAAGGTAAAAAATTATCTGATATTAAGCTGGTCTTTGTAGGGGATGCAACGCAAATTACTGTTTCTGCATTATTTTTATGCGCTCAAATGGGAATGCAATTTGTGCAATACGGTCCTAAAGAAAAGCAATTATCTCCAAAATTATTGCGCAAAGCAGAAAAAATTGCGCAGGAAAACGGTGGCACAATTACTCTATCTGATGATGAAAAAGTCTTAGAAAATGCTGATTTTATTTATACTGATGTTTGGTATGGTCTATATGATCAAGAGCTTGATCAAACAGAGTATATGAAAATATTTTATCCTAAGTATCAGGTTAACGCAGAGATGCTGGCTAAAACAAACAATTCTGCGGTTAAATTTATGCATTGTTTACCTGCAAACAGAGGTGAAGAAGTGACAGCTTCTGTGCTTGACGGTGAAAACTCGATTGTCTGGCAACAAGCAGCAAACAAAAAGACGGCAATGAGAGCAATATTTACTTATTTGCTTAAAGATAAATTAGCTAAAGAAGATTTTTCGAACCAGATTGATAATGAGCTTCAAAGAGATTTAAAAAACATGCTTGAAAAGTAAAATTAAAAGAGTAGCTACTGCTAGATTGCAACAGCTACTCTTTTTAAATTAATTCAATGGGTCCCCTGAGAGTCGAACTCAGATTTTAAGAACCGGAATCTTACGTGCGATCCATTACACTAAGGACCCGAATTTGCACAACAACAAGTATAACAGAAAAGAAACAAAAATTGAATTGTTTTTTATTGATATTGACAAAAGAGCTGCAGTTTTGCATGTTTTAGTATCAATATCGACTAATTTATTAAGACTTTCTAATTGCGGCAATTTAACTTGAATTATTTTTGGAGTGTTGCTATACTGTATTTGTCGATTGAGGAATGGCTAAATTGATTAATGTCGATTTACGTTTCTCATATATTTTTAGACAATCTGGGACACCTAATGACAACAAATGGGTCAATTTGGTCCCAGAAGAAGGAGAGAAATTAATGTACTCGGAATTTCCTGTGCTTGAAGCTCTCGTTCCTGACATCTTAAAAGTTTTTCGGCAAAGATATCTTGTTCTTGAGCAAATATCGCTTAATGCGCCTGTAGGTCGCAGAAGCGTAGCTCAGTCTTTAGGACTATCTGAAAGAAACGTGCGAACAGAAACTGAGTATCTGCGTGATCGAGGTTTGATTGAGATTAAAAGCTTTGGCATGTTTATGACAGAGAAGGGCAAAAAGATATTGCAAGAGGCGGCACCTCTGATAGATCGGTTGTTTAACGCACGCAAAACAGAAATTGATTTAGCGCGTAAACTCGGTATCGAGCGCACAATTATTGTGCCAGGCGATAGTGATTTACAAGAACTGGTATATGAGAGAATGGGTGAAGAGCTTAATGCAGCTCTTGATTTACTGTTACCCCTGGGACATTCAATTATTACTGTTTTGGGTGGTGAAGCTCTTGCAAAATCGACTAGGAATTTGTCTAAAAGTTTAAGTAAAAATCGACAACTGGAATTTGTGCCAGGTCGTGGGGCTCTGGGTGAAAATGTTGCTATTCAAAGCAATACTATTGTTCAGAAAATGGCTGCTGAAACTGGTGGTAAATATAAAACATTGTATTTACCAGAGCAGATTTCTCAAGCAGCTTACAATTCTTTGATTCGTGAATCTACTTTTACTGACGTGCTGGAAGATATTTCTCAGACGGATGTAGTAATTCATGGAATTGGACTAGCTCATGACATGGCAAGACGCAGAGGATACGATTCAATTCGCTTATCTGAATTGCGTGAAAAAAAAGTAGTCACCGAATGTTTCGGGTGTTTCTTCGATGGCGAAGGGAAGATTGTCGACCGCGTACATCAGGTTGGTTTGCAGTTTGAGAATCTAAATAAAATACCTCACATATTTGCATTTGCTTGTGGTGGCCGCAAGGCTAAAGCAATCAAGGCTTATATGCCAAATGCTCCGCATCAAACCTGGTTAATTACTGATGAAGGAGCCTCAGAGAAGATTTTAAAGGAGAAGTAATTCTCATTTAAAATAAATTGATGTTTACAGTTCTTACATAGTTCTTAAGGAGGACTTTAGAATATGACAGTTAAAATTGGTATTAACGGCTT
>CAMLHK010000003.1 GCA_946479925.1 uncultured Lactobacillus sp. | reverse complement strand
CAATTGTAATTACAGCAAGCCTGTTAGTGACATTCATAGGTCAAAACATTTCTTCTGATTTAATGAACGGGGGCAAGCTAGTTGGTATTATGAAATGGAACCCCTTTAATATGGTCGATTTAACCAGGCAATATGCCAATTACGGCATGTATGTTTTAACTACCCACCTGAAAAATCAAGAGCTTTTAATGGGTAGTCTAGTCTATATTCTTATTTTTGTGATTGCTGGCTATTTAATCTTTCGGAGAAAAAGATTTTAAGTAATTAATTGCATAACTTTTAAGTTTATTGTAATATTATAGTGTATTATAAATGTAATACAGTTAGAGGGGAAATATGAAGTTTAAAGATGATAGGCCGATATATGTTCAAATCCAAGAAGATTTATGTCGCCAAATAATTACCGGAAAACTTAAACCCAGTCAGAAAATTCCCTCTGTCCGTAATTTGGCAACCCATCTAATGGTCAACGTGAACACTATTCAAAAAGCGCTCAAACAAATGACTACATCAGGGCTTTTAATTACTAAAAGAGGAGAGGGTAATTTTGTGACTAATGATAAAAAATTACTGGAAAAAATTAAAAAAGACATTATCAAATCTGAACAAAGTAAATTTGTGCATAATATGAAAGCCATAGGGGTTTCAACGATACAGCTTAATTTAATTTTAACTGAACACTTAAAGTAGGAGTTAAAAATGGAAAATCTATTGGAAATAAGAGATCTAACTTACAAGAAAAATTTAAAAACAATTTTGGATAATATCAATTTAAATTTACAACCGGGAAAAATTGTAGCCCTTCTAGGTGAGAATGGTGCTGGGAAGACAACTTTAATGCGCATCATCAGTGGCATGGCCAAAAACTATCACGGGACAGTTAATATATCAGGCGAGAATAATGTTGCAGAAAGAAAAGCACATCTGTCTTTTACTGATGGATTAACGGGTTTTGCTAATTCAACGAAAATCAAAGAAATTGTTAAATTTTATAAGGTCATCTATCAAGATTTTGATCAAAATCAATTTGAACAGTTGCGTCAGTTTATGAAATTAGATTCAGAGATGCGCTTATCTGAAATGTCCAAAGGAATGAAAGAAAAGTTAATCATTGCCCTGGCATTTTCGCGCGAAGTTGACCTTTATTTATTAGACGAGCCCTTTTCGGGGATTGATGCCATGGCGCGCAAAAAAATAATTAATTCGATCATTTTATGGAAACCGGAAAATTCAACGATTCTTGTTTCAGATCATTTTGTCAACGAAATAGCCAGTATGCTTGACGAAATCGTTATTATCAAAGATAAAACTATTTACACGCACAAATCTACTGAGGAAATCCGCGAACATCATAAAAGTGTTGAAGATTATTATGAAGGTTTATACGATGCGGAGGAGGAATAATGAACGTTTTCAATCATTTGTTTGAAAAGTTACTGCAGAAAAAAGTCAAAAATGTTTATCTTTTAGTTATTCTGCAATTCATTAGTTCTCTAGCTTCAGCATTCTTTACTTATTTTAGTTTTTATTCTGGCAGATTTCACTTTAATTCGAACAATAATCTCGAGTTTTTACCAGGATGGATGGCACTGTTTGCATCATTAACTTTCTTGTTCGGACCGATTTTGTTCATTTTAACTGTAGTTGAAAATGAACGGTTAAATAGAAATCAAACCTGGCGTTTAGCACCAATCAGTGATGGCAAGTTTTATGTTGCCAATATCTTAAGTTCATTTGTTTCATTGGTTTATTTTGTGCTCTTAGATGTGTTAATTGCAATTTGTTTTTTATTTTTATCAATATTTACTAATTCTAAATTTGGCAAAAATTTACAGTTTGAAGTTGATTTAAACAGTACTGCAATTTTTGATTTTATTGGCATTATGTTACTACTAATTTTTACTTGTCTTTTTCTTTACTTTTTGGTTAGTTTTCTTAACTTTTCCAGTCAAGCAATCTTAGACTTTTTACCACATGCATCAAGTCATATTCTAATTTCTTTTGTGCGCATATTTATAATTATCGTCTTGGTAGGATTACTAGTTAGGCTCTATAGTGTCTTTGCAAACTATATTATCAATATACTTTTACTAAGATCTACAGGTCTTGCGGGATTGGAATCAGTGGTATTAATGATGTTTATTATTGATTTAATAATACTTGGCATTAACGTCTTCTTAATCAATCACTTTTTTGAAGCAGGAGAGAAGTAAAACCTAATACTGTTTCAATATTTTCGTTTCAATATTTTCATAGCAGAAAGGAAAAGCATGACATCTTTTAAAAATTTGTTTGGCAGATTCTTTGTAGAAAAAGCCAAGAAAGTTTATTCATTTTTAATTATACAATTAGTTGGTGCCTTAGCATTTTCTGTTTTTGGGCTGCTGATTGGTACAGGTGAGTTTGGTGAATTTTTAAATCTTTACACTGAACTTTTACCTGATTGGCTAACGGGTTTTTGTCTATTGAATGTCTTTTTTATCATTTTCTTTTTTATTTATATGGCTGTCAAAAATGAGCGAATTAATCGGAGTCAAACTTGGCGTTTAACTGCAATCACTGATGAAAAATTTTATATTGCTAATAGTTTAAGCTCGTTTATTACTTTTTTCTATTTCATTTTTCTTGACATTATTGTTGCAGGGATCTTACTAATTGTTTCATTTTTTATGGACAAGGCTTTTCGTAAATCATGCGAAAGAATGTTTAAGCAATTTAGACCAAATTTTGATCTGAATACAATTCGTTTAATTTTTGATATCATGTTACTCTTACTTTTATGTTGCCTTTTCATTTCGTTATTGATCAGCTTTTTAAATTTTTCCAGTAAAGCGATCATGGATTATCTTCCTGTAGCTTCAAACGGATTAATTGTCAAACTATTACATATTTTTATTGTTATCGTAATAGCCTGGCTTTTTACCAAAGTAGAAAAAATTTTTGTCGACCAATTTTTAGGCAGCCTTTTGCATTTTTTAAACTTAAATCCGGCTTACAACAACACTTTACCCTATCTTAATTTAATTGTTGTAGTTGTTAATTTAATAATGTACGTTATTAATATCTGTTTATTTAAGTATTTCTTTGAAGCAGAGTAAATAAAGTAGAGGCATAGTACCAATTTATATCAGTGACAATTTGTCATCGAGCAAAAATAAAAAATAAGGGGTCCCAAATGACAGAATTTAGCAGATTATTTAATAGACTATTTAAAATTAAAATTAAAAAATTACACATATTACTTTTTTTCCAGATAATTGCAGCTCTTGTATGTGCCTTTTTTACTTATTATGAAGTGATAAATTGGCATATCCGCAAAAATCCCCAAAACAATGTCGGAATTTTACCGGAATGGGCATTATATTTTGTCTTCTTGGCCTTTTTTGTCATATTTTTCGTTTATTTTATTACGCCATTACAGAGCGAGAAATTTAACCGCAGTCAAACTTGGCGCTTAGCAGCCATAAGCGATGGGCAATTTTATCTTGTTAATGTATTAAGCACGTTCGTATCTTTTATTTACTTTATTGTACTTGAATTCGTCACAGTAATGATATTACTGTTTTCATCGTATCTGACCGACAAGCCTGTTGTATACTTTTTCCGCGATTTATTAAAAAGCATTCAACGCACTCTTGACATTAATGTATTCTGGATAATACTTGGTACGATCGTTTTAGCTATTTTAAGTTGTTTCTTTTTATATTTTGTTATCAGTTTCTTTAATTTTGCCAGCCGCGCAATACTAGATTTTGTCCCTGCAAACATTAATGGCGCAGTTGTGAAAGTATTACACATAGTCATAATCTTCGGCTTAATCTGGTTTTTCTTTAAAATTCAAAATATCTTTGTTTACCAAGTTCTTTTATCAGTGATTCATCCGACTAATTATGGACTTAATCTTTCTAGTAGTTTACCTTTTGCAATTTTGGCAAACGCAATTAGCGATCTTATTTTATTGAGCAGCAATATTTTCCTAATCAATCATTTTTATGAAGCAACTGAACATAAGTAGGGTTACTAATAAAAAGTAGAAACTTACCAACTATTTACAAAAAGTAGTTTAACTACAAATGTTAAAAGGTTTGCGGAAAAAATCAATCTAGTTTATGATAGTGTATTATAGGTGTATTACGGCCAAAGGATGGTGGACTTGTGGAATTTAAAGATAACATTCCCATTTACTTACAAATTAAGCAATACCTATATCGACAAATAATTACCGGTAAATTAAAGCCAGGTAAAAAAATCCCTTCTGTACGTGAACTGGCAGTGCAACTCACTGTTAATGTCAACACGGTGCAACGTGCTTTACAACAGATGAATTTTGAAGGTATTTTGTACACCAAGAGGGGAGAAGGTAATTTTGTCACTGAAGATACTACTTTACTTGATAAAACAAAAAGGGAACTAATTAATGCGGAACTAGATAAGTTTGTACATAGTATGAATTCTTTAGGAGTATCTGACGAACAAATTCTCATATCTTTATCTGAATATCTTAAAGAGGAGCGTGAATAATGGCAAACCCTTTAGAAATAACCGATTTGGTTTACAAAAAGAACCAGAAAAAAATTATTACTGATTTAAATTTAACACTCAAACCGGGAAAAATTGTCGCTCTTTTGGGCGAAAACGGTGCGGGTAAAACCACTTTAATGAGAATTATCAGCGGAGTTGCCAAAAATTACCATGGTACTGTTAAAGTTGCTGGTTTTACTAAAGAGGCTGACAGAAAAGAGCATCTTTCTTTTACTGATGGCTTAACTGGATTTTCTAACTCTGTTAAAATTAATGAAATCGTCAAGTTTTACCAAATTTTATACCATGATTTTAGTCTAAAACAATTTGAGCAGTTAAGAAAATTCATGAATTTAGCTTCTGATCTGCGCTTATCTGAATTATCAAAGGGTATGAAAGAGAAGTTGGTTATTGCGTTAACTTTTTCCAGAAAAACGGACTTGTATCTTCTGGATGAGCCCTTTTCCGGAATTGATGCTATGGCTCGTAAAAAAATTATCAAATCGATCATCTTATGGAAGCAGGAAAAGTCCACAATTCTAATTTCTGACCATTTTGTCAATGAAATTGCGGCCGTTCTCGATGAAGTTGTCATTATCAAAAATAAGACAATTTGCATGCATAAATCAACTGAAGAGATTAGAGCGGATAACCAGACAGTAGAAGATTTTTATGAAAGCTTTTACCAGAGAGAGGAGGAGGAATAATGGCAATTTTTAATCGTTATTTTACCGTACTCTTTAGGTTGAAAACTAAATGGATCTCTCTTCTGCTAATTATCCAGACTGTTGCCTCATTTGCGATGACTTTTTTCAATTTTAATAACGGCCACGTTTATATCAACAGACAAATTTTTTCTAACTTTTTTACATTATGGCTAGCTATTTTTATTGTACAAGCATGGCTGTTCACTGGAATCTTTTATTTAACTACCTGTTTTCAAAATGAAAGAGTGAGTGGTAACCAGACTTGGCGCTTAATACCAATTGATGATAAAAAGTTCTACTTTGATAACATTTTAAGTTCATTTGCTGCCTTACTTTTCTTTGTAATATTGGAAATTATCTGTACGCTAATTTTAAGTGTTATTACTTTTACTTTTGATAGTCAGTTTCATAACTCCCTAATCGAAATGTTTGCTGATATTGGAAGACATTTGCAACAAGTTGACTTAGAGATTATGTTTAATTTCTTTGGTGCACTTATGATGGTTATTCTTTGCGCATTTTTTGGTTACTTCATAATCAGCTTTTTAAATTACTCCAGTCGTGCACTTTTAGACTATCTACCGCAAGCGCTCAGCAAAGCTTATTTTCGAATAATTGCCGTTTTAGTCATTATTTTAGTTGCCTGGCTTGCAATCAAAGCCAGTATTGGCCTACAAATAATTTCGTTTCCGTTTAGGTTTATGATGGGAGAAACCACAGGTACAAATGATGATTTAGCTATAGCATTATTATTAATGCTTATAATTAACATATTGTTTTGGTTTTTTGACACCATTCTTTTCAGTAAGTTTTTTGAGGCAAGGGAAGGTAAATAAAAATAGGCATACTAAAAGACGCTAAAAAATTTTTTAGCGTCTTTTTAACAGCCAAAAAAGAGCCATGAGACAAATAATAAAAATGTTAAACCAGATAAAAGACAAAAAACGATGAAAGTCAAAGCAACAATGCTTTTAGTTATTAAAGTTGTCAAAAGTAGAATAATTACTACAACTAGTCCTATAATGAGCATTCTTCTAAATTTACTAAAAATAAAAGCCTGCAATTAACTAAGACGAATTGCAGGCTATATTTATAACAAACTTTTCAATGATTCGCAGCAAGGTAATCATACAGCTGATTGATTTCTTCAGGAGTAAATTCACCTTCACCAGTTTTCATCGCATGAATCTTTTCAACTGACAAATGACTAGCAAAAGCTAAATCCGTATCAGTAACATGATGTTTGACTTGAAAGTCAATAATTGCATCGGATAATTCCTCTAACTGCTGATTCATATTAAATTCTCCTTTACAATTTATTTTAACGGAAAAATACTAAAATTCAAAGAAAATTAAAGTTAAAAACCTTGAATTTTATTAAATGGCCAATACCTGAATTTGACTTTACCAATCAGATTCTGTCTTTTAACAGGTCCAAACATATGCGAATCCTTAGATATATCGCGGTGATCACCCATTACCCAATAATAACCCTTAGGGACTTTATAAGTAAAATTGGTCGTATACGTCTGTCCTTGAGCATTATTAGCTTTTTTAAAATGATTTTCTAGATAAGGCTCAGGTAAGAGCTTACCATTGACGTACATCTTATCATTCTTGGAAACCAGCTTATCACCCGGTAAACCAATGATGCGTTTGATGTAATAAGCACCAGGGGTATCATTTGCAGCTTTTGGAGCAAGCAGCACTACCACGTCATTGCGCTTGGGAGTGAAATGGCGGACAGCGATTAAACGATCATTATCTTCAAACGTTGGTTGCATCGATGGCCCTGAAACTCTATCATTAGAAAGTACGAAATGGAATAAAACAAAGAAAACTCCCAAAATTACTGCCATCATTATAACAACATCAAGAATAAATTTGCCTAAGCTTTCTTCCTCTTCGTCTTGGTTTTTTGTAACTTTTTTTGCCATAAAATATTCTCCTTTTTCATGTTACTCTTTATTATAACTGAAATCTGGTCGTTTGAATGTTAAAATCATTATAGGTATTTGATAATGACAGATTTTTTAAGTAAAATTAACCAATTGGATGCCAGACTTATTATTGAGTCTGTGCATCAACAAGTAGAGGAAATTAATAATATTGTTGCTACCATAAGGCAAAAGCAGGTTTTAAAAAGAGCACCAGAAAAGCTGGGGTTTTTACCCGATATTGCTGAGGAAATTTGCCACAAATTTAATTCTAGGGATCAAATAGAAGATTTTAAAACGATTAATCAGCTGCTAAATAATACCCGGCAATTTTTAGCAATTAAGTTTGGCCTATGGTCAATTCCAAATCTAGAAACAGCCCAAGTAATTAAAGATCAGCTAAAAGTTAACACTGCGTTAGAAATAATGGCAGGTAACGGCTATTGGAGTAAAGCTTTGTCACAAGTAGGCGTTAAAATGACGGTCACGGATAATTTTAATTGGTCAAAGACTTCAAACACTGGCGTTAAAGCATTTGTGCCTGTTAGTAATTATGATGCTGTAACAGCTGTCAATCAATTTAATGATGTCGATTTAATAATTTGCTCCTGGGCACCTAATTTTGGCAACAGTGATGAAAAAGTCGTTAACGCTTGGCAAAAATTAAATTCTGCCACACATTTATTGTTTGTAGGTGAAAGAAATGGTGTGACCAACTCTGCAAGCTTTTGGCAAAAGGAGCCATTTCTTCATTCAAAGGAACTAAGGCTAATCAACCAGACATTTACAAGTTTTGATTTTATTGATGAACAAATTTTTGAGATAGCACATGAAATTTAAAAAAATAATTTTAGTTATTATTATATTTTTATCGTTTCTAGGAATTGGCAGTATGCTGTCAAACGTTCAGTCACGAGAAGCGGATCAACTACTTGAGGCATATGGTCTAAGTAATAATACCCGCTACATTGAAATAAAAAATAAGCAAAATGTTAGATCTTTTTTGCTATTTTTGCAAAAAAAATATCCCCGTAATAAAATTCAAGTTCATATGACTTGCAAATCTAAGAAAAATCAAACTCTGGTGTGGTCAAATCATGATGTATTAAACCTACCGACTGAATCTGGCAGATATTTTACCAAAGATGACTTTAAAGGGCGGGTTTCTTTTGCTGTACTGGGATTAAATGCGAAAGTCCCTACATATAAGGTGCAAGGAAACGAATATGTTTATTTGAATAAGAAATATTACACGGTTGTGGGTACTTTAAAACATTATCGCCAAATGAAGCAGGATAGTTATTATCTTAGTACTAGTCCCAAACAGCCAACTGGAAAATTCAAATTACGTGATTATCAAATTATAATAGATAGTTCAAATAAAGTAATTCGCCAAATTGCCAAACATTATGGGGTTAAGGCTAAAATACCGCTTTTTGTGAAAAACCACCAAATACATCAGTTTTCAATCATTAGGGAAATTACATTTATCATAATCTTCTTGTTAATTGCTTCATTTAGCAATTTAGTTTTAGCTTTTATAGATTGGAAAACGGTTAAGTCAACTCACTTAAAGGGCAATTTATTGCGTAATTGGTTAATAAATCACGGTATCAGAATTTTATTGATTGAAGTATTGGTAACTATAAGTGCATATTTCTTCTTGATATGGCGAACATTTTTATCAAAGCCGCAGCACTTAATCTGGCTCCTTACAGGCTGCTGGATCATCATTTCTATTATATACAGCATATGCATCTTGCATTTATCACGAAAGGATCAAAATAATGCCTAAACTGCCTGAGGATTTTAAGGAAAAATATACTAGGTTATTAGGAAAAAGTAGAGCACAGCAGTTTTTCAATTCAATTAATGATAGTCCCAAAAGTGCATTTCGCGTTAATTCATTAAAAGAAAACTACTGTGTATCTTATGAACAAGAAAAAGAAGTTTCGGGTGTATCCAAAGCCTATTACGGTAAAATTAATGGTCAAGATCCAGCCTGGGTAAGTGGAGCTGTTTATTCACAGGAACCCACGGCAATGTTTCCAGCATTATTTGTTGAAGCGCGTCCGGGACAAAAAGTGCTTGATTTATGTGCCGCACCAGGTGGCAAGAGTACTGCAATCAGCGAACAGCTAAAGGGTGAAGGACTTTTGGTTGCAAATGAAATTTCACACACCAGAGCAAAAGTATTGCGCGAAAATCTTGAACGTTGGGGCACAACAAATTCCTTAATTGTCAGCGAAAAGCCAGAAAAATTAGCACAGTGTTTTCCTCATTATTTTGATAAAATTTTAGTTGATGCGCCTTGTAGTGGCGAAGGTATGTTTCGTAAGAACCCTCAGGCTATTAAGTATTGGTCACAAAATTATGTACTGCTTTGCCAAGAACGGCAAAAGGAAATTTTGAATGCCGCTGTCCAAATGTTAAAGCCAGAAGGAGAAATAGTCTATTCAACCTGTACATATTCTCCAGAGGAAAATGAACAAATAGTTTCGTGGCTAACGCAAAAATTTAATTTGACTATTATGTCACTAAACGTAAAAACGCACGCTATTGCTCATGGACACCCTGAATGGGCTGACAATAACCCTGATCTCATTAAGACAGTACGATTTTGGCCTACAGCTGAGTTAGGTGAAGGGCAATTTGCTGCAAAATTAAAATTATCACCAAACGTGGTGGTTCAAGCCAAAATCTCGCCAAATCAAAAAAAGAAGAAAAAAAGAAGGCCTCAAAAAGAAGCTCTAACTAAATCTGAAATTCAATTAATAGCGGAAGTACTAGATAAATTTAATTTACCAGCAGCAATAAAAAATTGGCGGTTAAATAGTCGAGTACGTAATAATCACGTTTTTATACCAGCATTATCAGATAGTGCGAATCTTCATTTGCAGATACTAGCAAATGGCGTTGAACTGGGTGTGTTAAAGAAAAACCGTTTTGAACCCGGACATCAATTAGCCATGGTGTTAGCAGAACAGAAACAAAACAGAGTAGTTGAACTAAGCAGGGAAAGCTATTTAAAGTATTTACACGGAGAAACATTAAGAACGCAAGCTAACGAAACAGGCTTTGTTTTAGTCAGTTGCCAAAATTTTATTTTAGGTTTTGGTAAAATCAGTAATCATATTATTAAGAATTATTATCCTAAGGGACTACGAGTTTAATAGAAAGAAAAAAGAATGATTAAACTAATCGCTACAGATATGGACGGAACTTGGTTAACAGATCAGAAAACGTATGATCAGGAATTGTTTTTGCAAGAATTTCAGATTATGCAAAAAAAGGGAATTAAGTTTGTTGTTGCCAGCGGAAATCAGTTTGAAAATTTATATTCGCGATTTCCACAAGTGGCCAATCAGCTATTCTACATAGCGGAGAATGGGGCACTAGTAGCACAAGGCAAGCAGGTAATTCACGTTGATTGTCTTTCTGAAAAGGACTGGCGGACAATTATGAAGATAATTCAGGAAAGTAATGAAAAAGTCACGGTTTCGGGTCTTGCCAGCGCTTATATTTTAAAAAAAGATGGACCTGGGTATGCTAAAGAACTAAAAAAGTACTATGAAAAACTAACAGTTGTTGAGAATTTTAATGATCTTGATGATCAAATTTTCAAGGTTACGTTTGATGTTCCTGAAAATAAAATGCCGCATCTTTTAGAAAAATTAAGACGTAATTATCCTGAAATTGACTTTGTTTCTGGCTCTTCTTCATCTATAGATATGTCAACAAAAGGTATGAATAAGGCAAAGGGCTTACAGTTTTTAAGTAGTAAATTCAAAATTAATCCTAAAGAAATGGTAACTTTTGGTGATAGCGGCAATGATGTGGGGATGCTAAAATATGCTGGCACCAGTTATGCCACAGGAACAGCACTTCCCGTGGCTAAGAAGGCTGCTACTCACATTATCGGCTCAAGCAATGACAGCGCCGTTCAAAAAGAGATATGGCGTTTATTAAATTAAAAAAACAAAAAACAAATAACTAATCATATGTAAGACAATAGTTATTTGTTTTTTTATAAGAACCTATAATAGCTGAGCAATGGCTATTTTTAACGGCAAATCATAATATTTTTTAATCTCGTTTAACTTTGTTAAATCATTTTGACCATAAATAGCTAGCAGATTAGCAAGTTCTTCTTGCCATTCTAAAATAAGATTTTGCAAATAATTAACATCGTGTTTGATTAAAGCTTGTAGAAAAACATTTGATATACCAACAGCTTTTCCATCTAAACATAATCCCTTAAAAACGTCCAAAGGATTACGCACGCCACCTGAAACAATAAAATCAACCTGCTGCTTAGCAGCCATTAAGCTTGAAATGACAGTGGGTAAGCCGATATCTTTCAGATAAGAAACATCATTGGTATTACGAGCATTTTCTATCTGGGCAAAATTTGTGCCCCCACTGCCAGCAACATCAAAAAATTGGAAGCCTTCATTTTTCAACAAATGAATTGTTCTTTCATCTAAACCAAAGCCGACTTCTTTAATAATAATTGGTACTGTTACTTTTTGACGTAATTCTTTTAAATTATTTAGCCAATAGAAATCACGGTCTCCTTCAGGCATGGCAATTTCTTGCACCGCGTTCAAGTGAACTTGGAGAGCGTCAGCATTTAATTCTGTGACTAATTTTTGTGCTTGTTCGGCCGCAGTTTTAGCATTTACATTTGCAATTAAAACGCCAGTGGGGTCTTGTTGGCGTGCAATCAAAAAGCTGTCACTAAGAGAAGGCTCTTTCGTCAAAATACTGGCTGAGCCAAGTGCCAGAGCAATATTGGTTTTAGCAGCCACTTGTCCTAATTTCTTATTAATCAAATATGATTTATGAGAACCACCGGTCATTGCATTAATAAAAAAGGGGGCTGCCACTTTTTTGCCAAACATTGTCGTTTGTATGGCTTTGACACTTACTTCAGTTTCTGGTAAAGCCGGCCGCACCAAATGCATCTGATCAAAACTATTTTGTTTATTATCTTGATAAAATCTTTCTGCTAAAACCAAATGTTCTTCTTTACGATTAGATCTAAGTGACATGTTCTTCCTCTAGTCTGCAACCCGAATTTGGTGAACGCGAAAGTCTAGCGGCATTATACCGTTTTGGCGCCATTTATCTTCAAGATAGGCAGTATCTGTATTTGCATCAGCGATTACAATACCGCAGTCGCCATTACCGGCACCGGAAGTTTTAGCAGCTCCTCCAAATGATTCGGCGATATTGATCAGTTGGGAAAGTCGCGGAATTTCAATTGCAATCTGATTTATTTGCGCAAAATGCTGCAACAATTTTCGGTTAACTCGAATTTGCTTTTTTATTAACTGAATATCTTGTTGTTCAAATCCGGCAATCATCTTTAGTACGCATTTACGCGAAAGCCTGAGAAATTCTTGATATTGTCCGTTTAAGGCGGCCTTATTGGCATTAGTTTCATCAACAAGCCGTGAAGTGGAGGCAGGCTTTTGACTCCAGCCAATCATCAGTTTTAAGCCGGCGGGAGGGGTTAAAAGTTGTATCTTCAAACCAGGCCAGGCTTCATTGACCACTTCCGATAATGTTTTATGAGCCAGTTCATTAGCAAGCCATTGTTTATCAAAAGTCTGATAGGCAATCCAGCCACCATAAACACTGGCTGCAATGTCACCAGCCGAACCGTTTCCTTGAACTGAGTAATGAGAAATGGCTGATAATTTATAAACTAATTCATTACTAAAAGCAACATTATAAAAACGCAAGATTGCTTTGACTGTGGCTACTGTAACTGCAGCACTGGAGCCCAAACCATATTTTTTCCCATCCGAAGAATCAAGATCTGAATTGACATATAAATCATAGACTTTCATCTTGACTTTTTGTTCCAAGCAGAAACGTTCCGTGTATGAAATTGCAGCCAAAATGTATTCGAATGGATTATCACGATTGTCAATAACCATTTTTGCGCCATTTCTAACCCAATGAATGGAGCTTTGAGAATATTGTTTAGAGTGGATTAAACCAGTTTTTGATTTCGACTTAATGATTGAAACGCGAATAAACTGATTGACTGCGACTAAAATTGCAGGACAATCTTGTTCTAATACTGCGTACTCGCCAGCTATGTATAATTTTCCGGGTGCTTGTTCTGTTATCAAAAGAATTAAATCTCCTAATCAATTAATTTACATTAACTAGTTCAGACATGAAATACCTGGACCAAAACTTGCATTTATTATGTTAACATTATGGAATTCGGATACAAACCTATTAGTAATATCTTTTACATTTTTTAATTGACTTAAGATTTTTATATTAGGTCCGGCATCTATTGTGAAGTAACATTCTATACCAAGCCTGCGCAAATCAGCTACTAATTTGATTGCTTTAATAGTTGCAGGCTCAAAATATGTAAAACCCGGTTGGGCAGTTAAATTAACAGCATGCATTTCACAGGCATTTAATTCTGCTAAACTACCCAGTTTTGAAAAATCATTTGCTTTGATAGCAGCAACCATCTGGGCCAACTCAGCTTGATTACGTTCAAGCCAGGGCCTGAAAAAAGGAGAGGTTTGCGCCTGTTTCATGCCCTGAGTGGAGGACAGGTCTTTAGGGTTTTTATTCAATTCAACCACCAATAGTTGTAAATCCATTTTAGGTTTTTCATCTAAAGCATAGGCATAGGAGGATTCACTATCAGTACCTTTTTGCCAAATCGCAAAGCCGCCAAAAATTGATCTGCTGGCTGAACCCGAACCTAAACGAGCCAGACGGGAAAGTTCAACTGCTGATAAACTAATACCATAGTGAACGCAAAAGGCTCCGGCTAAGGCCGCAAAAGCTGAACTGGAGGAGGCCAAACCTGCGGCCGTCGGAACGTGATTAACTGATTCAACTTTTAAATTACCCTTAACGTCAAACTTTTCTTGTAACAGTTTTAAAAAAGAAAAAACCCTTTGGTAACTTAGTCCGCTTTGTTCAACACCATTTAACCAAAACTGATTTTTTGGACTAACAGAAACTTTAGTATCAGTGTAAAATTGATCCAGTGTCATAGACAAACTGGACATTAATGGTAAACGCAGACTTTGGTTTGCTTTGCCCCAATATTTTATCAAAGCAATATTGGTATGAGCACGAACTGTTTTTTCCATAAATTAAATTTCCTCAATCCAACTATGTGCCACGATATTTTGACATTTATGAGCTATTTTAAGAGCATCATCCTGATTGCGACACAAAGCAATCACTATGCCGCCCAGTCCGCTACCAGATAATTTAAAACCCAAGGCCTCATTTGCGAGAGCTATTTTTTGTAATTGATCAATCTTACCAGTTGAAAGGTTAAATGAATGCAATATTTCTTGAGCCCGATTAAAATATGAGCCTACTGTCGCTGCATCTTTATTTAACCAGGCAGTTTTAGTTTCATCAGCTAATCTACCTAATTGCTCAAGGTTGTTTTGCGCTGTCGGGGATTCATTTAGAAGCTTATGAACTTGAGTGACAGCTTTTTTCGTACTACCCAAATCACCTGTATCCATGATAAGTAAGGTAGCTTGTAATTTCGACCTTAGCGGCTTGGGACCATCTTTTTGATTAAAAAAGATGAGGCAATCAGAATTAACAGTGGCAGCATCAAGACCCGATGCTTTACCATGGTTGATCATTTCTGCGTGGTTAGTTATATTAATAATTTCAGTTTCAGTTAAATTTAAGTGGAAATAATCATTCATTGCGCGCGTAGTCGCCAGTGCCACGGTTGCACTAGAACCTAAACCGCGTTCAATTGGAATCTCTCCCGTATAGGTTATTTTAAGAGCTGCTTGACTTGCGGCTTTTTTCAACATTGTTTTAACTACATATTTTAAGCCATCATATTCATCCGGAGCCATAAAAAAAGGCCCCTGATAATGAGCCGTATCCATCCACATTTTTTCAGATGGTTCTACAGTTGTTTTAATATGCAAAGAAGTGATTGGCAATGCCAAAGCATCATAGCCATAAACTACTGAATGTTCACCAATTAAAATAACTTTTCCGTGTCCTAAAAAACTTGATTTCATTTTATTTAAGATCCTTATTGTTTTTAAAAATTTTTAGTTCCTATGCTAAAATAATGGCAAAGGAGCGCAGAACAGATGATTAAAATTTTACTAGGTCGGCAAACCGATCCCATGCAGGAAAAAGTTTTACAGGAAGCAATAGAAAATTATCAGCGTTTTCCTAATCATAAAACTTTTGTCATCGTTCCTAATCACATTAAGTTTACCACAGAAGTCAGGGCAATTGACAGGCTAGCTGTTAGTAAAAACCAGACAGAGCAATCAGTGAAAAATTTACAAGTTTTATCTTTTTCCAGGTTAGCCTGGTTCTTCTTAAAAGATGCCAAGCAGGGCTTACCAACAGAGCTGGATGATGCTGCAGCGGCTATGCTTTTAGCAAAAATCATTGAGCAAAAAAAAGAGCAGCTGCATCTCTTTCAAACCACCAATTTAAATCCCGGCTTGCTCAAACAATTGTATGACACAATTTTGCAAATACGCGAAGGTAACTTGGACCTTAACGAGATTGATCTGGATACTCTTGATCTTGAAACCAAAAACAAAGTTGCAGATTTGAATATTTTATATTCTGCTTTCATTGAGGCTATTGAAGGTAAATTTTCTACTTCAAATGAAATTCAATTGCAATTAAATGAATATCTGGCTGACTGCAAGGGATTAAGCACAACCGACTTTTACTTCAGTGATTTTTCCCATTTTTCACTGCAAGAATGCTTAACCGTCAAATTACTAATGGCTAAAGCTCATAGTGTCACTTTGGCATTCAAAACCAAAGAGGGTGAAATTAACCCTAATCCTGAGCCGGGAGATTATGATTACGTTATTCAAACTACCATCAATAAACTACTGCAGTATGTTCAAACCCGTAATTTGCCTCATCAAATATCAACGACAATTATTAATCCCAAACCTACCAAAAGAGAGTTACTCAATGAATTTTGGACGGGGACGGTTAGTGATATTGGTGAACTGGATCAGGTGCAGCTTGTGCGTGCTGACAATAGATACGCTGAAGCTTATTACGTTGCTCATACCATTTATCAGCAGGTTGCTTTAAGGCATTATCGTTACCAGGACTTTTTGGTTTTGGCACCTAATTTACATGAATACGAAACCTATTTAACTCCAATTTTAAGACAGAATCAAATTCCCTTTTTTAATGACTTGCAACAGGAAATGAAATATCATCCTCTGGTTGTTTTGGTTGAAAATATTGCGCAGTTGCTGAATAGACCATTTCAAACGCAAAATATGCTGGCAATCATGAAAACTAGGCTCATTATCCCGAAGTGGTATCAAGATGAATCTGCTTATATATACGATGTTGATCAGCTGGAAAATTTTGTTCTGGCACACGGCATTAACCATAATCTTTGGCGCAGAAGTTTCACTGAATATATGGCTGCAGAGGTAATTGATTTAGACAAGGTACCAGAAGAAGTTAACAAAATAAATAAACTAAAGGATTTTTTTGTTAAACAAATTACCAAGTTGTTCCAAAGCTTAAAAGATGAGACAAATACCCAAAAAGCAATTACGACCTTTTTCGACTTTTTAACTCGAAACGGTGTGAATAATATTTTAGAAAAGTGGCGTGCTGATGCTCAAGAGAGTGGAGCCTTGCAAGAAGCGCGTCAGTCTGAGCAGGTGTGGGACTTATTGATCAACCTCTTACATGATTATTTACTGATTAATCCGGACAGTTTTGACCTTAAGAGCTTTTTTGATGTACTGATCAATGGTTTTAAGGAAGCTACCTTTTCGCAAATTCCGGCCACACTTGATGCAGTCAATTTATCTGAAATGGGGATTGTTCAAGTTAGTGGCTATAAACAAGTTTTTATTATGGGCGCAACGGTTAATGGGCTGCCGCAGATACAAAACACTCCCGGGTTTTTAAGTCCAGAAAACCTAGCAGAACTGAAAAAGGATTTTGGTGAAGACTCATATATTGAAGACAGACAAGAATTAAGCAACTGGGATCAAAATTACCAGTTTGGTATTTGTCTGGCTTTAGCACAGGATAAAGTTTACTTAACTTATTCTTTAGCCTCTGATGAAGGAGACACAGTTCAACCTTCAATCTATTATGAAAGGTTTAAGAATGCTGGTGCAGCAGAATTTTCGCAGCATAATCTGCCAGAAGAAACGAGTCAGCTACTGTCTTTTATTACTAATGCCCAAGCAAGTTTAGGCTACTTAGGTTACCTTAATAAGGCTGAAAAAAATATTGGCGTAAAAGAATTATTAAAGCTAACTCGTGATCTCTTACCACAAAAGACGACTAAAGTTATCACCGCAAGCCAATTTATTAATGAGCCGCAAAACATTGGGCCTGGCTTGGCGCAAAAATTATACGGCAATAACCTTAATTCTTCGGTTTCTCAGCTAGAAACATTCTATGAAAATTCATATGAATATTTTCTAACTTATGGCTTGCATCTGCATAAAAGATTTGAAAATGAACTTGATACCATCCAGGCCGGAAACTACTTTCATGAAACTTTTGACAGGTTAGTTAAGGAATTAAATGAACGCTCACTCGATTTAGAAGAAATTGATGATCAAACACTTAATGAGCTCCTCAAAGTGGCGCGCACTAAAATGCAGAGTGAAGCCCGGTATAAGCAGCTTTTGAACGATCCCTTTAACGAATTTTTATTTAAATGTCTTGACCAAACCACTACTAAAGTTGCTACTAACTGGCACAAGGCAGTCACCAAAACGCCGTTACGTGCTAAATATTCAGAACTTAGTTTTGGTAATGGTGAACTGGTCAAGGGACTTAACTTGAAAATTCCTAATCTCTCTGGCAGACATTACGTCAATTTAAGGGGCAAAATGGATCGAGTAGATTTAGCTCGGGTTGCTGATCAGAATGAATTACTAGCTCAAGTAATTGACTATAAGTCTTCCGCTAAGAAATTTAATTTAGGATTATTTTATCATGGTATCTCTTTACAAATGGTTTCCTATTTGGATGTCTTGCTGCAAAATAAAAAGTTTTTTGCAGGGTCTACGCCTTTTTCACTTTTAGGTGCTTTTTACCAAACTGTCACAAGGCAAACGGATAGACTAAATGGTAAAGATTTATATAGTAATAATTTGCAGGTCAAAAAAGCCAATTTAGATGGTCAAGTTAAGCTTAAATATACCGGTTTGATCAATAACGACCAATTATTAATGCTGGAAGCTGAGCCTGATTTAAAACAGCCAAGCTATTCTTCTTCTCTTTATACCGGGGTCAGATCCAAAAAAGATGGCACTTTAAAATTTAGTGGCAGTTCTTTTAAAGATGATGAACTTGACTTGCTGCTCAAATATGACGAAGAACTGATTAAAGAAGCCTCCAGTCAAATTTTATCAGGGCAAATAAAATTAAACCCTTATAAATACGGCAATGGTATCAATGCCTTAACATATTCAGATTACCGTGACATTTTCTTTTTTGATGCCATGCTGAAAGAAAATAAATATCATAAAATTGGTAATATAAAAAAGGAAGAATTACTTGAAAAAATCAAAAAACGGCTAAAGGAGAACAAATAAAAATGTCCCTAGGAGAAAAACGGTTTACACCAGTTCAGCAAAAAGCAATTAATGATCATGGCCGTGATATTTTGGTATCAGCTTCCGCTGGAAGTGGGAAAACAACGGTATTAGTGCAGCGCTTAATAAACGAAATACTTGCCGGAACCAGTGTTGACAAGCTACTGGTAGTGACTTTTACTAAAGCTGCTGCTTCCGAAATGAAGAAAAGAATTAAAACAGCATTATTATCGGAGTTACAAAAAGCTTCCTCCAAATCATACCTGCGTCAACAGCTTAGCTTGGTTGACTCTGCTAATATTTCGACAGTTGATGCTTTTTGCCTGGATGTAATACATCATTTTTATTACGTGATTGACGTTGATCCCAGTTTCAGTATTTTGACTGATGATTCTCAAGCTGAGCTAATGCGCGAGCGAGCATTAAAAGATATTGAAGGTGAGTTTTTAGAAAATAAAGACGCCGATTTTGTTGCTTTCTATGATAATTTTGCTGGTGACAGGGATGCACAGACGCCACAGAATTTACTACTGGATTTGTATAATTATGCCATGACTAAGCCTGATTATCGTAACTGGCTCAAAGAACTACCGCAAAAATATCAATGCGGACCTGAAGTGATTAAATCTTCATTATGGCAAAAGGCAATCAAACCGTATTTATTAGATCTTTTTCAGAGTTTAGCTGACAATATTGCGCAACTTTGTCAAAGTACTACCATGGCTACCAAGCAGTTAAATAAAGTCAAAGAAAGTTTTGACTTATTTGCAAAATGTCTTGCCAATTATTTGGTTGCTCTCAAAAATGATGCCGACTATGATGACCAAAGAGAAAAACTACGTGACTGTATTTTTCGTGGAAGTATGCATAAATCTTCGAAGTGGGATGAAGATGTCATTGCCTTTTATGATGAATGTCATAGCGTAAAAGAAGCAGCAGCGGAACAGATTTTCACCTCTTTTACTTCTTTTTATGCCACGGACGAGCAAGAACAATTGGCTTTAATGCAAAAGGGTAAGCAGATCATGTCAGCAATTGTAAAAGCTGAGCTGGCATTGATTGATCATTTTACTCAGTTAAAAAGAGCAGAGAATCTTCTTGATTTCAGCGACATGGAACAATTAGCTTATCAAATCCTCAATCAGGATACTTCTGCATCCCAGATGGCGCGGACTTTTTATCAAAATAAATACAGTGAGATATTGGTCGACGAGTATCAGGATATCAATCCCCTGCAAGAAAAAATATTGCAGCTGGTTAAAAAAGACGGCCAAAATAATATTTTTATGGTGGGTGACATCAAACAGTCAATTTATGGTTTTAGGCAAGCGGAACCGAGTTTGTTCTTGCATAAATATCAGGAAGCAGCGCTTAAAGAAAATGAACAAAAAGAAGAACGAATTTTATTATCTGATAATTTCCGCTCAACTAAGCCAGTAATTGCTATTGTCAATCAAGTTTTTAAAAATGTTCTTACCACAGATTTTGGTGGGATTGACTATCAAGCTGAAAGCCAGCTGGTCTATGGAGCGAGCTTTTATCCTGAGAACTTACCAGCTGCAACAGAAATACTTTTTCATGAAAAAGATAATGATGAAAATACTGCTCAGGATGATACTGCTGATGATATCGATTCAGCTGAGATTGCCATGGTTATTAACCGAATTAAAAAGCTCACAGAAGAAAACTTCTTAGTTTATGACAAGTCTGCAACTAATGATAATCATTTAAGACCCTTCAAATACAGCGATATTGTGATTTTAACCAGAAGCCGTAGCAACAACCTTGAGATCATGCAGGAATTCGCAAAGAATAATATCCCAATCATGGTTACGGATGCTAAAAATTACTTTCAAACTCTGGAATTAACTATCATTATGAATTACCTGCGCATAATTGATAATCCGGACCAAGATATTCCACTGGTAGCCGTCTTAAGATCACCCTTATTTAATTTTAAAGAGCCTGATTTAAGTCTTATTAGAATTCATACCCCCAAAGCTAATTTTTACAATGCTTTAACTTCTTATGTGGCTGTTGGCGATGAGCTCAGTCAGAGAGTAAAAGATTTTTTGAACCAGCTTGAAGATTTGCGCAAATTTGCGGCAACGCACAGAATTTCAGAATTGATTTGGAGTATTTATGAAAGAACCAGCTTACTGGAAATTATGACGTCGCTACCTAACGGCAAGCAGCGCAGAGTTAACTTGGAAGCTTTGTATGAAAGAGCTGCATCCTATGAAAGTGCGGGCTTTAAGGGATTATACCAATTCATTAATTTCATCGAAAGAATGCGGCGTAGCCAGAAAGACCTGGCTCAACCACTTTTAACTAAAGAAGCAGGAAATTCAGTGCGCTTAATGACAGTTCACGGTTCCAAAGGACTTGAATTTCCCATTGTGTTCTATTTAGGTTTGCAGCACCGCTTTCAAATGCGGGATTTAAGTAATAACTACATTATCAATAGCAAGTCAGTAGGTCTTACTATTAAAGAGACCCAGTATCGGGCTGATACACTTATCAAAGCAATTGATAATGTCACCAAAAAAAGACAGCTTTTAGAAGAAGAAGCACGTATCCTTTATGTCGGAATGACGCGTGCAAAGCAAAAGCTAATTTTAGTGGCGGATTTAAAGAATTTACCCAAAACGATTAAAAAATGGCAAGATCAAGTTAATCAACATGGTCAGATAACTCTCAACAATAAACTTAATGCTACTAACCCCATGAGTTTCATTGGTCCTGCAATTGACTGGCAGAAACTTCTAAGTCAAAAAATCACAGATATAAACTTAGCTGCAGAAACAAGTCAAAAACTGCTTTATCTGCAATATCAAGGTGAAAATATCAATTTAAAAGAGCAAGCAGTTCCAGAAAAAGCTGAAAAAGATAATGTGTCAGCGTTAACAGAATATGCCAAAAAATTATACAACTTCAGTTATCCTTTTCAAGACGCAAGTCACACAACTGCTTATCAGTCTGTATCTGAAATTAAAAAAGCTTTTAATGACCCTCTTGATGCTGAACTTGAAAACGCCCACCTAATTTCTTCCACTAACCGTTATTTGCAACCGATTGATACTAAACCTGACTTTTTGTATCAGACAAAATTTACTGGGGCGGAAATTGGGACGGCAATGCACCTTCTTCTGCAATACTATGATTATCATGGCTCCGGCAAAGCAGAGCAGGTTGAAGAAGAAGTGCGGCAGTTAGTAAAACAAAATAAGCTCAACAGCAAAATTGTTGCCAGTTTAAATTTGCAACAAATAAATTGGTTTGTTCATAGTGAATTTGCCCAAAAATTTTGGGAAAATCCTGCAAATCTGCAGCGCGAAATTGAATTTTCAAGTCTGTTGCCAGCTGACGTTCTATTTGCTAATTTCAGTGATCCGGATGCAAAAATTTTAATTCATGGTACAATAGATGGTTATTTTAGTGAAAAAGATGGCATAATATTGTTTGATTATAAAACTGATCATATCGATCAAAGCCACTTAGAATTAGCTATCGCCAAAATTAAGCAAAAGTATGCGGGGCAATTGCGTTTATATGAAAGAGCTTTAAATTCTTTTTCCGACCAAAAAGTTAAAGCTAAATATTTAATCTTATTAGATGCATGCCAAATTGTTGAAGTTAAGTAAAGGAAGGAGGGCTAATGCAGAATGAAATCATTTGAGCAGACCGTATTTGCAGTTGTTGATCTGGAAACTACCGGAACACAGCGAGAAGATAACAATCATATTATCCAGTTTGGCTGCGCCATTATTAAAAATATGAAAGTTGTCAAAACATATTCGTTTATGATTAACCCCCACCGTGAAATTCCAATAGCGGTTCAAAATCTGACTCATATACATAATAAGGATGTGGCTCATGCAAAAGATTTTTCTTTTTATGCACCAAAGATTGTAAAAATTTTAAAAGATACTGTTTTCGTTGCTCATAACGTCAATTTTGATTTGCCGTTTTTAAATTATGAATTAGTACAACATGGTTATGAGCCCTTAACCAATCGTGCAATTGACACCGTGGAACTGGCCAAAATTGCTTTTCCTACGGAACCATCATATAAATTGAGCGATTTAACGGCATTATTGCACATTAAACATTTAAACCCCCATAAAGCTGACTCTGATGCATATGGCACTGCAGTTTTACTAATAAAAATTATTGAGCGGCTCGAAAGTTTACCCCAAGCTACTCTTAACACGTTAAGCTCTTTGGCGCACGGTTTAATCCGCGACACTTCCTGGATTTTTACGACTATTGCTGATGATGCACGTAAAGAGAAACGTCCTTTATCTTCTGCATACCAACAAGTACGACAAATAATCTTGCGTAAGCAGGAAAAAGTAGCAATCACCGCAGGTCAGTCGTCAACTACTTTTCCGAAAAGTGATAGCGCAAAAAAGAAGCTGTTTCAAAATAAAATTAATTACCGGCAACCGCAGGTAGACCTAATTAATCGCATTGACCAGTTTTTAAGCGCCTCAAAGCAAAGGACGCTATTAGTTGAGGCTCCTAATGGCACCGGTAAGACTTTTTCTTATTTATTTGCTTATTCCTATCATTTATATACCAATAGAAAATTAGTAATTGCTACGCCTACAAAAGTTTTGCAAAGACAGATTATTAATCATGAAATACCCCAATTATTGAACGTTACTAAGTTGGACTTAAAAGCCGAAGAAGTCAAAGCCAGCAGTCATTACCTTGATCTAGATGGCTTTTATCAGAGTTTATATCAAGGTACTCCTAATAAGTTGACTTTAGTTTTGCAAATGCGTATTTTAGTATGGTTAACCGAAACTAAGACCGGCGATTTAGACGAACTGCAGCTTACTAACTATCGTGCACCTTTATTTACTCAAATTGCCCATCCTGGAGATGCTCGTGTTGGTAGCATTTTTGCGGGCGTTGATTTTTGGAACTTGGCTAGACAAAGGCAAGAGCAGGCTGACATTTTAGTGACCAATCACGCCTATTTAGCCAATCATTATAACGATACTATTTGGGGACAAAATCCGTATCTTGTTATTGATGAGGCTCACCGCTTTGTAGACAATGTTATCAGTTCTAGAAACGATTCGTTTCAGTTCGAATCATTATGGGGAGCTCTCAACCATCTGCGTAATTTGCTTTATTATGCCGATGACAGTGTGTTTAATCAATACGGTAATGACGTTCAGTTTAATTTTTTATTGGAAAAGCTGGATCCGGCAATCCTTGAGTTAATTAAGGTAATAAATCATTTGCAGCGTTTACTCTGTTCTAAAAAGAAAAAGGCTGTCAGCCAAAATACTTTGGCTAATGGTAATTTGCTACTTAGCTTTAGAGGAAGGGATTTATTTCCCAAAAATAGTCAGTTTTTAGTCAAACTGACGGAGCTGCAGCGGAAACTGGAAGACATCAGGCAAAATACCAATCAAATTTTATTTAAGATGTACAATGAAACTGACAATTCAAATATTGACCGGGATGCAATTTTAAGTGAAACTTCAGGCCAAATTGATCAACTGGATGATTTTATTACAAAAAGCTATCAGTTATCTGATTTGCTTCGTAAAAAGGCTTATGTTGAATCAGAAGGCTTCATTGTGACTTTAACTAATCCTCAAGATCCTTTGAGTGCCAATTTAAGCTGGCTGATGCTTGACGCAACGCCAGAGTTGCAGAAAATATACGCTCGCTTCGATCACATTTCATTTGTAAGTGCAACTTTGACTAGTGAAAATGGTTTTGATTTTATAATTAAACTTTTGGGTTTAACCGACTTAGCACCACAAAAATACATCGGAACAAGCACATTTAAATTAGCAAAACATCTTGAGGTTTTATCTGTAACTGATTTTCCAGATATCAATGATCCTACCTACGAAAAAAAGCTAACACAAATTATTGAAAATGACTTGGCAAATAAAAATCACGTTTTAATACTAATGACAAATTTAGAACAAATTAAAAAAACATTTAGTGCTATTATCAATTCGCCCAACTTACGTGATTTTGAAATTTTGGCTCAGGGTGTTTCTGGGTCAAATAATCGTATTATTAAAAGATTCGCCATTGCTAAAAAAGCTCTGATACTTGGTGCAGATAGTTTTTGGGAAGGAATTGATTTTCACGAATGTGGTGTAGATTTGGTAATAGCAACAAAATTGCCATTTGAAGCCCCCGATTTACCTGAAGTTAAGTTGCGCCAAAGACAGCTCGTTGACAGAGGAATTGACGTTTTTCATTCTGACACGATGCCTCGGGCGGTTATTCGGTTTAAGCAGGGAATGGGCAGGCTAATACGTGGAGAGCAGGATAGAGGGCAATTTTTAATATTAGATTCGAGAATTTGGTCTCAGGATTATGGTCCTATCTTTCTGGCTGCGGTCCCCGTTAAAGTTAAAAAAATATCTTTGAATGATTTACAAGAAAAGCTAGAAAACTATGATACAAGATGATACTAAACAAACATTTAAATTTTTAGCATGGGTATTCTTAATACTGGTATTGTTATACTTTGCTTTTATAATAATTTTTTATAAAGCTGGTAATCCTGAAAGAGCAGAAACCCGCGAGCTTAACAAAATTGCCCTACAAAAGACTCCGATCAAGTACACCGAAAAGACCTATCATTTGAATCGTGGCATTAACAGCTATTCTTTAAAAGGTCTGACTAAAAATCATAAGACCTATTATTTTATTTATTTGCCTGGGTCTAAAAAAGCATATTTATATCCAGCAAGTAAGGGTGTTAATGAAGCAGTTATCCGCAACAAATACAGTGCTAAAAGGCCAACTGCAAAAATTACTGAGGTAAATCTAGGCTGGTATCAGAATAAGCCGGTTTGGGAAGTAAGTTCTAAAAATGATGCGGGGGAATATCATTATCAACTTTTTGATTTTAAAAATGGAAAATTAATAGGTTAAGTCGCTAAATTGCTCAAACTTTGGTATTATTAATTTGATTATGATAAGGAAAGTGGAATAAAAGTTTATGACAGAATTAATTTCTATAGCAGATTGTCGCAATCATGTCGACCAGGAAGTGCAAATGCACGTTTGGCTGACGGATAAACGTTCAAGTGGCAAGATAGTTTTCTTACAATTACGTGATGGTACAGCATTTTTCCAAGGCGTTGTTCGTAAAAATGCTGTTTCAGATGAAGTTTTTGAGACAGCAAAATCACTGCATCAAGAAGCAAGTTTCTACATCAAGGGGACTGTTCATCAAGACGAACGTTCTCACTTTGGTTATGAAATTCAGATTTCGGATTTGAAGCTTATTACTAATAATGAAGGCTATCCTATCGGGAACAAAGAACACGGTATTGAATTTCTTCTTGATCACAGGCATTTGTGGTTAAGAAGCAAGCGCCCGTTTGCGATCATGCGAATCAGAAACGTCATTTTCAAAGCAACTGTTGATTTCTTTGAAAATGAAGGTTTTATAAAATTTGATGCTCCGATCTTTATGCATTCTGCTCCCGAAGGAACTACGGAATTATTCCATACTGAATATTTCGGTGGGGATGCATACCTTTCTCAATCTGGTCAACTTTATGGTGAAGTAGGGGCTGAAGCATTCGGGAAAATTTTTACTTTTGGTCCGACTTTCAGAGCAGAGGAGTCAAAAACTCGTCGTCATTTAACCGAATTCTGGATGATGGAGCCGGAAATGGCCTGGATGCATCAAGATGAATCTCTTGCTTTGCAGGAACGGTTCCTGTCATATGTCACTGGACAAGTTTTACAAAATTGCCAATATGAACTGGAAATTTTGGGAAGAGATCCTAAGAAGCTTGAGCCAGCTTCTCAGGGCAATTATACCCGCTTGTCTTATGATGATGCAGTAAAAATGTTGCAGGATGATGGACGAGACTTTAAATGGGGGGATGATTTTGGCGCACCTGATGAAGCTTTTATTTCTGAACAATTTGATCGTCCGTTCTTCATTGTAAATTATCCAACCGCTATTAAACCTTTTTATATGAAGAAGAATCCTGAGAACCCTAAGGAATATTTATGTGCAGACGTTCTAGCACCTGAAGGTTATGGCGAGATTATGGGTGGTTCTGAACGTGAAAGTGATTACGATACCTTACTTAAACAAATTCATGAAGCTGGCTTAAATGAAAATGATTATAGCTGGTACCTGGATTTGCGTAAATATGGTAGCGTACCTCATTCTGGCTTTGGCATGGGATTTGAACGGGTAATTGCTTGGATTTGTAATTTAGACCATGTTCGTGAAGCTATCCCATTCCCAAGAATGATTAACAGACTTGAGCCTTAATAATAAAATCAATAAGATAATTAAAAGTTGAACTAAAATTACTTTAGTTCAACTTTTTTAAAGGAGAAAAATCATGCAATATAATGATTACCGTGCTTTAGGTGTAACTCTGTTATCAAACGGTTTGCTAGCTTATTATCCCCAGCTAAAAATCGATGACGCTGAAATGATGGTCATTTTGCAACTGGAAATGTTTGCTCAAAAAGGAGACTTTTTTCCAACTAATGAAGAAATTGCGGCCAACACTAATTTTTCCGTTGCAGAAATTGGATCCTTATTGCAAAAATTAATTGAACAAAATTTTTTGGTAATTGATCAGGTAACTGATCAAAAGGGCATGATTGGAAATAAATATAACCTTAACCAGCTGTACGACAAACTGGATAAATTGTTGGCAGGAAAAACTGATAGTACCCTCAATAAAAATGGCAAAGATAATTCAACCTCTGTAATTGACAACAGTCCTCTAAATCAATTAGTTCGCCAATTTGAAATTGAATTTGGCCGCTACTTGAGCCCAATCGAACGCGAAGAAATTGCTGCTTGGCTAAACGTTGACCATTATGATCCTGCTATTATCAGGCTGGCTTTGCGGGAAGCTGTTTTATCTCAGGCATATAGTTTAAAGTACATCGATCGCATTCTGTTAAATTGGCAAAGGCATAATTTAAAAACAGTGAGTGAGGTCCAAAAGTTTTTGAGGAGGAATCGCTAAATGGAAGCAGAAAAAATTCTTAGTGCTAAAGAAGCCAGAAAAGTTTTAGAATGTATCAACAAAATGTATCCTGACGCAAAAAGTGAATTGGTGTGGGATAATAAATTTCATTTATTATGCGCGGTTTTAATGAGCGCTCAAACCACTGATAAAATGGTAAATCGAGTAATGCCTAAATTTATGGAGGACTATCCTGAACCAAAAAATTTGGCAACTGCGACAATTCCGGAAATAGAAAAACATATTTCCCAAATTGGTCTTTATCATTCTAAAGCTAAGCACTTAAAAGCAACAGCTGAAATTCTAGTATCAAAATATGATGGTAAAATTCCTCATGACAAAAAGAGTTTGCTTTCTTTACCCGGAGTCGGAGAGAAAACCGCCAATGTTGTTTTAGCTGAAGGATATGGCATACCTGCGATAGCGGTTGATACTCATGTGTCGCGGATTTCTAAGCGTTTTCATATAGTACCGCAAAATGCTAAGCCACTGGAAGTAGAAAAGAGATTAGAGGAAATTTTACCTAAAAGTGAATGGATTCATACACATCACGCTATGATATTATTTGGTCGCTACTCAATGACAGCACGGGACAAGAATGACCCTTATACTTATTTAAAAGAAAAATAGTGCTAAAAAACTAAAAAATTTAGTATAATTCCTTTAACAAATTAATTAAAAGGGGTTTTAAAACATGAGTAGATGGCGCATAACTAACATTATTTTAGTTGTTTTATTTGCTGGTATGGCATTATTTCTCTGGCTGCGTCCCTATGATGGCACGGGTACAGCTAATACAGTGAACGTTAAACTCATTTCTTTGGCTGTTTTAATAATCTTCTTTGCATTTATTGGCCTAATAGAACTAATAGTTTATCTATTTGTGAAAAAATAATAAAAGAACCGCTGAAATTTTTTCAGCGGTTCTTTTAATTAATGATGATTCTCGTCATTGGCCGAGTTATTACTTTCGCCCCCAGGCTTATTCGGCTTTTGTTCATGGTGCGGGTTATTTTCAGAACTGGAATTATTTGTATCATTATTTTGACTAGAATCAGAGGAATTGTCTTTACCAGTATTACCAGTTTGCGGCTTATCTTTTAAATCCTTATCCTTCTTTTCATTTTTATTATTTTGGGTCGTAGAACCATTTTCGTGATGAACAGCATTTCTTTCTTGAGTATTGCTGGTAGAAGATGAATTATTAGTATTAGTTTTTTCATCATCTTCATCATAGTCACTGCTATCATCAACTATACCAACAGGAGAATGTCCACGAACAAACAGTTGCCATTCCCCAGTAGAAGAAACCTCTGGAGGATTCGAATTTTTAGCAATTCTTGCCCTAATTACCGAGTCCGGCTTTTGCCAATCTACATTTTCTTTATTTCTCATCAAATAGGTCATCATATTTTTATAAAAAAGCTGCGCTGATTGCTGACCAATACCGGAAATAGTCCCATCTTTCAGGTTATCATAGCCGGTCCAAACACCTATTGCATAACGAGGTGTGTAGCCAACAAACCAAGAATCCTTTGGCGTAGCTGCGTACCCTGGGTAACGTGCTAAATCCTGTTCTGAATACTTAACTGATCCGGTTTTGCCTGCATGATACAAACCATTAATCTGGGCATTTCTGCCGGAACCATGTTTTATAACACCTTTTAACATATCCGTAATTATGTAAGCTGTGGCTTTACTCATAACACGAATACCCTCAGAATCATAATTTCTGGTTAATCCATCAGGAGTTTCAATTTTTGAAACAAATTGCGGTTTATGATAAATACCCATCGTTGCAAATGCACTAAAGGCTCCCGCCATTTGTAAACTGGAAGCATTCGCACCAATGGCTACAGACAGTCCGGAATCTTTCGGAATATCAATGTCCATTTTGCCGGCAAACTTTCTCGCACGAGGTATGCCGACTTCTCTTAACGTTTTTACTGCAGGAACATTACGTGATTGTTCCAATGCATACCGCATTGTCATCATACCATCATATTTATTGTCCCAGTCGTATAATTGAACGTTGGTTCCCGGATAGACGTATTTGCTATCATCTAGCATTTTAGCTGTTGACCAATTAAGGTATTCAATGGCAGGGCCATAATCTAGAACAGGCTTAATTGAAGATCCAGTTGAACGAGTAGTTTGCACAGCCCGATCTAAGCCTAGCTGGACTGAAGAAGGCAGGTGCCTGCCGCCCAATATAGCTACCACATGACCATTGCTAGGATCAACTACGGAAGCACCAATCTGCATTTTATCGTTAGTAAAGGGAACCTGCCCATTATTAGCCAATTGATATAGTTTCTTTTGAGCTTTCTGATCCATATTAATCGTAATTTTTAAATTATCACGAAAAGGATCAAAACCCTTTGCCCGAACTTCGGCAATTGCTTCTTTAACATATGGATCATTAATTTTACGTAAGTTTGACTGTTTGCGCTGATTATGTGATTTTAAACCCTTTTTAATGCTTTCCTTGCTGGCCTCATCATATTGTTCTTGCGAGATTTTCTTATTCTTCAACATCGCCTTTAAAACGATATCACGGCGGTATTTGGCATATTGCGGGTAGGTATAAGGATTATAAACAGTCGGCCTGTTAGGCATCCCTGCCAGCATCGCTGTTTGAGCTAAGTCTAAGTCTCCAATTTTTTTACCATAATAAAAATTAGCCGCGGTGCCAATTCCAGTATTGCCATAATTCATGTAAACTTTATTAATGTAGAATTCTAAGATTTCATCATGACTGTATTCTCGCTGCACCCTCATGGCCAGCCAGGCTTCTTGAGCCTTTCTGCGTAAAGTCCGTTGGGAAGCAGCTGTTGAAAATTTTGTCAGCTTAACTAATTGTTGGGTGATGGTAGAACCGCCGGCAGAGATACTTTTACTCTTGGCATTAGTTAACATTGATCCTACAATTCGAATCGGATCAATTCCCAACTTATCCTTATAAAAGCGTTTATCTTCAACCGACACGATAGCATCTTTTAACAGTTGCAAATCTTTGCTGTCCTTGACGTATTGTCGCTTTTCGGTACCTAAAGACATTACAAATTTACCATTTGTATTATATAATCCTGAAGAGCCGCCACTTTCAAGGTCAGCGCGACTAATATTGGGAGCATCCTTAGCGTAAAATGCAAATAGACCAACCCCGGCTACCAGAAATAGAAAAATAACCAAAAACGTCCACTTAAGTATGCGGCGCCACAATGGTTTAGGTAAACTTTGGCGGTAGTTTTTACGTGATTCACGTCCATTATTTGAGTTGAAATTTTTATTTGTCATCGTGTATTTTCCTATCCGAGATAAAAGAATCTACAGCTTTCAAATACGGAAGTGTTGGTTGAAAACCGTTCTTAATCTCTATTGACCAATCCTCGACTTCTTTTAATGTTAATGAACTTTTGTTTTTTGTCCACCAAGCTTTGATAATTGCGCTTGCGGGAGTAACAAAATAGCGGTTTAAGCTTGTAAATCCTATTATTGTAAAGCATATTCCTCTTTGCTTCAAGCATTCTGCTAAATGAACTATTTGATGTTCGTGGAAATTTTTTAAGGGAAAATTAGTTTTGTTTTTGGTTTCTTTAGCTTCAAAATCCAAATAGTAACCTTTATATACACCATTATAATCTGTAGTCGATTCCTGGCGAAAGTATGCTTCTTTTATTACTGCACGTGATCTTTTAGGGTAGTCTACCTTAACAATTTGAACAGGCGTAGGTTTTTTATGTACCACGGCTATTTCTTTAGTACGATAATATTTATTAGATTCATTAATCATCTGTTCAAGGTTCATCCCTCGATCGGAAAAATTAATATTTTTATGTTTTCTTCTTTTATGTGAAGCTTGGGGATTATCATTTAAGTTGCGAAAAGCGGCAGAACTGCCGGTTGGATATTTGACCATAAATATCACTCCTGCTAGCATTATAGCAATAAAGAAAAAGTTTTTGAACAAGGAGCCATTTGTTTCATTATGCAAAGACTATGGGTAACTGGGTACCGTAACTACGAATTAAATACATTCGGAGATAAGGATCCCAAAATCAAAATCATAAAATTAGTTTTAAAAAAACATATGTTAAATTTATTGGAGAATAACCAGCTAGATTGGGTAATAACTGGAGCAAATCTGGGAGTAGAGCAATGGGCCAGTGAAGTGGCCGTTTCCTTGCGGGAAAAATATCCTTTAAGAACATCTATTATTGTGCCCTATGAAGACTTTGCCGGCAGATGGAATGAAAGCAATCAAGAAAAGTATCTTAATTTAAAAAGTCAAGTTGACTTTTTTGCTTCTACATCTAAAGAACCGTATCAAAACCCAGTTCAACTGCGCAATTACCAGAATTTTATGCTACTACATACAGATAGAGCCTTAATGCTTTATGACCCTGAAAATCCAGGTAAACCCAAGTTTGATTATAATTTAATCAAGAAATACCAAGAAACAAAAGAATATCCGCTTGAATTAATTGATTTTTATGATCTACAAGATGAAGCTGAGGAGTATCAAGAAAATCAAGAAGATAATTATAAAGAATAAGGATAACTTTATTTTAAAATTAACATTTTTGTTTTAAGCATGGCTAGTTTTTGCTAGAATAAAAGTGATAAAAAAAGGAGTTGTATATTATCATGGCAGATTTAAATGATATTCAACTATCCACACAGGATATTTTAAAAAAACAATTTAGGACAAAAGTTAAAGGCTTAGACCCTGATGAAGTTGACGCTTTTTTAGATAAAGTAATTGCAGATTATGACACCTTTGAGCAAATAATTGAAGACCTTTACGGCCAAATTGGCAAACTGCAAGGTGAATTAATGGATGACCATCATAAAGAGCAAGCTCTTGATTCACAAAAAACAAGGAGAATAACTCCAGTAACATCTGCAGAAAGTATCAAGACATATACCCCTAATCATGAACGTTCAACGCAGAGCTTCAATCCAATTAATAAATCAGATACACAAACTGAAAATTCCACTAATATGGCCATTATTCAACGAATTTCTACTCTTGAACGCAAAGTTTATAATCTTGAACAACGAGTTTATGGGTTACAAAAAGAGTAAGCTTTGATATAATTCTTAATGGTGCAATTTTTGAGCAGTCGCGGTTTGATCTGAAAGAGGTCAGGCTGAGGAAAGTCCACGCACGCACGAGCTGAGATGCTTGTAGTGTTCGTATTTAGCCCAATAAGCTAAAGAATTTTAATTACGGCGAAAAAAGTGCTAAGTCATTCTAATGATATGCATGAATATTCTGAAAAGTGCCACAGTGACGAAGCAGAAGTGGAAACACTTTTGGTGGAACGAGGTAAACCCTGCGAGCGTGCAACCCAAACTTGGTGGGGGCGTTTCAATCTAAGGAAATGAACTAAAGATTGGATTGCTAATATTTAGCAAAGATAGATGGCTGCTGAAGGTATTTATGCCACAAATACCCGAACAGAACGTGGCTTACAGAAATTTGCATTGGCAGCGTTGAGCTTTTCAAAGGGCTCAACGCTTTTTTTAAAGGAAAGAATAAAAGATGAAAAAATATCAGTTATATACAACCATGGGTGTCGGCTTTGAAAGCGTTGTTGCCAAGGAACTACAAGCGCTGGGATATCAAACCCATACGGAGAATGGTAGAGTATTTTTTGAGGGCGATCAAAAAGATATTGTCAAAACCAATCTGTGGTTAAGAACGGCAGACCGCGTTAAAATTTTACTCAAAGAGTTCAAGGCGACTGATTTTGATACCCTTTTTAATCAGGTATATGATATTGATTGGGCAGAACTATTACCAGTTGACGCTAAGTTTCCTGTTAAAGGCAGGTCTGTCAGATCAAAGTTGCACTCTGAACCTGGTATTCAATCAATCGTAAAAAAGGCGATTGTAAACAAAATGTCCGATCAGTACCATCGTCGCGGTTTTTTGCCAGAAAATGGTAATGAATATCCCCTTGATATTCACATCAATAAAGACATTGTCCGCATTTCTCTAGACACTACTGGCGCCAGTTTATTTAAAAGAGGCTATCGGATTGAACATGGTGGAGCACCGCTGAAAGAAAATTTTGCGGCAGGATTATTAAAACTAACTCCATACGATGGCAGTCATCCTTTGATTGACCCAATGACTGGTTCAGGTACTTTAGCTATTGAAGCTGCTTTAATAGGGAAAAATGTTGCCCCTGGAATTTGGCGGCAGTTTGCTTTTGATGGTTTTGATTGGTTTGACAGCTCTATTCATGATGAATTGGTGGCGCAAGCTAAAAGTGAAATTAAGCCTCTTGACCAACCAATATGGGCCTGTGATATCGATCAATCCATTTTAGAAATTGCCAAATTAAACGCCAACAATGCTGGTGTTTTACAGGATATTTACTTTAAGCAGGTTGCAGTAAAGGATTTTGCCACAGACTTAGAAAATGGGGTTATAATCGCTAATCCACCCTATGGTAAAAGGCTGAAAGATCGGGAATCAGCTGAGGTAATTTATAAACAAATGGGTGAGTCACTTTTAAAATATTACACCTTCAGCCAGTATTATTTGGTTGGCGATCCGGCGTTTGAAAAATTTTTTGGTAAAAAAGCAACCAAAAAGCGCAAACTTTTTAATGGCAACTTAAGAGTTGATTTCTACCAATATTGGGCAAGAAAAAATGATTACAAATAAAGCGAATACCGAATTTTGGGTGATTACAGATACGCATTTAATTGCAGATAGCTTGCATGATGATGGTCAAGCGTTTCAACGTATTCAAGATACCAGTCAGGGTAAAGACCTGGTATATCAAGAAACAGCTTTGAGGGCTTTTACTGCTTTTGCTAATGAAAAAAAGCCGGCAGCTATTATTGTTACTGGGGACGTTACTTTTAACGGTGAGCTTATTTCGGCACAAAAATTTGCAGAAATTTTTCGTAATTTAAATGAAACTAAATTACTGGTTTTACCTGGAAACCACGACATATATGACGGTTGGGCCCGGGCTTTTCAAGGTCCTAATCAGCTTTATGCCCATCAAATAAGTCCCACTGATTGGCAAGGAATTTTTAAAAGCTCATATGATTGTGCTCAGAGTATTGATCCTAATTCATTGGCATACAGCGTACAATTAAATAAAGAATACCTATTAATTTTACTTGATTCCAATATTTATGGTGAACATGAAGCTAGTGGTGCTCCCGCTACTGAAGGACAAATAAGTGAAGAACAAATTATCTGGTTAGAAAAGCAGTTAGAAAGTGCTAAGATGAAGCACCTTAAACCACTTTTATTCATGCACCATAATCTTTATGTTCATAATCCAGCAGTAAATCGCGGCTTTGTCTTAAATAATGCTCAAACATTATGCCGTTTATGCCAGGATTATAAGGTTAAAATTGCTTTTTCTGGCCACATTCATGCTCAAAATATCGTTGAGCCTCAAGCAAAAACACCCACTACAGAAATTGTTACTTCAAGTTTTTGTTCATACGACCAAGGATACGGAATAGTCAAAGTAAGACCCGATCACATTGAATATCAGCGTCATACATTTGATATGAAACCTTTTTTAACTAAAAAAGAACGGCTAGATTCGAACTTGGCTCACTTTCACAGCTACTTAAAGAACATTCAAATAAGAAATTTAACTGGTAATTCAAATAAAAAAGATCACTTAAACGATGAACAAGCTAGACTGCTACAAAAGGTAAACCGTCTTTTTATTGAAATGAATTATCAATATTTTACTGGCCATAATCATATAGAAAAAAAGCAACTAAAAAATTTATACTCCTCTAAGGAATTTAAAATCTTAGTTAGTCAAAGGCCGCGATTTAGCGACTATATGAAAACTTTATTCGATACTACTAATCACAGTAACCTCAATACAAAAATTTGGTATTAACAGGGATTTTTATGAAAAAAAAGCATTTTATTATTTTAGGTCGTAGTGGATTAATATATTTTTGCTGGATCTTAATTGTATTTTTCTTGAGTCTGATATTTTTATATGAAAGCACTAAAGTTTTTAATTGGCCAGCACTTATTTGTGCTTTAATTTTCCTTATTTTATTGCTCTATACTTATTTTAATTCTTATTGGGATACGAGCATATTCAAACTCCCATTTCGTTCTAGGACCAAAATGTCATCAAAGCCAACTATTTTACTGCAATGGCATTTTTTTAAAATTTATGAAATTAAATTGAACGAATTTGGCCACTATTATTTGTTAAGATTTGAAAAATAAAATAGTTAAACTAGAATAATTTTGGCAAAAGTAGCTATTTTATTTATAGAAGAAAATTTAGCTTTATTCATAATTTATAGCAGGTTATGCATAAAAAATGCTTAATGTTTGATATAATGACAATTGATTAAAGAAAAGGTGGGACCTAAATTCTAATATGAAAAGGATATTACATAAGATGGATGTTTAGTTATTAAATTTATATACAGAAAGAGGCATGCGCAATGAAATCAGATATTCAAATTGCACAAGAAGCACACGCATTACCCATTAACGAAATTGCTGCTAAAGTTGGTTTAAGCAGCTCAGATATTGAGCCATATGGCAATAATAAAGCCAAGATTAATTGGCAGGCAATTAAAAAGACATTGGCGAAAAAGCACCTGGGTAAATTGATTTTGGTAACGTCAATTTCTCCTACTCCAGCTGGAGAAGGTAAATCAACAATGACTATTGGTCTGGGAGATGCCATTAACAATCAGTTACACCAGAAAACGATGATTGCTTTACGCGAGCCTTCAATGGGTCCAGTCTTTGGCTTAAAAGGCGGAGCAACTGGTGGTGGACAAGCCCAGGTAATTCCAATGGAAGACATTAACCTCCATTTTACGGGAGATATGCATGCCTTGACAGCTGCTATTGACACTTTGGCAGCCTTAGTAGACAACTACATTTATCAGGGAAATGAACTTGGACTAGATCCTGACCGGATTCTCTTGAAACGGGGAATTGACGTAAATGATCGCAGTTTAAGAAATATCACTGTAGGACAAGGTTCAAAGTTCAACGGAATTGAGCATAAATCCAGTTTTGCAATCACAGTTGCCAATGAACTAATGGCCATTTTGTGTTTGGCTACCAACATTAATGATTTAAAAAAGAGAATTGGTCTAATGCTCGTGGGCTACACTAAAGATGATAAGCCTGTGTATGTCAAGGATTTGGGATTTGAGGGTGCAATTGCAGCCTTGCTTTCTAACGCCTTAAAGCCAAATCTAGTGCAAACAATTGAACATACACCCGCTCTTGTACACGGTGGACCTTTTGCCAATATTGCCCATGGTGCCAATACCGTTATGGCAACTAATTTAGCATTGCATTTAAGTGATTATGTTTTAACTGAAGCAGGATTCGGCAGCGACTTAGGCGGTCAAAAATTTATGGACTTTGTATCTGAGCATTTGGCTAAAAAGCCTGATGCCAGCGTGGTCGTGGCGACCGTACGTGCCTTAAAATATCAAGCAGAAGGTACTACTGAAAACTTAAGTAAAGAAAATCTGTCTGCTTTACGTAGCGGTTTTGCAAATCTTAAGAGACATATGAACAATATGCGTAATTATGGTATTCCTGTGATTGTTTTAATTAATCATTTTGCAACTGACAGCGAAAATGAACTTTCGCTTTTACAGCAATTGATTAAAGAAGAAGGAATTGATTCTGTTGTCGTTGATTATCATGAACAGGGCTCAAAAGGCGGAATAGAAGCTGCGAAAGCTGTCCTTGATTTAGCAAATTCAGCAGCAGGCAAGCTGGTACCCACTTATCAAAAAGATGATAAGGTAAAAACTAAAATTGCTAAAATAGCACAAAAAATTTATCATGCAGCTAAAGTAGAATATACTGAAAAAGCCGAAAATGATATTCATGAACTTGAGAAAATGGGGAAGGATAGGCTGCCAGTCATTATTGCCAAGACACAGTACTCATTTACTGATAATCAAAAACTATTAGGAGCACCAACCGATTTTACTTTGCATGTGAAGGGCGCAAGTCTGAAAAATGGAGCTGGATTTATTGTTATCACCACTGGACATGTTTTAGATATGCCAGGATTACCTAAACACCCAGCAGCATTAGATATTGACGTTGACAATAATGGTAAAATTAGTGGCTTATTTTAAAAAGTATCAATGCAATTCTTATATTTAATTATTTCATTATTTATTGTACTTCTTGATCAAGGGTTGAAATCCTTTATTGCCGGTAATTACCAGCTGGGAGAAACGCAGCAGATTATTCCCCACGTTTTTTCATTTACTTATGTACAAAATGACGGAGCTGCTTGGAATATTTTGCCCGGTCAAATGGGACTTTTTTACCTGATTAGTATTATCGCTATCGTAATTTGTTTATATTACCTGTTACGAAACAATTTTCACAGTAAGCTTTTTGATTCTGGTGTAGCACTGGTTTTAGGCGGAATTATTGGCAATTTAGTTGACCGTATTCATTTAAAGTATGTTATTGATATGATTCAAGTTGACTTTATTCACTTCAATATTTTTAATATTGCTGACTCTGCCATTACAATTGGCATAATATTGGTATTTATTTATCTACTCTTTTTTGACGAAAGCGAAAAAAACGATGTCAAATAAATACCAGCTTGTTATCCATGATGAAAAGGGCAGAATAGACAAAGTGCTGGCAAACGCAATTCCTTCTTTATCACGTTCGCGAATTCAGGAATTGCTCCATGATCAAAATATCCTGGTTAACCAAAAAATAGTTAAGTCGTCCTATAAGGTTCAAAAAAATGACTTAATTACGGTTATTGTTCCAAAATTAAAGCCACTGGCTCTAGTCCCAGAAGATATTCCATTAGACATAGTTTATGAAGATCAAGACGTTATAGTAGTTAACAAGCCACAGGGTATGGTAGTCCATCCAGCTGCTGGACACCCAGATCACACACTCGTTAATGCATTATTATTTCATACGAAAAATCTAGCTAAAAGCCCTGAAGGATTTCGTCCGGGCATTGTCCATCGCATTGACAAGGATACATCTGGTTTATTAATGGTGGCCAAAAATGCTTTGGCGCGTGAAAGTTTAGAAGAACAATTGGCCACAAAAACTAATAAAAGACTGTATTTAGCAATAGTACACGGCAATTTTTCTGAAAAACAAGGAACAATAGAAGCTCCAATTGGACGCGATCATTATAATCGTAAAAAAATGGCTGTAGTAGCAAACGGCAAAGAAGCCATTACACATTTTACTGTTCTTGAACAATTTCAAAATTACAGTTTACTCAGATGTCAACTTGAAACAGGTCGGACTCATCAAATCAGGGTACACCTTGCTTATATTGGACATCCTGTTGCAGGGGACCCATTATACGGACCGCATCATACCTTAAAGGGAAATGGTCAATTTTTGCATGCTCAAGTATTAGGGTTCAGACAGCCAACAACTGGTAAATGGCTCGAATTTGCAGTAAAACCTCCACGAATTTTTTTGCAAAGACTGACTGAATTGAGAGAAAAAAGTGATTAAATGAAACGATATTTGATTCTGGAAAACGGTCAATCTTTTCCAGGAGAAGGATTAGGAGCTTCAATAATTTCTACCGGTGAGTTAGCAATTCAAACGGGTAATTTTGGTTATCAAGAAGCACTGACTGACCCAACCAATACAGGTAAAATTCTCGTATTTACTGCCCCAATGATTGGTGGCAACGGTATTAATGCTATTGACTATGAAAGCATTAATCCGACAGTAAAAGGAATAATCGCCAATGATGTTGCACAAAATATTTCCGAAAGTGGCAACTTTCAGGATTTAGCTTCTTTTTTAAAAGAAAAAAATATACCAGCAATTTTTAATGTCGATACCAGAGCCTTAGTTCATCTTTTGAATAAGGAGAAAACAATCAAAGCGTCGATTATGGACACAAATGATGAACACGCTTTTGACCAAATTAAAGCCTTGGTATTGCCCAAAAACAAATCTGCAGCTGTTTCTACTAAGAATGCCTATGCAGTACCGAATGTAGGGAAAACTGTAGCTATAATTGATCTTGGTTTAAAGCATTCCATGCTTAGAGAATTATCTTTAAGAAAGGTTAATGCTACAGTTTTACCATATAATGTTGCTGTGCCCGATATTGAAAATTTGCGACCACAAGGAATTATCATCTCGGGAGGGCCTGGCAGGCCAAATGAATTAATGCCAGACCTAGAACCAATTCTTTCAGCATTTTATGGTCAAATTCCCATTTGGGGAATTGGCTTAGGGTTTTTAACATTAAGCGATTTTTTGAATTTTGAACTTGTCGACTTACCACAACCATATAATGGTATTAATTACCCTGTAATTGATCAAAATACAAACAAGATTTGGCAAGTGGCTATGAATATTGATCAACTGGTTCTGCCAAACAGCATTCAATTCAAAATGGAAAGAGAATTTTACGATCTTCACAGTGAATTACTTGCCGGTTACAGCAATAAAACCAATAAGGTAATTGGTACAGCTTTCAATGCCGAAGGAGCACCAGGAAGTCTAGATGCTCTTCCCATTTTTGATAACTTTGTAAAGATGATGGTGTAAACATGCCTTTAGATAATGATTTAGATAAAGTATTAATCATCGGATCAGGTCCAACTTTAGTCGGTAAAGTATCCGAAACTGATTTATTAGTTGAAGACGCTATTAATGCACTTTTTGAAGAAGATATTCAAGTTATTTTAGTCAATCCTAACCCTGCAACTATTTCTACTGATAAAAAACCCGGCTTAACCGTATATCTTGAACCAATGACCTTGGAATTTCTCAAAAGAATAATTCGCATGGAAGAACCAAATGCCATTATCTCTGCTTACGGCTCTACTACTGGTTTAAAAGTTACCCGGGAACTTGTTCAAGATGGTATTCTGAGTCAAATGGGAGTGCGCTTGTTAACTTTAAACAAACGAACTTTGGCAATTGACGATCATCAAAAAATGAACGCTTTTCTGACAGAAAATCAGATTGAGACCAGCAAATATTGGAATCTAACTGATTTCGATGCAATTAATTTGCAAAAACAACTGGAAGAGTCCGTTCACTTTCCTGTGATGCTTATCAAACAAAATGATTCAGCGCTTAACCAAAAAATTATTTTTAATAATATTACTGATCTAAACGAATATTTACAAAAAGAAAAACGACTGGAAAATTTTTCGTTTGGCGATTATCACTTAGCAGAAGACTTATCTTCTTGGGACGAAATAATTGCCAATATTATTCGTGATGGCTCAGGGAATACACTTTTTACTAATCTAGCAGATACTATTGAGTCTGTAGCTATTAATGCCGGTGATTCGGCGGCTGTAATGCCAGCCTTGACCCTTAACAATGACCAAGTACAAAGGATTCGGACAATTGCCAAAAAAATAGCAGATAGTCTGCAAATAGTAGGAATTCTTAATATACATTTCGCCGTTAAACACGAAGGTACTAAATTTGCTGTCAAAGTTTTATCGATAAAGCCCAGACTAACGCGTAGTGCTATTTGGTCTAAGAGGATAGGACTGTATAGTTTGGGTTATATTGTTTGTAAAATTGCACTCGGTTATCGTTTAGATGAAATTAAAGATCCGTTATCAGGACTTAATGCTGCAATCGAACCAACCTTAGACAAAGTAGCCATTAGGATGCCATTTTGGTCATTAACGCAATCTGGTAGCAATCATTACAAATTAGGCAGCAGAATGCAGGCGAGTGGAGAAGCTATTGGTTTAGGTACAAATTTTGAATCTGCTTTTTTAAAAGGTCTGGCTTCAACAGTAAATATAAAAATGTCACTAAGCGTTTTGCAGACTGAAAAAGCTAAGGATAAATCAGAAATTATTTCTGATCTAAAACAACCTGATGAGTTACATTTACTTAAGCTACTCGCTGCAATTGCAAAAGGTTTTAGTTATCAAGAATTACATGAAATTGTTCATATTCATCCAGTATATTTCCAAAAGCTGTTTCATATAGTTGAAATTGGTCATAAATTAGTAAATGAGCACTTAACCGATGAATTATTAATTGAAGCCAAAAAGAGGGGGTTTCGTAATCTTTTAATTGCTAACTTATCTATGATCAGTGTGGATGCAATTGAAAAAAGACTTGTAAAAATACATTTAAAACCCGCCTTCCAGCAAATTGATGGCACTGCGGGAACCATTAAGCCATTAGTTAAAGCATATTATGGTTCATTTGGAGTTCAAGACGAAAGCCGAGTTTTGACTGCCTCTAAAAAGGTTTTAATAATTGGAATGCTGCCATCACAAGTGTCAGTTACGAGTGAATTCGACTACATGATCAGTCATGCAATTGATACTTTACATAATAATAATTATGACATTATTTTACTTTCAAATAACGATGAATCAGTTGCTATTAGCTACAAAAGAGTAGCTAAAGTTTATTTTGAGCCAATTACAGTTGAAAGTATTCTTCAAATTGCCAAGAAAGAAAAAATCAAAGATGTTTTAATACAGTTTTCTGGTAAAGAAATGAATGCTCTGCGTAAGAAACTTATCGAAAACGGTCTGAATATTTTAGGTAACAAGGATGTTAATCCTAAAGATCGCATAAAACAGGCGTTAAATAAACCAGTAAAAAATTTAAGTCAAAACAAACTCCTAACGACTGTTAATAAAAGTGCTGCTCAGAAGTTCATTAAAGAACACGGATTTCCAATTTTAATTGGTGGTTTTAATAATTTGGGAGTAAAGCAAAAATCGGCTGTCGTTTATGATTTACCAGCCTTAAAAAAATATTTAAAAGAAAATCAGCTTTCTAAGGTAAGCTTATCTCATTTTATTGAGGGAAATAAATATGAGATAACTGCCATTTCAGATGGAAAAAATGTAACTCTTCCAGGTATCATTGAGCACTTAGAACAAACAGGTTCACATGCTTCAGATTCAATAGCTGTTTTTAAACCACAAAACTTATCCAAAACGGCCAAGAAATTATTAACTGAATTTGCTATTACATTAATTAAACGTCTAAATATGCGCGGTATTTTTACTTTACATTTCTTAATTGTTGATAAAAAAGTATATTTATTACAAATTAAGCCTTATGCCGGCCATAATATCGCTTTTCTTTCCAAGGCTCTTGGTAAGGATATTACCAAATGTGCGACTGAAGTTTTAATCGGAAAGTCTTTGCCTGAATTAGGATACAAAAGTGGATTATGGCGTTCAAATAGCTTTATATTTGTTAAAATGCCAGTCTTTTCTTATATTAATTATCAAAGCGAAAATACGTTCGATTCTAAAATGAAGTCTTCTGGTTCTGTTATGGGCAGGGATACCGAACTCGCAAAGGCCTTATACAAAGGGTATGAAGCTAGTGGTTTAAAAATACCAAATTATGGAATAATTTTTATATCGGTGCGCGACGAAGACAAGAAAAAAGTTACAGAATTGGCTCAAAGATTTTATCGGTTAGGCTTTAAAATAATTGCAACCGAGGGCACGGCTAATGAACTGGCAGAAGCCGGTATTACAACTGGAATAGTGTCAAAAATTAGTCATGGCTCTCGCAGCTTATTAGACAAGATTCGCCAGCATAAGATTGATATGGTAATAAATATTACAAATTTATCTGATTCCGCTAGTGATGATGCAACTAGAATACGCGATGAGGCTTTGAATCAGAACATACCAGTGTTTTCAAGTATCGAAACTACTGAACTTATTTTAAGTGTTTTAGAGTCTTTATCATTAACCACTCAGCCGATTTAAAAAGCGAGGATGATTTCTTCATCCTCGTTTTCTAATTTATTCTCTTCGATAATACCCTGGTTTTTTCAGGGGTTACTTCAATTGAATTTTGACCAGTATAAATTACAAAGCCTGGTTTTGCTCCATTTGGTTTTTTGACACGTTTATCTTGAACATAATCGACTTGTACGTGCGCAGAATTTTTAGCTTTAGAGAAATATGCGGCAATTTCAGCTGTTTCTCGAATGTCCTCATCTGTCGCCTCAGCTGATTGCAAAATCACGTGTGAGCCCGGAATATTTTTAACATGAAACCAAATATCAGTTTTATTGGCCTTTTTTAAAGTTAGCCAGTCATTTTGCAAATTATTCTTGCCAACTAAAACAGTTTTACCCGAAGATATACGAAATTTATTCAGATTTTTTTCGGTAATTTTCTTTTTCCGTTTTGGTTTTTGGGGCTTCTTCAAATATCCCTGGTTCATTAACTCTTCAGTAATTTGATCGATATCTTGCGGTTCAGCATTATCAATTGCGGTTTGAACAGAATCAAAATAATCTAAGTTATCCTGAGCAATAGATATTTGCTCTTTAACGTGTTTAATAGAATCACGTAATTTTTTATATTTAGTGAAATATTTCTGCGCATTACGGGCCGGAGAAAGGGCAACATCAAGTTTAATTTTTAGTGGGCGATTATTATCATAATAATTTGGCAAAGAAACCTCTGCCATCCCTGGCTTAACTTGCGATAAATTTGCGTTAAGTATTTCTCCTTGTATCCTGTATCCTTCAGAATTTTCTGCCTGTTCAAGCTGCTTTTTGAGCTTAACAATTTTTTTGGTTAATTTTTTGTACTCATTTTTGATTAGCCGCTCAATTTGAGCTGACTTTTGCCTTACCCAATCTTGATTTGACTGATACTCGTAAAACTCATTTAAAGCATGATTAATATCCGGATCAGCACTTTCTTTTGTCAGGTTAAGATGGTAGGGTAGGTAGGGAAAAATCTTACGTTTATTTTTTGGCGTTTTTAATATAAAAGCGCCTTTTTTATTAAACTGATCCATAAAAGTTTTAAAGGACGAATAAGAAAAATCATCTTCCAAATAACCAGTGAGCTCCTGACGATCGTCACGATCCAGGCCACCAATTTGACTGGCAAAATCTACTGGATCAGAATGCATAGTTTTTTCTCTAAACTCTTTTTCTGTTATTTCAAAGCCGTTTATTCCAGATATTAAGGGCGGTAATTCATATTTTGCTTTAGGTAAAAGCAGCCGCACTCTGTTTTCATCTGGATTAATCCGTTTAAGCAAATCGATTATATGTCCACTTTTTTGATCATAAAGTATGACATTACTATGTCGTCCCATTAATTCTAAAGATAAAACTAACTGAACTTGATCTCCCAGCTCATTACGATTACTAAAATTAAAATTTACTATGCGGTCCACACCCAGCTGTTCAATCTCCTTTAATACTGAGCCTTCCAAATATTTGCGCAGTACCATGACAAAAGTAGGAGCCTTATCAGGATTGGCAATAGTCTGGCTAGTTATGTAAAACCGAGGGTATTGCGCATTTGCCGATAGTAACAACTGAATATTTTTGCGCTCTTTTCTAAAAGTTAATACTAAATCTTGTTCAAATGGTTGGTATATTTTTGAAAGCCGACCATTGATTATTTTTGGCTTAACACTATTTAAAAGACTATGTATGAATAAGCCGTCAAAAGCCATAATTATCACCTCAAAACACGCTTACTATTATATCAATTATTAAACAATTTGTATTCGCTTTAGGCAGATTTTATGATTAAATCTTAAAAAAGAGTACTACTAATCATATATTAATTATAAATCTACTTTTTAAAGCAGCTATTGCAAAAAACTGATATACTGGTAATATAGATTTAAAGTTATTAATATAAATATTTATAAGCAAAAAATAATAGTAAATAATATTACTATACAGGTAACCCAATTGTTTCACAAACTAATTTTCTTTGGGAAAACATATGGACTTTTTAAATACATGCTTATAAGTTATTTTGGTTTTTATCAGAAAAGGTAGTTAAATGGATGTTTTATCTTTTAGCACAATTGCGGGAAATATAAAAAACGAAATAAATAGAAAATGTGGCTTAAATTTATCACAAACTAGAATTTTGCTATATTTCGATCAAAATAACAATACAGCTTTAAAAATGGGAGATTTAGCTGACAATTTAAATATTTCGTTATCTACATTGAGTAGACAATTACAGCAGAAGAAAACAGTTAGTTTTATTACAGTTAAAAGATCTGAGAAAGATTCAAGCAAAATTGTTTTGTTAAATGAAACAGGACTTCAAAAAATTATCCAATTAAAACAAGTATTAAAAGAGATAGAAGAATCCTTGTTGCAAGGTCTTAGCAAACAAGAAGTAGCAACTTTTAACCACATCTTCAGTGAGTTATTACAAAGAAGTGAAAAATAATTTGTTCTACTAGTTGATGGTCGAAACACTTATTTTTTTATGCTATAATTCTTGTATGTTGTACAGACAAAAGCGAAAGGTAAGTTAGATGAAGATTGCTTTAGTTACTGATAGTACCAGCGCCATAACAAAACAAGAGGCGGAAAAAAACAATATTATTGTTATATCTATTCCCATAATCATAGGTCAAAAAGAGTACTTAGAAAATGTTGATATTACTTCTGATCAGCTTTTTAAAATGCAAAGAGAGGGAGCTGATTTTCCTAAGACTTCTCAACCAAGTAGCGGTGATTTAATTCGTCTTTTTGATCGCTTACATGACGAAGGGTATGAAGCTATTATCGCAATTACACTTTCAAGCGGAATTTCAGGTTTTTATCAGACACTTTGTAATATATCGGAAAACAATCCCAAATATAATCTACATGCTATAGACACGAGGATGACAGTTCGTCTGCAGGGAAATTTGGTTTTAGCTGCAGCCAGAATGATAAAGAATGGTCTCGACCTTGATACCATTCTGGTAAAATTAGATAAAATCAAATCAACCATTGATGAGATTTTTGTAGTCAATGATTTAAAAAATCTGAGTCGTGGGGGGCGTTTAAGCAATGCTACTGCTTTTATCGGATCCATGCTGAACATCAAGCCACTGCTTACTTTTAAAGATGGCGATATTGTGGCATTTGATAAGATTCGATCAATGAAACGGGCTTTTATAAAAATTAAAAGTTTAACAGTGGAAAAGATTGATAAGTTGCCTTATAAAGACCAAATTAAACTTTTTATCATTGATTCTAATGATAAAAGTCAAGCTGAAGAAGCAGAGGACTTTTTAAAGGAGAAATTTCCCAAGCAAAATATTTCAGTAACGAAGTTTAGTCCCGTTATTGCGACACATTTGGGAGAAAAATCTTTTGCTATTGGCTGGATGATAGATATTGATAAAATTGATTTAACAAAGTAAGAGCAACCTTTGAAAGGTTGCTTTTTTGCTAAAAAATTGAGGCTTTTTATGAAAAAATTAGACCAACTATCAAGGTGGGCAATAAAACTACAAAGTATTGCTCAAGATGGCATTGAATACGGCCACGATCGTTTTGATAGAGAAAGATACCAGCAGATAAGAGAAATTGCAATAAAGATGATGGCTGCTAAAACTGGTGAGCCGATTGATGTGATTAAGGGGTTATTTAGTAGTGATGACGGTTATCAGACACCTAAAGTATCTACCAGAGCAGCAATTTTTACTAAGCAAAAAATTTTGTTGGTGAAAGAGTCTACCGACAATTTATGGTCAATGCCTGGTGGTTGGTGTGAACCAAATATGACGGTTAAAGAAAATTGTATAAAAGAGGCAGAAGAGGAGTCTGGTCATAAGATCGCGGTTGAGCAAATCATTGCCGTAAATAACCATTCAACTAACATTTATGATAATAAACGAGTTGAACGCGCTATCAATGTATGCAATGTTATTTTTCTCTGCAGAGATTTAGGAGGAAAGTTTGTCAATAATACTGAAACTGAAAAATGCTCGTTCTTTGACTTTGATAATCTGCCACCTTTGTCAGTACCACGAAACTCTTTAGCAGAAATAAAAATGTGCTTTGAGGCTAATCAAAGTTCAAATTGGCAGACAAGATTCGAATAACCAAAAAAGCAAGCACTATTATGCTTGCTTTTTACTATTGTTTTTATCAGCTTCAGTAATCTCATTCAAGGCAGCTCTTTGCTTTTTTTGATCGACGTGAGTATATAAATCAGTTGCTGAAGTTCCTTTTTGTCCCAGCTGCTGGGCAACCAAAACCTGGTCTTTAGTCACATCATATAATTCAGAAGCCACAGTATGGCGCAATTTATGAGGGGTAAGTGGATGTCCAAAGGCAGCTGAATATTTATTAACCATCTTTTCAATTGCACTGGCAGTAATCCTTCTGGTTTTATTGTGCCACCGTGTAAGAAAGAATGCTGCATCTTTTTTTGAGGCTGAATAGCGTTCCTGGCGAATCTTTTTATATCCTTTGATATAAATTATTGTCCATTCGGCAATTGGAACGCTGTCTCTTTGACCACCTTTACGTGTTACGTCCAGCGTAGCCTTTCTAAAATTAATGTCAGAAACATCAATTCCTGCACATTCTGAGACCCTTATCCCTGTTCCCAAAATTAATGCAATAATTGCCATATCACGTTCTTTATTAACTTTAAAACCCGGTAGAGCATGTTTATTGCATTGAAGTTCGTATTTAGTAGCAATAAAGTCTAGAAACTGATATTTTAATTTGCCGGTATACATGTGTGATTCAAGGACATGTGCACGGTAGTTCAGCGTTTCTGTATTATTGAGGGAATCAATTTTAAGCATTACATTTCGTTCAAAATATGGCTGACCATTAATATTATCAGCAGTTATAGTTAAAAACTTAAACAAGGACCTTAACGCATTTATGGAACGATTGATAGTAGTGGGGGAGTTAAGATTACCCTGCTTATTTTTGACGTGACCCAAATAGTTAATATAAAGCATAATGTCATTGCGCTGCAGTTTGGCCAAAGTTTCGGTTTCAATTTTTTGATTATTTTTAGCCTGTGAAATGCCTTCTTGGCGCAGCCAGTCAAAGAAACGTCTGATTTCTGTTAAATATTGATAGGATGTAGCTAAAGAATGACTGGTACCAAAGTTATAATCTTTGACAAAATCCGGCATTTTTTTCAATTCATCATCGATTAGATCTAAGTATCTTTTTGTTTCCACGTAGCAAAATTCTCCTAACTGAAATAATTATGTATTCTATTATAAAGCAAAATCAGAATGTATGTTTGTCTTTTTTATTCTTGGTTACCTTAAAGAAAGGGGAAAAATCAAACAGATAGTCGCTCAACTACATTTATCGCACAGATTATTGAACTGCGGTTTAATTTGCTAGAAATTAAGAGGGTGATTTGATAAATATTATTTAGTTGTTTAAGCCTGATAATTAATTGCTAAAAATAGAGTATTCAGATCAAAATTATAGAGCATTAGGAGAGAGAAAACCATGAAATTGGAGCTAGCTGTAGTGTACTTTAAAAGAGGGGAAACAGCTTTATTTTTAAGCTATACATTAACATATTTAAAGCAACAATTTAAAATATCTCGTTTAAAAACTTACGCGCTAATTGCTAACTTTGTGTGAGCGTTAGAGTCTGATATAAAGAAAATTTTGACTGCAATACTTCCTTTATTTGCTTTCATTAAAACTATAATTTTAATGAAAGCAATAAAATAAATGTAACACCAAATTACTATTTCCAGTAAATCGCACACTTTCTTTATACCAATTAAAAAGATACTAAACTTACCACTTACATTAACGATTCACACTTATAATGATTTGCCACTTAATACATAAACTTTTACGATTTAGAACTAGTTCTTTCTATATTAAATTTTGTGAATTCAAAGATGGAAATCTGTCTATGTAAGAAAAATTTAAATTACTACTGAGATAATTAATTGCTATTAAATGATCAGTTAAGCGGCTTTTGAATTTTAAAAGACTCTAAATACTTGTGTCAACATACATATTTTAACCAAGGTATTTGTTGATTAACCCCTCTATCCTGAATTTTTAATATAACTTTACATAATATATATTATACGAAGCTGTATTTTACTACTGCAATATGCTGAAATATATTAAACCTAAATCACCCGCTTGAACTCAAGCAAAAATTACTTGATATTCAAAAGTTGCCAAAAGTTTTCTGATAAAGACTGACAGTGTATTTTTATGATTTAGATAGAAATTTCAGTTTTAATTTACAATATAAGAATTATGCGAACAGATATAAAATACTACCCCAAAATATAGTTAGACTATACGTCATTAATTTCTATATTCAAAATAACTAGCATAAATATGGAAAAATATAAATAAAAGCGCTTTCTAGGATTTATAAATATATAAACCTAATTAGTTGTTCTCTTTTTTAAACAAGCGCCTTTCTACTCGCAGACCTGGCAAGCGAAAGCAGTCTTTGATATAATATTTGCCACTCTTTCCTTTTTCACTTTAAGGTTATTAATTGGTGCTTTTTTATTTTATTTTCTCAAAAAATAGCTTACAATACTATGTGGGGTATAGTTTAAAACATTTAGTTTGAGTATAATTTTGCCATAAGCAAGTGTTTTATTCATTATTATTTTTGTTTTACTGTTTATTTCTATAATTAATCTGTTATTATAGAATATGGAATTATTTTTTTGAAAGGGTTGAATTTATTCCATGAGTATAAATTTAGGAAAAGAAATATGTCGCAGGCGACGTGAACAGAAATTAACCCAGGAGGATCTCGCTGAATTAAGCGATTTATCGGTCAATTTTATTTCCCGTCTTGAGCGTACCAAAAACCAGAATATTAGTATTCAAAAGCTTGACTCCATTGCCAGAGCCTTAAATACAACTACACCAGATATTATTATGAATGCTTATCGCTTTAAAGAAGTTAAAGTTGAAAATCATCAAGATAATACTCCAGTATTTATTAAGAAGGTTCTTAATGAACTTAGAAAAATGTCACCTGACAAAGCTGAAAGAGTATGCAAATCATTCATCATTTTGGCTAAAGAAATTAACAAAGATTAAAAAAACACGAAATAGATTTTCTCTATTTCGTGTTTTTTAAATTACTTAAAAGCTTCAGTTAACGGTGGCACAACCTGTTTCTTTCTTGAAACAACACCTGGCAAGCTAATTTCAGAATCCTTAACCTCACCAAATGCCTTTTCAAATGAAGCCAAAGCCTCATCTGAACCTATAACTAATGCAGTTGAATCTGAGTCAAGTACATTAGTTATAAGCAGCATGAATAAATCGTAGCCTTCAGACTTGGCTGAATCGCTCATTGTCTTTAAGAAAGCCTCTTTACGTTCCAAAGCCTCTGGTAAGTCAACTACATTGATTTGAGCAACCCGAACGTTCTTACCGTTCAAATCAAATGATTTAGCATCTAAATCAATTAATTCTTCTTCCGATTTACTTGCTATATTGGTTCCAGCCTTCAGTTCTTCCAAACCATATTTTTGGTAATCAACATTAGCAATTTCTGCAAGTTCTTGAACGGCCTTTTTATCTCTCTCAGTAGTAGTTGGCGATTTTAGCAATAATGTGTCTGATATTATAGCTGAGAGCATAATTCCAGCAATATTTTGAGGAATTTCCACCTTAAAATGCTTGTACAGTCCATACATAATTGTACTTGTGCAACCTACAGGTTCTGCAAGATAAAACAGAGGCATACTTGTATTAAAATTCATAATTCTATGATGGTCAACCACATGAGTTACAGTTACTTTATCAATATCGGAAACACTTTGCTGCGGTTCATTATGATCGACTAGCATTACCTTCTCCACTTCATTAGCAGCTGTTTTAATAACTCTTGGTGCTTCAAAACCAAATTTCTTTAACGCAAAGGCTGTCTCATCGTTAGGCTCACCTAAAGCAACCGCTTCTGTATTATAGCCTAATTTATTTTGCAAATATGAATAAGCAATTGCAGTTCCTATGGCATCTGTATCTGGATTTTGATGACCAAAAACTAATTCTTTTTCCATTTAACTTTCCCCTGTTTCTTTTAAATTTTTTACTTATCTTCTAGTTTACCTAATAAAACCTTTTCTTCCCAGTAAAATGTAAATTTTAGTTTAAATAATTTATTATGTCTTAGCACATGTATGAAGAATTATGCTTGCAAAAACTTTTTAAATTCGGCTAAAAAGTTTTCAATCCGAGGAACTTCTTTCTTGCCCTTGCGATAAATAATTGAGGTTGTAAATTTGGGAACACCTTTTAAAAATACTGGTGTTAAATCAATTTCGTCTTGGTGGAGCTGATAATATGATTCACCTACAACTGTCTCATAATCAGTTTCCTGCGCTGTATCAACCATTTGCTTGGTTGAAGTAAAGGTTAAAGGAACATTTAACCCGTTTTTAGCATTTAATTTAGAGCCTAATTTATCTTTTAACAATTGAGTTAAGTAAAAACTATCCGGATAAAGTACCCAATTTTTTCCTAAGAATTTGGAAACTGGGTATGCCCTTTTTGCTTCAAATTTAGAATTGTGTGTCAAAATTGTCAATCTCTCTTGTGTGACTTTCATTTGTTCATACTGATTCTGAATATTGGATTGACTTTTCTTAGTAGTTTCAGGAACATAAAGCAACCCTAAATCAATTAAATTATTATCAAGATTATACCAAAGATCTTTCCGGTTAAAATAAGAGACACTAATAGTTATATTCGGAAACTTTTGGTTAAACTCAATCAAAAACCGTCTGAGAAGATCAGAATCAACACTTTCTAAAACACCGATTGCAATATTACCCTTATCAGCCTGAGTAAATTCTTGAATATCACTAACCACAGAATTAATGGTTCCAAGCAATTGAATCGCTCCAGTTTGCAATTGCTTACCCGCTTCCGTTAGGTAAAGCTTTTTGCCCATTTGCCCAAATAACGGTGTTCCAATTGCATGCTCGATTTTCTTAATTTGTTGAGTTAAAGCCGGTTGAGTAATGCCCAGGATCTGGGCTGCCTGGGTATAATTCATAGTATCAATTAATTGCAAAAAATAATGTAAGGACTTGGTTGAGAGTATTGTATCTGTTTTAGGCATAAAATTATTCCTTCTATCTTAACAATAATATGGCTCTATATATATGCTATTATCAATCAAAAACCCCTTTGTGTCAAAGTATTATTGTAATTCAATAAAGCACTTTCACAATTTATTGATATCATTAAATAAACTAAAATTAATTATTGCTTAATGGCCTACTTAGTTTTATATTAACTGGCTCCCCGTCACTAGTAGTATCAATCACAAATGAACCATTCGAATATCTATCACCTAACGGATAAGCACTAGTTAAGATCTTTATGTGCCTCTTACTCTTAGTGGTTACAATCAGAGTATGGTCTTGCCCATAAGACGTAACTGCAACAATGCGGTGAGGTTTAGTTTTAAGTTCTCTTAATACAAGTACTCCTCGTTTAGCCCGTGATACTTTATTTACTAAATCAGCTTTAAATTGTTTAAATGCCCCCCTTTGTGTAATTATGCCAACATGAACCAGGTCAAGATAGTCAGGATTTATTAAGATATATGAAATGACATAGTCCGCAGGCTTCAGATTGACAGACTTTACTCCAAACGATTTGGCGCCAGATTCTGGAATTTCTGCCAAATTATAGCGAATAGCATATGCGTTATGAGTAAATAAAATTATTTCGTCATTACTGTTACTCTTAACTAAATCAACGCGGACGACCATACTGTCTGGTTTTTTCATTTTTAGCGCTGTAATTGCTCGTGAACGATAAGTTCTTGTAGGTTGCAAATTACTTAATTGTAATTGTTTGATATAGCCATCGTTGGTAGCAAGTAAAAAGTTGACACTTTGCTTTAAATTGTCAAAGTCAAATACACGAATAATGTTTTCATCCTCATTTAAACCAATTTCTTGAGACAAATGTTGGCCAGTTTCCTTCCACTTTGCCTCAACTAGTTCATTTACTGGACGGTAAATGACATTTCCCCGACTGGTAAAAAGATATAAATTGGTTAAAGTAGATACTGTTTTTTCAAATACTACATCATCCCCGCTTGGCAAGCCGTTATCCTCATCATCACTTGACTGCCAGGAACGAATAGAAGATCTTTTCAAGTAGCCATCGCGACTTATCAACACACGTACCTGTTCATCGGCTACTAGAGCTTTTTCATCAATTTGGATCTTAGCATTTGCAGAAGAAATTTCGGTCCTTCTTGGATTACCAAATTCTTTTTTAACAAGTGATAGTTCTTTAACTATTTCCTTTTCCAAAGTTTTGTTATTAGATAAAAGCTCCTTAAAACGAGCTATCTTTTCGCTTAATTCCGTTTGCTCTTTAACTAAAGCATCTACATCGGTATTAGTAAGTCTATATAGTTGCAAAGAAACAATTGCTTCTGCTTGTCGAGCTGAAAATTCAAATTCATTAGACAAATTTTTCTTAGCTTCGGTCTTATTTTTTGATGCCCGAATGACTTTGATAACCTGATCTAAAATGTCCATGGCATGAATCAAGCCCTGGATAATTTCCAGACGTTCTTCAACTTTATTTAAATCATACTTAGTTCTTTTGGTAACTACTTCTTTTTCATGTTCTAAGTATGAAGACAAGATATGCTTTAAACCAACCTGCATTGGCGTCATGTGATCAATCGCAACCATATTGAAATTATAGGAAACCTGCAGTTCAGTATTTTTAAAGAGATAATTTAAAATATTTTGTGCATCGGCACCCTTTTTTAATTCGACTACAATTGACAAACCATGACGGTCAGTTTCATCCCGAACCTCAGCTATACCATCAATTTCTCTGTTAAGCCGAATCTCATCCATTTTTTTAACTAACAGGGCTTTATTAACAGCAAAAGGAATTTCCGTAATTACAATTTCCTCACGGTGCCCTCTTATTTCTTGAATAGAAGATTTAGCTCTTACCTGAATACGGCCACGTCCTGTTTCATAAGCTTCACGCAAGCCCTTTTCACCCAGAACGATGGCGCCAGTTGGAAAATCAGGACCTTTGACAAATTGCATCAGATCGGAAAGAGTGGCATTAGGATTTTTTAACAAATAGATAGTGGCATCAATTACTTCGGTTAAATTATGTGGTGGTATTTCCGTGGCGTAACCCGCTGAAATACCGGTAGAACCATTAACTAGTAAATTGGGAAAACGTACCGGTAAAACGGTGGGCTCATATTCGGTATCGTCAAAATTCAGGACCATATTGACTGTATTTTTATCAATATCCTGCAGTAACATGTTAGATATTTTACTCAAACGAGATTCAGTATAACGCATAGCTGCGGGGCCATCCCCGTCCATTGAGCCGTTATTACCATGCATTTCAATTAATGGCTCACGCATTTTCCAATCTTGTGAGAGGTGGACTAAAGCTCCATAAATTGAACTGTCACCATGAGGGTGAAAATTACCCATAATATTACCCACAGCTTTAGCTGCTTTTTTAAATGGTTTGTCGTAAGTATTGTTATCCTGGAACATGGCATAAAGGATTCTTCTTTGCACGGGTTTTAACCCGTCACGAATATCCGGTAAGGCCCGTTCCTGAATAATGTATTTGGAATATCTTCCAAAACGTTCACCCATGACCTGCTCAAGCGGCATTTCACGAATTCGTTCTTTTGTAGACATTAATTAAAAACCTCTTTTATTCATTTTCTTCTTCTAAAATTGAAGTGTTATCGCCTAATCTAAACTTAACATTTTCTTCAATCCATTTTCGTCTGGCTCCAGCCTTATCTCCCATTAATGTGGTAACGCGCCGTTCTGCCAAAGCAGCATCATCGATTTTGACACGAATAAGCAGTCTGGTTTCCGGATCCATAGTTGTTTGCCATAATTGCTCAGCATTCATTTCTCCCAGTCCCTTAAATCGCTGTAAAGTATAACCGCGACCCATTTTCTTTTCAGCGGCAGCAAGCTCTTCATCGGTCCAGGAATATTGCACTTGAGCCTTTTTACCACGACCTTTTTGCAGACGATAAAGAGGAGGCAGAGCAATATAAACTTTACCATGTTCAATCATTGGCCTCATATAACGGTAGAAAAAGGTTAACAACAAAATCTGAATATGGGCACCATCATCATCGGCGTCCGTCATGATAATTACCTTATCGTAATTGGAATCTTCCACGTTAAATTCGGCTCCGACTCCGGCGCCGATAGTGTAGATCATGGTGTTAATCTCTTCATTCTTAAAGATATCTTGGAGCTTGGCCTTTTGGGTATTCAAAACTTTACCACGTAAAGGCAAGATAGCCTGGAACTTACGGTCTCTACCTTGTTTTGCGGAACCACCAGCTGAGTCACCCTCAACCAAAAATAATTCGTTCTTTTTGGGGTTGCGTGATTGTGCTGGAGTTAACTTACCTGAAAGCACTTCTTTTTTGCGCCGTTTTTTACCATTTCGACTTTCATTGCGCGCTTTTTTGGCAGCTTCACGAGCATCCCTTGCTCTTTGCGCCTTTTTTACCAGCTCTTGAGCCAGCTCGCCTTTTTCCATTAGGTAGTAAGACATTTTTTCATAGACAATCGCATCAACTACAGATCTTGCTTGCGGAGTACCTAATTTACCTTTAGTCTGCCCTTCAAACTCCAATAGCTCTTCTGGGATCTTAACTGATAAAACCGCGCTTAAGCCCTCACGATAATCCGACCCGTCAATATTTTTATCTTTTTTCCCTAACAAGCCCTGCTTTTTAGCATAGTCGTTAAAAGCACGCGTAAAGCCACTACGAGCTCCTACTTCATGAGTACCACCGTCTGAAGTGCGCACATTATTAACAAAAGAAACCAGATTTTCTGAGTAGCTGTCACTGTATTGACCGCTAAACTCAACTTCAATTTCATCTTGTTTTCCGGAAAAATAAAAAACATCGCTTAAAGAATCTTTACCCTCATTGAGATATGAGACAAAAGCTTTAATGCCATCATCATATTTAAAGTCATCATGATGTTCGGGTTCACGTTCGTCAGTTAAAACAAAGCGTACGCCCTTTAACAGAAAAGCAGATTCCCTGATGCGCTCTTGAATAGTTTCATACTTATATCTGATTGTTGAAAAAATTTTCTCATCAGGTTTAAAAGTAATGGTAGTGCCTGTCGGCTCTTTAGTTTTACCCAAACATTTTAAAGTTCCAACTGGATGACCACCATCTTTGAACTCTTCTTCATAAGCAGTGCCTTCTCGCACAACTTTCACATCCATATAACTGGAAAGAGCATTAACCACAGAGGATCCAACCCCATGAAGTCCACCTGAAGTTTTGTAGTTTTGCTCGGTAAACTTACCCCCAGCATGTAAAACGGTTAAGATGACTTCGATAGTGGGCTTACCCGATTTATGCATTCCAGTAGGCATACCCCGGCCAAAGTCACGAACCGTCACACTGTTATCTTTATGAATCGTCACGTCAATTTCGTTACCGAATCCGGCCATCGCTTCATCAACCGAGTTATCTACAATTTCGTAGACTAGCTGGTTTAAGCCATGCACATCAGTCGACCCAATGTACATTCCCGGCCGTTTACGCACGGCCTCCAGACCATGAAGAATCTGAATTGATGAGTCATCATAAGAATTTATTTTTTTATTTGTTTTAACCAAATAGACTCCTCCAGTTAAAAATCATTTATTATTTAGCCCGCAAACGCAATAATCTCTGCTAAAATAGCATTAGACTTTAAGAGAGTGGGATAAAAATGATAAATTTAAATTTAATTCTGATATTTATTCTAGCATATTTAATAGGGTCTTTTCCTACAGGCGTGATCGTCGGTAAAATCTTTTTTGCTGAAGATATTAGAAACTATGGCTCCGGCAATATCGGTACCACCAACTCTTTTCGCGTCTTCGGACCATTTGCCGGCAGTGTGGTTCTCATCGTTGACGTTTTAAAAGGAACACTCGCTACCAACTTGCCGAGAATATTCCATCTTAATGTGCCCAAATATATCCTATTAATTTCTGGTGGTCTGGCGATCTTAGGACATACATTCTCTATTTTTCTCAAATTTAAGGGCGGTAAAGCTGTAGCAACCAGTGCCGGCCTCTTCTTAGGTTATAATCTCAAGTTCTTTGGCATTTGCGCTCTTATTTTTCTACCATTAGTTTTTATCACGTCTTATGTCAGCCTTTCAAGCCTGATTGCTGTGGTTCTGATATTTATTGCAACTTTCTTTTTTCATGATGTTTTTTTGGAAATCATTGTTGGCTGCATCATGATTATCTTGTTTATTCGTCACAGAAGCAATATTAAACGCTTATTGCAGCACCAAGAAAATATTATTCCCTTTGGCTTGTGGTATTGGTATAAGAAAAAGCACCACAAACTATAATTGCATAGCAAATAAATACGGCTAGCCTCAACAGCTAGCTATTATATTATAGATGTATGAACACTTGTTCGCAATATTTAATTTTTATTTTGGTGATATAAAAAAAGGAAGCCTGGTACTTCCTTTTTTGCGTCTATTATCTTGAACTCAAAATTTATTCGTCTTGGTCATGGAAAGCCATGCTAAAACCAGCAGTAAAAGTTTCTCCCGCTTCCAGATGGTTCATACCATACTTCTCTTCCAGCTTTTGGTTGGTATCAAAGCGGTCTGCTATCCCCCACCACGGTTCAATACAGACATAATCTGCAGTTGTCGGGTATTGTGACCACACACCCACAAAAGGTGCATCTCGCAACCAAACATTTACATGAAAATTATTAGCATCAGTTTTTAAAGATATCCTATTATCGTGGCCGCGCATTTGAAAAATCAGCGCGTCATTTTTAAATAGATGATCACTAAGAGTAATTAAGCTATTAGTAGAAGCCAACGACCGATTAGGCCAATCTAGAAATGCGCCCTTCAAAGGAATATGAACACGCGCACGAGAAGGTTTGGTACTAAAGTAAAAATCTTCCTTAGATAAGGTATTACTTGTAGGAATATTGAATCCAGGGTGACCACCAATACCAAAGATCATTTCGCCATCCGTTTTGTTAACAACAGTGAAGTTTTCTTCTAAGAGATTATTGAGTAAATTGTAATTCACTCGTAGTTCAAACTTGAACGGATAAACCTTCCTGGTCTCTTCAGAGTCGGTCAGCAAAAATGTAATGCTTTCATCTGTATGACGCACCACTTGAAACTCTAAATCACGGGCGAAACCATGTTGAGTTAAATGATAGGTTTTTCCTTGGTAAGTATATTCGTCATTTTTTAGTCTGCCGACTATTGGAAAAAGAACAGGTGCATGCCGATTCCAGACTTGAGGATCTGCCTGCCAAATATACTCGTATCCACTATGTAAACTTTTTACACTTTGCACTTCAGCACCCTTACTAGCAATTTCAACTTTAAGAATGCTATTTTTGATAGTGTAATTCATGTTTAATCATCACCTTTGTTAAAGAATGAACTTAGTTAGATCTTTATTTGTTATTATATCACTAAGTTTTTCATTAACATATGCTTCAGTTACAGTAATTTCTCCCATTGTCATGTCCGGGCCTTCGTATAAGACATCTTCCAGCAACTTCTCAAGAATTGTTGACAACCGTCTGGCACCAATATTATCTGTTCCCTGGTTAACATCGTAAGCAATTTGCGCAATCCGCTCAACTGCTTCTTGTGTGAAGACTAACTTTATCCCATCGGCTTTCATCAATGCTACATATTGCTCTAATAATGAGTCCTCTGGGTCCTTAAGTATTTTAACGAAGTCATCCTTTGACAAGGCATTAAGTTCCACTCTAATTGGAAAACGTCCTTGTAATTCGGGGATAAGGTCACTCGGCTTGGACTCTGAAAAAGCGCCAGCTGCAATGAAGAGAATATGGTCTGTAGTTACCGGGCCATATTTTGTTTGAACTGTTGAACCTTCAACAATTGGCAAAATATCTCTTTGTACTCCTTCACGCGATACTTCACCGGAAGTTTTCTGGTTGCCAGCTGTAATCTTATCAATTTCATCAATAAAAATGATCCCATTATTTGCCGTTCGTTCAATTGCCTTTTGATATAAGGAATCATAATCAACCATTTTACGGGATTCTTGCTGAATTAAAACTTCCCGGGCATCTTTGACAAGGAGAGTTCGTTTGATTTTCTTCTTAGGTACTAAATCATTGAGCATTGAACTCATATCAATTCCCATTTGCCCCATCATGTCACCCATCGGGTTAACCTTTGGTGCCTGCTCAACTTCGATTGTAACCTCACGATTTTCAAGCAGACCTTTATTCAACTGTTCTGAAACAGTCAATCTCTCATTGCGAATATCATCTGTTATTTCTTCTTGATCTGCTGGTGAATTCTGGTCATTGTTTTGACCAGCCGCCATAATCATCGACATCATGTCTTGCCATTCCTGCATTTGATTCTTGCGTTTGTCACGCTTAATTCCGGGCACAAGCAAGCGCACTAAAATTTTATTGGCTTCTTTAGCTGCCTGAGGGCGAACGCGATCAAATTGATCCTTTTCTTCCATACGAACCGCTTCATTGACCAAATCGCGGACCATCGATTCCACATCACGACCCACATAGCCAACTTCAGTAAATTTAGTCGCTTCTACCTTAACAAACGGAGCATTGACAATTGCGGCCAGCCTTCTAGCAATTTCTGTTTTACCAACACCAGTAGGGCCAGCCATTAACAAATTCTTAGGAGTAATATCCTCCTGCATTTTCTTTGGCAGTTGCATTCTGCGATAACGATTATACAAAGCAACGGCAACAGCCTTCTTGGCCTCATCCTGTCCGATTATATATTCATTAAGTAAGTTAACTATTTGTTTAGGTGTTTTGGTTTCCATATTTTTTACGCTCCGTTATTACAATTCGTCTGTGATAATCTGATCATCAGTGAAGATATCAATTCCAGAGGCTATTTCAACGGCTTCATGAGCAATTTCACTGGCAGTCATATTAGAAGAATGTCTGGTCATTGCAATTGCAGCCGCTTGGGCAAAATTTCCGCCAGAGCCAATCGCCACTACATTTTCATCGGGTTCAAGCACTTCACCGTTACCTGAGATTAGCAAAAGATCTTTTTCATTAAACGCAATCAGCATTGCTTCCAGCTTTTGCAAAGTTGCATCTTTACGCCAAGCTTGGGCCATTTCAACGGCTGCCCTGCGTAAATCTCCACCAAAAGCTTCCAGTTTACCTTCAAGCATATCCTGCAAACTGACAGCATCGGCTACACCACCAGCAAAACCAATTACCACTTGATCATGATAAATTCGTCTTATTTTTTTAGCAGTAGCTTTGGCTATTACTTTTTCTCCTAAAGTAACCTGGCCATCACCAGCAATTGCGGTTTTACCATTAAATTTTACTGAACATATTGTTGTCATTATTTTGCCTCATCTTTCTTATCGTTGCGAGCAAAGTATTTTTCATAGTTTGCCTGCAAATGACTCATAGTTACATGCGTGTATATTTGAGTTGTTGACAAATTATCATGGCCTAAGAGTTCTTGTACACTACGCAAGTCGGCGCCGTTATTCAACATTGCCGTTGCAAATGAATGGCGCAACTCGTGCGGATGTACTTTACCATTAATGCCAGCTTCATTGAAAACTTTTTGCATGATATACTCGATACCACGTTCTGTTAGCCGCTTTCCTGTGTTGTTTAGAAATACATAGCCTAAATCTTCCTGATCATTTAAAAGTTGCTTGCGACCATCTTCCAAGTATTTGACCAAAGCAGCTTTAGTCTGATCGTCAAAAGCAACATACCGATCTTTATTACCCTTACCATGAACTAAAATTATCTTTAAATCTAAATCTATTTGTTTTCTTTTTAAATTGCTTACTTCACTGACCCTCATCCCCGTAGTATAAAACAATTCAATTAATGCCAAGTTACGCAAAGTTAACGGGTCAGTTCCAGATAATGAGTCAAAAACCTGCTTAAGTTCAGGAGCATAAAAGAACTGAGGTAGTTTGCGCTCTTTGGCACGTAGAATTATAGTCTGGGTTGGATCTATTTTAACAATTTTGCGTCTAGTTAAAAAGCGGTAAAACGATCTAAGACTAGACATCTTGCGCGACTGTGTCGAACGCGCTAAATTTTGATCGGCTAAGTGCTGCAGATATATTTCAATGTCTCTTCTACCTATTTTTTCCCAACCATCAAATCCCCCTGAATCCTGCCAAAACCTTTTTGCAGATTTTAAGTCGGTTTGATAGGAGACAATTGTTTTAGGGCTGTACTGACGCTCATTGAGTAAATAGTCGGTAAAAAGAACTAGTAAATCATCTTGTTGCTCATTCATTTAATTCAATACTTTCTGTTGAAATTCCTTTAAGTTCTCTAAACTTCTCTGGCTTATTTGTAAATGACGTTCTTTCTTATTACGGATCTTACGCCCTTCTAGTCCAGGAATTAGTGCAAAGCTGGCATTCATTGGCTGAAAATGCTTAATATCGGCGCTAGTGACATAATTAGCCATCGAACCTAAAGCAGTTAATTTGGGAAAAGTCACCGGTTCTTGACCATTAGCTCTTCTGGCAGCATTAATTCCACAAACAAGACCACTGCCGGCACTTTCAACGTAGCCTTCAACCCCAGTAACTTGACCAGCAAAAAATAAACCAGGCTGCTTTTTTGCCTCATACGCTGGAGTTAAAACTGCTGGTGAAGCCATATAAGTATTGCGATGCATTTTACCGTACCTAATAAAACGAGCATGAGCAAGTCCGGGAATCATTGAAAAAACCCGTTTCTGTTCACCGTATTTAAGATGCGTTTGGAAACCAACTATATTATACATTGATGCTATTGCATTATCCTGCCTGAGCTGAACCACAGCATAAGGAATTTTACCAGTAGTCGGATCTTCTAACCCTACCGGCTTAAGGGGACCAAAAAGCATTGTCTTAGGTCCTCTTTTTGCCATGACCTCAATCGGCATGCAACCTTCAAAAACATCACTGTTTTCAAAGTCGTGAACTTCAGCCGTTTCGGCATTGACTAATTCCCGCACAAAATTCTCATACTCTTGCTTTGTCATGGGGCAGTTTAAGTATGCAGCCTCTCCCTTGTCATAACGTGATTTCTTATAAACGATATTCATATCGATCGAAGCAGCAGCAATTATCGGAGCTGCGGCATCAAAGAAATGCAAACTTTCTGCACCAGAAAACCTTTGTATTTCTGCGGCAAGCCTGTCACTAGTTAAAGGACCCGTTGCAACAATGGCAATCGTGTCAGACGGGATTTGTGTAATTTCTTTTGTATGAAAATTAATGTTAGGTAAAGAGTGCAACTTGCTTGTGACATAGCCGCTAAATTCAGTCCGATCAACTGCAAGTGCTCCTCCTGCAGGAACTTGAGATTGATCAGCAGCCGCCATAATTAATGAATCAAGTTGCCGCATTTCTTCTTTTAATAATCCAACCGCGTTAGATAATTGATTCGAACGCATTGAGTTGGTACATACCAGTTCGGCCAGCTGGTCTGTTTTATGAGCAGGTGTCATTTTTTGCGGACGCATTTCATAAAAATCAACCGTGATTCCACGTTTGGCTAATTGCCAAGCTGCTTCACTACCAGCCAAGCCACCACCGACTACAGTTACTTTTTCAGGCATATCATCATATTCCTTTACTAAAATTATTTTCTTATATACAAGAATATCATCAAACCACAAATGATCTGATGATATTAACATAAATTTAACTTTCTATCGGGTTTTTCTCATTATTAGCTTCTTCTTTATAATCGCCGTTCGGGCAGAGGACAACAGGCCCCTTTTTATTTCTCTTTTCAATGAGAAAATGACCACAGTTGGGACAATTACGGTTAATCGGTTTATCCCAGGAAACAAAATCACAATCCGGGTAGCGCGAGCAACCATAAAATTTACGGTTACGCTTAGACTTTTTCTCAATTACGTCACCCTTACCACATTTAGGACAGGTAACGCCTACTTTTTTCACTATTGCTTTAGTGTTACGACAATCAGGGAAACGAGAACAAGCATAAAACTTACCATAACGTCCCATTTTAATAACCATTGGTGCTCCACAGATGTCACAATTAAATCCTGCAGGCTCATCTTTAATTTGCACCTTTTTAATACCGGCATCGGCCTTGTCTAATTCTTTTTTAAAGGGATGGTAGTACTCATCAATGACTTTAACCCAGTTTTTCTTACCCTCTTCGATTCCGTCAAGGTCATTTTCGAGTTGAGCCGTAAAATCGATATTGACGATGTCAGGGAAAAACTGCTCAATTAAATTGTCTACGATCTCTCCCAACTCGGTTGGGACAATCGCTTTACCATCCAATTTAACGTAATAACGCCGCTGAATTGTATCAATAGTAGGCGCATAAGTTGAAGGCCGACCGACACCATTTTCTTCTAGCGCATGAACCAAACTTGCTTCGGTATATCTAGCAGGTGGCATGGTAAAATGTTGCTTATTATCTGATTTAGTCAGTTTGACTTCATCGCCATTATTTAATTCCGGCAGTTCAATATTGGTTTCCTGCTGGTTGTCATAAACCTTGGTAAAACCGGCAAATTTCATTTTAGAACCGGTAGTTCGGAAAATTATCCCATTTTGAGTGATATCTGCTCTGACCGTATCATATACAGCTGGGGTCATTTCACTGGCTAAAAAGCGGGACCAAATTAATTTATACAAACGATACTGTTCAGTTGTTAAAACGGATTTAAGCGACTCTGGTGTTCGATAGACGCTAGTTGGACGAATTGCTTCGTGAGCATCTTGAGCATCTTCTTGATTTTTAAAATGGCGAGCCCCTTTGGCAGCGTATTCTTTACCGTATTTCTCGTTTAAAAATTTGGAAGCTTCAGCCTGCGCTATGGGAGAAGTACGCTTGGAATCCGTTCTCATATAAGTAATTAGACCAACAGTACCCTGCTTACCCAGACTAATTCCTTCATACAATTGTTGAGCAATACTCATTGTTCTTCTAGTACGATAATTCAAGCGCTTATTGGCTTCTTGTTGCAAAGTGGAAGTAGTAAACGGAGCAGCTGGTTGGCGCCGGCGCTCACGTTTAACCACATTCTCAACCTGAAAAATTTTCTTTTTATCGACTTGAGTTAGAACTTTTTGTACGGCATCATTATCGGGTAAATCAGTCTTCTTGCCGTTTATACCCCAAAATTGACCCTTAAAAGTCTTTGTCTCTTTTTTAAATTCGGCATCAATTGTCCAGTATTCCTGAGGTTTAAAGTTCTTGATCTCTTTTTCCCGATCAATTACCAGCTTTAAAGCAACCGACTGAACACGTCCGGCACTCAAGCCTTTTTTAACTTTTTCCCATAAAATAGGAGACAAAGAGTAGCCCACAATTCTGTCCAGAATTCTCCGGGCCTGTTGGGCATTAACAGTATCCATGTCGATAGTTCTAGGATTTTTAAAACTGTTTTTAACTGCATCTTTAGTGACTTCGTTAAAAGTTACTCGATTTTTGTCATTTTGGTCTAAATTAAGAACATGGGCTACGTGCCAAGCAATGGCTTCACCTTCACGGTCAGGGTCGGATGCTAAATAGACATCTTTAGCTTTTTTGGCTTCAGACTTAAGTTCCTTAATGGTATCGCCCTTACCTCTAATTGAAATATACTTTGGCTTGTAATTATGGTCAAAGTCAATACCCATCTGTGATTTAGGAAGGTCACGAATGTGTCCTTTAGAAGCAATAACGCGGTAATTACGCCCCAAATATTTCTCAATAGTTTTAGCCTTTGCCGGAGACTCAACTATGACTAATGTTTTTTTACGTTTCTTTGGCTTTGATTTAGTAGGCATCAACAGCCTCCTCATTAAATTCTTTTTTAAATACTTAATTGAGAATAGAATATTTAACTACTAATTGTCAAATCTTTCAAGTTAGAAATCAAAATCAGTAATGGGATAAGCTCCTGCCTGGATGAGCTTATTAGGACCTTGAGAAAGCTCACTGGTAATTGGACCCGGAACAGCATAAATATTACGATTTTCTTGTAAAGCTAAATTAGCTGTAATTAAAGAACCAGATTTTTGCTTGGCTTCTGTGACAATTACACTTTCAGCTATGCCAGCCAAAATTCTGTTTCGCTGAGGAAATCTGAAAGGCTTTGGCGGCGTATCTGGCAGGTACTCACTTACAATTAATCCTTTTTGTGCAATCTGTTCCTGCACGTGACAATTTACCATGGGGTAAAAATGATTTAAGCCATTACCTACCACCGCTATTGTTTGACCATGATATTTTAATGCTGCTTTGTGTGCCATTACGTCTACGCCTTTGGCCAAGCCACTGGCAATAACATAGTCATTCTTTATTAAGTTAGGTACAATCTTATTCAAAACAATACTGCTGTAATTGGTTGCCTGGCGCGAACCGACTATTGTTACAATGTTTTTCTGCAGCAATTGCACATTACCCTGTAAAAATAAAATTAACGGTGGCTGGTATATTTGACGTAAGTTCTCAGGATATTCAGAATCAAAAAAACTGATAATTTGACATTGCTTTTCTACTCTTTTAATCATTTTGTCTGCACGCATGTCATTATAGGCATTAATGCAGGTTTTTATCAAGCTGTTTGTCAAGTCCAAATTTTTGATAGTTGGAATAGTGACCTCATCAACATTTAACTGACTTGCAACCCGTAACATCTTAACATAACCGATGTTTTTTTGTAATTTCAAGCGCAAAAGAAAGCTGGTAATTTTCATAAAAAAACCTCCTAAATACAAATACGTAAAAAGGAGGAATATTTTTTAATGATAAAAGGAATTTACAGGTGCAAAAGTCTTGCGGTGAATCGGGCATGGTCCGTATTTCTTAAGTGCTTGAATATGAGTCTGAGTGCCATAACCAGCATTTTCGTCAAAATGGTATTCAGGATAAATTCGCGCATAATCCGCCATCAATTTATCCCTAAAAACTTTAGCTACAATTGAAGCTGCGGCAATAGAGTTTGACTTAGAGTCTCCCTTAATTAATCGAATTTGCGGTAGATTCACTGGTACTTGCATAGCATCAACCAGCAAGGCATCAGGTTTAACATATAAATCCCTTACGGCTGCGGCCATCGCTAACCGGTCTACCTCGTATATGTTTACTTTATCAATAATTTCAGGACCTTTAACTCCAATTGCCACATCAACTGCTTTTTCTAAAATTAATGGATATAATTCTAAACGTCTACTGGCACTGATTTTTTTAGAGTCATTAACATCAATTAAATCAAAACTGTTATCAATAACTACAGCCGCTGTCACGACCGGACCCGCTAATGGACCTCTGCCTACTTCATCTACACCTGCAACTATTTGGCTTTTTGCCCAAAAAGTTTTTTCATATGCAAATCTTTTTAAAAAAGCGGCTTTCTTCTTAGCTAATTTTTGCTGACGATTATTGTAACTAAGTAGTAGTTTCTGCACACCAACACGGGTATCATTTTTTAAGATATTCAAATCTTCTGAACTAACTGCATCCTTAGCAAGTAATTTTTTAATTTCTCCAATCGTCATATGCGATCTAATGTAATCCTTCCTACTTTTCCCTTGCGCAGCCTTTGTAATAGGTACATAGAAAAGCGATCATAATCATCACGCATGCCGTATTCTTCAGTTAATGCCAATAACAAATCAGTATCATTAATTCGTTCAATTTCAGCTTTTGGTGTGCGAGCAAACTTACTTAAATCGTTTAAATAATGTTTGCGCAATTTTGATAAAACAAATAAAGCAACATCATCGGCACTAAAAACAGTATCCTTGATTGCACCAAGAGCGGCAAGCTTTAATCCAACTGTTTGGTCTTCAAACTTAGGCCATAAAATACCTGGAGTATCTAAGACTTGAATATTTTCAGTAGTTTTTAACCAATTTTGGCCCTTTGTCACTCCCGGTTTATTACCAACTTGAGTCACATTTCGGCCTACAAGACGATTAATAATGGTTGATTTACCACAATTAGGTATGCCGGCAATAGCTACTCTAATCACTGGGCTGACTGCCCCTTTTTGGGTCAGCTTATTAATTTTATTAGCAGCAGCTTTTTTAATCATTTTCACTAATATCTGCATATTGGTGTTATGAAGAGAATCCAAGGCCATCACATATTTTCCTTTGGTGGTAAATTTTTTTTGCCATCTTTTGGTCATTACTGGATCAGCTAAATCTGCCTTATTCAAAATAATTAAATGTGGCTTATCTCCCACCAATTTTTCGATCATTGGATTACGTGAAGACTGAGGAATTCTTGCATCCAAAACTTCAACGAAGACATCAATCAAGCTCATTTTATCTTCAAGTTGATTCCGAGCTTTATTCATATGTCCCGGATACCATTGAATGTTAACCATTATCTGCCTTTCCCCAACTAAAATGGCTTCAAATTTCAAGGAAGCCTTAAATTAATACGTCATCTTTTCACGATACATTTGATATGCTTTATCAAAAATGCTCATACTTGGTAAATAGCCAGCATTGAGCTCAAGATAATCAGATAATTTCTCATAATTCTGTTCCTGTTTAGGAAAAGTCTGATCATTTTGTGCGTTATTGGCAAATTGTGCAACTTCATCATTTGAATCAGCATTACGCTGAGTCATCAAATAACGATAAAAACTTTCTCTATAGGCCAATTTCTACTCCGTATAATATAAAATTGCGTAAGCACCCATTCCTGCGTGTGTAGCAATAATAGGACTGGTTTCTCTTACCAAAACATCTATCTTGGAATTGATATCTTTAATTTTCTGGGCTAAATCAAGAAGCTTCTGCGGCGTACTACCATTTGCGACATAAGATATGCCAACTTCTTTAATTTTTTCTTTATTAGCTTCGATCTCATCTAAAATGCGCTTATCAAAAGCTAAAGAGAACTTCTTGCCTCGACCTTTTTTAGCAATTTTCAAATGGCCATTGGGCATCTGCAATTCAATTCTGATATTAAGCATGTTAACAATTTTGCCGGCTAAAGGACCCAAACGTCCACCCTTAATAACATTTTCTAAATTGACAATTAGTAAATGCAAACGTTGAGTTTTTTTTATTTTTTCAATATGAGCTAAAATTTCAGGAATAGTCTTGCCTGCAGCTGCATCGCGTGCAGCAGCCAGAACCTGAAAACCTTCAGAACGATCCGTCAATTCAGAGTCAACAATATGAACCAGATCGGATTTACCCGTTAATTTCACAGCCTGACGAGCAGCGTCAATTGTTCCACTTAATACCTTGGCTAGAAAGATACCGATAACTTCACTGCCATCTTTAGTCAAATCATTAATGGTATCAACTATTGTTCCGATTGGCGGCTGACTCGTGGTTGGCAACTTTTTAGATTCACTCATTTTTTGGACAAATTGCTGTCTGGTTATTTCCACCCCATCAATATAGGTATTGCCGTCAATTGTGACCGACAAAGGCACAACGGTAATATGATATTTTTTTATTTCTTCCGGCGTTAACTGTGCGGAAGAATCAGTCAAAATTTTAATTTCTGACAACGTACTCGCCCTCAATTCTGCTTAGATGTTCTCATTTATGATAGAATGTGAACTGTATTAATTATAAATTATTATAGCAAAAAAACTTGTAAATAAAAGAAAGCGAACAAACTGTTTCATGATGAAATTGCAAAAATTGTGGCAGGAACCTGCTCATAGATCCAAAACATACTACTTAGTAGATAACATTTTAAGTGCTGTCACCCATGGTATCGGCTTCTGTTTAGCAGTAGCAGGTCTAGTTTTGTTGATCATTAAAGCAGTTTCAACTCATAGCCTTTTAAGAATTGTCACTTTTACTATTTATGGTTCCTGTTTACTTCTGCTTTATTTATTCTCTACACTTTTTCATAGTTTAATTTTCACTCGCGCCCGTAATGTTTTTCAAATTTTTGATCACTCATCAATTTTTCTGCTAATTGCGGGTTCATATACCCCTTTTTCACTAGTCGCCATTGGTGGGAAATGGGGGATTTTACTGTTCAGTCTGGTATGGATCATCGCTATATTTGGCATCATTTACTATATTTTTAATAGGGGTAAGCATGTAATACTTGATACTATTTTGTATGTCGCAATGGGCTGGCTCGTAATTTTGGCTGGCAACTACCTCTATGTTCGTCTCAGTCCTGTGGGGTTTTGGCTTTTAGTTGGCGGTGGCGTAGCTTATACAGTTGGTGCCCTTTTTTATACAATGAAAGGTATTCCTTTTATTCATGTAATCTGGCATCTGTTCGTTATTTTAGGCTCAACCCTGATGTTCTTTTCTGTGCTATTGTACGTCTGAATTACTTAATTTGTTCCAAATATTCTTGAATATCATCTTTAGAGTTTACTAATTCGCCTGCAATCACTTTTTGCTTTATTTGATCAAGTATTAGGCCTAAATTAGGTCCTGGCTTTACGCCATTAGCTATTAAGAATTGCCCGTCAATGGCAAGTTCAGACATTGATTTAATCGGTAATGCTGTATAGCGATCTACTAAAGCCTCGGAATTGATTGGTTGTCCTAAAATATGAGCTACATCAATAGTGTTAAGGAGAGTCTCTTTACCAGCATTGAATAATTCAAGGTCAGAAGGAGATTTTGCAGAAATTAAATCAAACAAATTTACAATTTTTTTAACTTTTTCCGTCATGGCGTTTGAATTTTTCCAATCACGCATAAATTGAGTTATCTGATTATCCGTAATTTTCAATAAAATGATTATGATAGCCCACAAACTCGTTTCCATACTTGGGTTAAATTTCAATTTGGGATAGATCGCCAACAACTCACTTTTACCAGCAAAATCTGGCACACCGTCACTTAATTTCGTCCGTAAAAAAACTTTAAAAGCTGCGCGTGAGTTGGTGCCAGTACCCATTTTGACAAATTCATCACGAATTCTTTCAACTGAAATTTTGGGCAATAGTTGATGCATATCTTTTACGGCTTTTTCAGTTTGAGGTTCCAGATCAAAACAAAGCTGACTCATAAAACGAACAGCTCTCATCATCCGTAAAGCATCTTCATGAAACCTCTTCATTGGATCTCCTACTGCTTTAATGAGGTGCTTTTGTAAATCTCCTATGCCGTTGAAAAGGTCAATTATTTCACCCTTTCTATTCATCGCTAAAGCGTTAATGGTAAAATCACGCCTTTTTAAATCTTCAGCTAAATTTTGCACAAAAGTAACATGATCAGGTCTGCGAAAATCCTGGTAACCTGATTCTGTTCTAAAGGTAGTTATTTCATAGCTTGAACCGCCATGCAAAACGGTAACTGTACCATGCTTAATTCCGGTATCAATTGTTTTAGGAAAAAGCTGTTTAACTTCTTCTGGATAGGCACTGGTGGCAATATCAATATCATGTATCGGCCTTTTTAAAAGTAGGTCACGAACAGAACCACCAACAAAATATGCTTCATAATTTGCTTGTTCTAACTGTTGAAGTACGGGAAAAGCTGCTGTAAAAATAGCGGGTAAATTATTTATTTTCATCATTATTAAATCAACTCATTTATTAGTTTTTTTGTCTTTAATTTATGGTAGTCTTAAGGTAATGGTTTAGAAAAGAAAGTTTTTATTATGCAAAAAATTAACAAAAAAAGCATTATGGAACTGTTAATGATTATGATTGGCTGTGCGATTTATGCTCTCAGCCTTGACATGATTTCAGTACCAAATAAACTCACAGATGGTGGTATCAGCGGTATTACCTTATTATTAAGACACTTCTGGGGCATTAATATGGGATTATCGTCCTTACTACTTAATATACCGCTAATCATCCTAGGATACCGTTTTATGGGCAAAAGACTGTTGGCCTATACTATTTGGGGAACATTATGGCTGTCCTTTTTCCTATGGTTCTGGCGCTTAATTCCTATTATATCTCAATTGAACCTAGAACACGACCTCTTCTTGTCAGCAATTCTGGCGGGCACGCTTTCTGGCATTGGGTTAGGGTTAGTTTTTCGTTTTAATGGTACTTCAGGTGGTACAGATATTATCGCCAGAATTATGCAAATGAAATATGGCATATCTTCTGGCAAAGTTTTACTGTTTTGCGATACCATTATTTTATTATCTTCTTTAACGTACCTTGACCTCAAGCATATCATGTATACCCTAGTAGCAGCGTTTATTCTGTCACGTGTTATGGATGCAGTTCAACAGGGTGCATATTCTGCACGCGGTCTTCTTATTATCTCTGATCATTATCAAGAAATTGCAAAAATGATTGACTTAAAGCTGGATCGCGGTTTCACCTATCTTGAGGCTCGTGGTGGTTATAAAAAAACTAAAAGACCAGTAATTTACTTAGTAGTTTCTCCCAGAGAAATTCCCCTAGTAAAAGAATTAATAGCTGCAGAAGATCCCCAGGCATTTGTCAGCGTTATTGAAGTTCATGAGGTTTTAGGCGAAGGCTTTACTTATAAACAAAAAAGCCACCACCTGCTGATTAGGAAATAGCTTCATAAAGATTTAAAAAGGCAAATAACTCAAGTTTTTCGCAACTAGTTTATTTGCCTTTTTTAATTATTAAATTTAAGGTGGATGATTACAAAACTATCTGTTTTTTTCAAATCCAGGTAATCATATTAATTTAGCAATTATGACAGTAATTCATCATACATTTCCTGCATCTCAGTATCTTCGGGTTCGAGTTTTAGATAGGCTTCTAATAATTCCTTTACAATATTTCGGGAATTGGGTTCAGTATTAAAAAATAGCAGCATTTGCTTTAAAAAAGCACTATTATTTTTAAATTCTGGATAGGCTAATAAAAACTCACTTTTTGCTTTTGCACTTTGATCCAAATTTTGGTAAGAAAGAGCTAAATTCCAGTGAACCTGTGGTTCTAAGTCTTCATCGTCAACCTTGGCAAAAAGAGCAATGTTTGCTTCATTGTCATTTTCTCTAACGTAAAGATTAGATAACTGCAAACGCAAATCAAAGTTTCCAGGAAGTTTTTTTATTCCTTTTTGTAACAAGTTTTTAGCTGTATCTAAGTCATTCAACCTAACAGCTGCTTGTGCTCCTTTTTTATAAAGAACGGGGTCAAGTTCATTATATGCTATTCCTAATTGAGCCGAGCGTAATTCTTGTTCGTTATCGTTTTTATGCTCATATGCTGTAGTTAACAACCTGTAAGCATTAACATAATCAGGACTTTGATCGATTACTTCATTCAAATACTTAATTGCCTGGTCATCTTTATGCAGAGTTAACATTACCAAGGCAGCCTGATACTTACTGTCAATATCAAGAATATCATTGCCATTTTTAGCAATTACTTCCCCTGCCTCTTCGTAACGACCTAATTTGGCTAAAGTTTGAAACAGACGGTCATTTAAATTGACTTCACTAAATGTTTTATGACGCTTCAACAAATCCTGGTATCTGGAAAGTGCTTGTTCATAATGGCCACTCAGATAATCGAGTTCAGCCAAACCAAACTTTACGACATCTTCATCAGGTGCAATTTTTTCAGCTGCTAGCAATTTTTTATAGGCCGTTTCAAGCAGACCGTTAGTCTGATAATAGTCAGCTTGAACAAGCAAGCTGTCGAGATAGGCGGAGGAGTCAGAACTAATGTTATAAAGCAAAGTTAAACCATCATCATCTTGACCGTCATTTAATAATATCTCAGCTAAATAAATCTTAAACAAGTCTTCTTTTGGAAAACGGGCAATTAAACTGCGATAAATTTCCTTTGCTAGATCGGTAAATCCTAACCCCACCAAGTTCTCAGCTAGTGATGCTAAAATCTCTGGTTCATCTTTGTCCAAGGCTTTTTGTAATAATGTCTTTTCTTGAGAAAAATCTTGCCGCTCAATTGCGTCAAGCAGCTTTTCCGAATAGCTCATTTTTCCATTCCTCCATTATTTTATTTTAGCCGATCAGATCAATTACAGCTACAAATAATATCAAACAAAAAAGATGATGGCGAATTAAGCCACCATCTTTTAAATAAAGTCATTGAGCTATTTAACAGCTTCCTTAAGAGCTTTACCAGGTCTAAATGCAGGTACAACACTTGCTGGAATTTGGATTTCATCGCCTGTTTGTGGATTACGTCCTTTACGAGCTGCGCGCTTACGCACTTCAAAAGTGCCAAAGCCAATTAATTGTACTTTTTTACCTTTAGCTAGATCTTCTTGGATAGAACTAAAAATTGCATCAACTGCTGTAGCTGCATCTTTTTTAGTTAATTTAGCTTTTGCTGCAACTTCAGTGACTAATTCTGCCTTATTTGCCATTGGGAATTCACCTCCTGTAACTTGAATCTCTTAGTAAGATCCTTATTTAATTCCTCAATTGAGGAACAGGGAATAAATGATTATTGGAACCACTTTTTTCCTTGATTTCAAAATAGCACAAAACCCTTGATACAACAAGCAATTACCTCTAAAAATGTGATTTTTGTGTCTTTGGTAGATACAAACTATTTTCTTTTTCGAGCAATAATTTTTATGGGAGTGCCGGAGAAGTCAAAATTCTCCCTTAATTGGTTAATTAAAAAGCGCTGATATGAAAAATGCATTAATTCAGGATCATTGACAAATACGACAAAAGTTGGTGGATTAGTGGCTACCTGCGTCATGTAGTAAACTCGTAATCTTTTTCCTTTAATCATAGGCGTCGGAACTAACTTACTTGTTTCTAGTAAGAGATCATTTAAAACGCTGGATTTAATTCTTTGTTGTTGATTATGAGAAACTCTTCGAACCATCTCCGGAATTTTAGCCAGATTCTGCCCCGTTTTTGCTGAAACAAACAAAATAGGAGCATAATCTAGGTACTGAAATTCTGAACGAATAATTTGTTCAAAATCCTTGCCACTGTTACTTGTTTTTTTAGGCAAATCCCATTTATTGACAACAATAATAATTCCTCTTCCAGCATCGTGGGCATATCCAGCAACATGCTTGTCCTGCTCTCTAATGCCTGTGCTGGCATCAAGTACTAGGCAGACTACCTCAGAATGCTCAATTGCACCCATTGCTCTCATTACTGAGTATTTTTCAGTCTTTTCGTAAACTTTTCCCTGGCGCCTTATACCAGCTGTATCAACAATTCTAAATTTAGTACCATCTGTTTCAAAAGGGGTATCAACTGCGTCACGGGTCGTTCCCTCTTCGTTATTAACAATTACACGATTTTCTCCGACAAGGCGGTTGACAATTGATGATTTTCCTACATTAGGCCGACCTATTACACTAAAAGAAATTTGCTCCTTCTCATTTTGCTCCAAGTCTTTAGGCAAACTTTGCACTATTTGATCCAGCAAATCTCCAATACCCGTGCCATGCACGCTTGAAACAGGAATAGGATCGCCAAAACCTAAGCTATAAAAATCATAAATGTCCATCCGCTGCTCTGGATTATCAGCTTTATTTACAGCTAAAATCACTGGCTTCTTAGTTTGATAAAGCATTTGGGCAATGCGCTCATCAAGATTTGTTACATGATTAGCGACATTAGTTAAAAAGATGATTACATCAGCTTCTTCAATTGCTATTTCAGCTTGGGCTCTTATTTCTTCTTCAATATTACTATTTTCCCAAGTTATTCCACCAGTATCAATCAAATCAAATGTGTGCCCCAACCATTCAGCTTGCGCATAATTACGGTCTCTAGTCACGCCAGGTTTATCTTCAACTATTGCTAACCGTTGATTAATAATCCGGTTGAAAAGCGTTGATTTACCAACATTAGGCTGTCCTACAATTGCAACTACGGGTAAAACCATTTTTCAGCCTCCTTTTACAAATAAAAAAACCGACTTAAGAGTCGGCTTTTTTATTAAATTAACGACGATCTTTTAATTGGTCACCTATGATGTCACCTAAAGCAAAGCCGCTGTCATCATTGTTCATATATTTTTTATTTACTGAATTGCGGTTATATGAACTGTGTGAACGATTGCCTTCATTTTCAGAGTTCTTGGGCTCAGCAGCCTTCATAGAAAGTGAAATGCGATGCTCACCAGGGTCAATGTTTAAGACCTTGACTTTAACTTTTTGACCAACCTTTAAAACATCACTTGGCTTGTCTACGTGTTTATATGATATTTCAGAAACGTGAACTAAACCTTGAATATTATCAGCTACTTCAACAAAAGCACCGAAGTTAGTTAAAGATTTAACTTCGCCTTCAAACACATCGCCTTCGTGTAAGTCAGCTGTAGCTTGTTCAAAAGGAGAAGGTTCAGTTTGCTTAATTGAAAGGGAGATGCGATGTCTATCATCATCAATACCAATTACTTTAACTTTGACATCTTGACCAGCCTTTAAAACATCGCTTGGCTTATCAACATGTTTGTATGAGATCTCGGAAATGTGGACTAAACCATCAACACCGCCAACATCAACAAAAGCTCCAAAATTAGTTAAACGGGAAACCTTGCCTTCAACAACATCACCCACAACTAACTGTGATGCAACCTTGTCAAAAGCTTCTTCACGTTCTTCTTCAATTAAATCTTTGTGAGAAAGGATTAAGCGGTTCTTACTTGGATCAATTTCAGTAATTTTAAGTTTCATGGTTTTGCCGATAAATGGCTTAAGATCCGAAACATAACGGTTAGAAATTAATGACGCAGGCAAAAATCCTCTAGTGCCTACATCTACTAACAAACCACCACGAACTGAAGAAGTAACTGTGCCTTCAATTGTCTTTCCGGCTTCAAAATCTTTTTGCAGTTCATCGTAAGCTTCTCTTTCCTTCAAGCGGGTAACTGAGAAGAAGAATTCACCATTCTCTTTGTCTCCGCCGGCTTTTCTTAAAACTAAAGCTTTGAGCTTATCGCCTGGTTTAACTGCTTCACGTAGGTCAACGTTGCGATCTGAAGTGTATTCACGACGAGGAATTACACCTTCAATACCGGCATTTTCAACACCAACATCGATTTGACCTTCTTCAACGTCTAATACTTCAACATCTACAATATCTCCGACCTCAACTCCTTGCATTTGCTTTAATGCATCTAAAAATTGATTACTGTTTTCTGACATTATTTACCTCCCAATATCATACTCTAATTCTAAATGAAAGTTTGATATTTTTCTACTGTTTTATACCCTTTTTTTATAGTTTTTTTGACTTTTTTTAATTTCAGATAAGATTGCATTAACTACCTGGTCTATAGTCATAGAAGTTGTGTCTATTTCAATAGCATCAAGTGCCTTTTTTAATGGTGAAATTTTACGATGCGAATCTTTATAATCCCTTTCCGCTATGTCTTGTTCAATTTCTTCAAGGGACTGGTTAGTTTTAATTCCTCTTTCTTTAAAATCAAGCATTCTTCTTTGGGCTCGAGAATGAGCAGACGCAACTAAAAAGATTTTAACGTCAGCTGCAGGCAAAACCGTGGTCCCAATATCACGACCATCCATCACTACATTCATCTGACCGGCCATTTGTCTTTGCAAACTGACCATTTTAGCTCTGATACCTGCCAAAGCTGATACTTGAGAAACGTGAGCAGAAATATCCGGTGTACGTATATCTTGAGATATATCCTTATCGCCGGCAAAAACTTTTTGTTGGCCATTTTCGCTTTTCAGTTCAATTTTTTCTTTGTCAATAGCAGCCAATATGCCTTTTTCATCACTATAACTAAGTTTGTGTTCACGTGCTAACCAGGTAGAAGCACGGTACATTGCTCCCGTATCAATATACGTAAAGTTCAATTTTTGAGCTATTATCTTTGCTACTGTACTTTTTCCAGCTGAAGCTGGTCCATCAATTGCTACTTGCATTCAATAAAAAAGGGACTGCAGTCCCTATCCTTTCTATGTTATTTGATACGCAGTACTTGTCCGATATCCACCTGACTGTTAGGATCAAGTTGATTTAACTCAGCTAACTGACCAACAGAAATTTTAAAACGACGAGCAATACTACTTAAAGAATCTCCACTTTGAACTATATATTGTTTAGCTTTCACGTGTTTCTTTTTATGCTTAACCTTAGGTTTGGGTTTTGCCTTCGGTTTGCTCTTAGTTTTATTTTCGACAAGTTTGTTTTTTGCAGGAGAAGCTTTAACGTTTGCTTTTTTGGCAGCTTTTTTATGAGTTTTGCGTACTTCAACTATTTTATTACTTGAATTATTATTCGCTGCTAAATGATGTACTACTGGAACAAGGCCAATTAGTATCATTATAAGTAAAACAATGAGTACAATCCAACCTTTAGAAACAGAGTTGTATGTTTCAACTCTGGTTTTTTGCGGACGTTTATAATGTTGATATGGTCCCTTAGGATTATTAGTCATCTTAAAAAGCCTCCTTACCTAACTTGTTTAATTTTAGCATATTTACCATTTAAGTGGATAAAAAAATCGGTCATTTAATAGACCGATTTCATAATTTCTGATTTTAGTTTTTTAAATTGAAGTTTTTCCTGACAAATGGTTTGATTGTTCTCAAAACAGTTTCAAACAATAAGTAAACCACCGTACCATTTATTGCCCCTTTTAATAAATTAAACGGCACAATAATGCCAAAAATATAGGCACTCATTGATGGAATGTGGAGCAATTTGCCCAAATAAACTTTCTCAGTAAACGCCAATAGACCTGAATAACCGTGAATAGCTGGCAAATTGGGTACCGTAGTTGCTGCATAAAAAGGTGTTAGAACCAGAGCATTTAAAACTGACAAAACAAAAGCCATCGCTATAATGCCAAGAACTATACCTAAGATTGGTTTTAAATGTTTTTTAGTAAAACTCTTTTCATCTTTATTGATATTTCTAGTCAAATAATAAAACGGCAAAGCAAATGAAATTGATGCTAAAAAGGCCGCAGATTGACCCACTAAACTTGGTAGCGCAAAACCTTTATATATTAAATTAATTAGCATTCTCACAAACGCGATGAAAATGCCGGGTAATGGACCAAATAAAAAAGTACCAATAGTAATTACAACATCAGAAAAATCAAATTTTAAAAAGCTGGTGACAGGCAATGGTATTTCCAAAAGCATTAATACATATGCAATTGTTCCAATTAAAGTATATGCTACTATATTGACCAAATTATTTCTGCCTTTTCTTTGCAAAATTCTTACCTCCAATAAAAACTCGGTCTGTTGCTTCTAGCAACAGACCGAGTAAAAGTAAGCTAAAGATCTTGGCTTTTAGTTTAGTCTGTCTTCTTTCATCTAGACTTTAACTATCGGTATCACAATAGATTCCACCACTTTCGTGGGTCGCGGACTCTCACCGCCGGTCGGGATTTTCACCCTGCCATGAAGACAACAAACTTAATATTTAATTTTCAAATACCATCTTAATCTACGTCTTTTAATCTGTCAACTTCCTCATGGGATAATTCGCGAAAACTTCCGGAAATCAGAGAATCCAGGGTTAAAAAGGCATATCTTTCACGTGCTAATTTTTTAACCTGATGATGAACAGCCTTAAACATTCTTTTTACTTGATGATACTGCCCCTCATGAATAGTTAACTGTACTATTTGGCTATTTTTTTTGCGGTCAGTTCTAATTACTTTAACTTTAGCCGGAGCACATCTATGACGATCAATTTTTACTCCGTGGGTAAGCTGACTGATTTCTGCAGGAGAAAGCACACCCGTAATTTTAGCAACATATACTTTGGCTACATTATTGCGTGGATGCATCAATAAATTTGCAAGCTCTCCGTCATTGGTCATCAAGAGTAAACCTGACGTGTCATAATCTAGTCTGCCAATTGGGTACAAGCGGTAGGGCAATTCTTTAAAGTAGTCAACAACGGTTTTTCGGCCTTTGTCATCGCTGGCAGTCGATACCACACCACGCGGTTTATAAAAAAGGTATGTGTGCAAACTTTCCCGCTCAATTGGTTCACCATCGACGGTAATATTACTAAATGTATCTACCTTAGTACCTAATTTTGTAACTACATTACCATCAACTGTCACCCGCCCTGCGGTGATCATTTTTTCAGCCTTGCGTCGTGAAGCAATTCCAGCTTCAGCAATTACTTTTTGTAATCGTTCTAACACCATTATGATTCTCCTTTTTGAGTTTTAGCAATATTCTTATCTGCTTGACCCTTAGCCGCAAATAAATCGATTTCACCTTCGGCATTAACACTATCATCTTCAAAATCTTCAATTAGAGGTAAATCGGCTAAACTTTGATAACCAAAATACTGCAAAAAATAGTCAGTGGTCACGTATAAATTAGGGTGTCCCGGAGCCTCTTTTTTGCCATTTATCTTTACAAGACCCCGCCAAATTAATGTTTGTAAAGCACCAGATGAATTTACCCCTCTGATTTCATCAATTTCTATCCGAGTAATAGGCTGCTTATAAGCAACAATTGCTAATATTTCCAAAGCGGACTGACTAAGACTTTTAGTTAAATCTTTTTGAAAAAAGTTTTCAATTGTTTTGCTTACTTCCGGCCGGGTTGTTAATTTATAAGAATCGTTCAGCTGCTGTATTTGCAGACCTGAATCCGAATTTTGCTGTAATTTTTCCTGCAAGCTTTTAGTTAATTCGCGCAGTGCAGGCTTGCCAATTTGCAGCAGTTCACACAAATTAGTACTTTCAATGCCATTATCACCGGCCACATACAATAGAGCCTCTAACTGGGCAATTTTAGTTATCATCGCTATCAATTCTTTCCAAGTTCAGATCGCCAAATGTTCTATTTTGTGTTACCCGCAATTCTTGCATTTTACAAAGTTCAAGCAATGCTAAAAACAAACCAATAACATCAGATAAAGTTTTCATTCTTTGACAACATGCAAAAAAACTGACCTTTTTGCACTTTGCCAATTCGGTTTGCAAAAAAATACTCATCTCTTTAACAGAGGTCTCTTTCACCTCAACCGAAACAATATCTGGCTGTCTGATCTTCATTCTTTGTAATACTAAAATAAACGTATTAGCCAATTCGGTGGAAGTAATTTGTCCTCGAGGTAACGGCTGAATCTTTTTACTATGGGGCACGCTTTCCTCTTTAGCAGCAGTAATGGGAACCTTTTCGTTACGCTTTTTAAAGTAAACCGAGATTTTTTTGAATATTGAATAGGTAATAAGCTGCTGTACGAGTTCATCCCTAGGATCTTCCTGTTCCTCATCATTTTCTATGAAATCATTTTGCGGCAGTAGTGATTGAGACTTTATGCGTAACAACAATGATGACATGACAAAGTATTCACCGGCAATTTTCAAATTAAGACTTTGCATTTGATGTAAATAGGCTAAATATTGGCTGGTAATTTGGGCTATCGGAATATCATAAATATCAATTTTCTGTACTTTAATTAAGTGCAGCAACAAATCTAAAGGGCCTTCAAAATTGGGTAATTCCAAAGTAAGATTAGCACTCATATTTTTGAGTCCTTTTTTAAATATTTAATCAGATCAATATATTCAGGAACAGCCGTAATTCTTTTTTGGGGATTACTTTGAGCCAGTTCTTGTACTGCCTTTGCTTCATATTTAGCTTTGCGAAAATCAGGAGCAAATGAAATGTAGCGAATGACAACAAATTGTTTATTCGCTTGCGTGCCAATTACACCAATAAAATTAGGATCCTTAGACCGATAAAGATATAGACAAAATTCAGCACTATTTTTATTTAATTGAATTTCATCCTTAAGATTTGCGAGATTTTTAAAATCCGGTAAATAGGATAACAAACCCATTGCTACTTTTTCCGTGTCATTTTTACATTCAATTAACATTTAATCACCTTAAATTCGAGGATGAGTTTTCTCGTATACTTGTATGATATGTTTCTGGGACAAGTTGGTATAAATTTGTGTAGTACTAATATCCGAGTGTCCTAAAATTTCTTGAACCACACGCAAATCAGCCCCATTTTCAAGTAGGTGAGTAGCGAAGGTGTGTCTTAAAGTGTGAGGGGTAACGTTTTTCTGAATACCAGCCAACTTACAGTAATGCTTGATAATTTGCCACACAGCTTGTCGAGTTAGAGAACCGCCGCGACTGTTCAGAAAAATAAAATCCGTGTTTTTTCCCACTTTCAATATCAAGGGATCACGTACTTTTTCTTTATAACTATCAATCCAGGACAAAGCAACTTTACTAATAGGTATCAACCGTTCTTTTGAGCCTTTACCAAAAACTTTGACTAATTTCAATTCTTCATGCAAGTCGGTAAATTTAAGGTTTATTAATTCGCTCACCCTTATGCCCGTTGCGTACAACGTTTCAAGTAAAGCACGGTCTCGTAATCCCAGCTTCTTTTTTATATCAGGTTGCTTAAGTAAGTCAGTAACTTCGACTGTGGTTAAAGCAACTGGTAAAGGTCGACGTTTTTTGGGTGAGTCTATTTCAAGCATAGGATTCAATTTTTGAATATTTTGTCTTACCAGCCACTGGTAAAATTTCCGCAGACTTGAAATTAAACGACTAATAGAACTTGTTGCTTTCTTTTGATCGCGTTGCTCGGCCAAAAAAGCATCAATATCAATCGCTTTAGTCGGCCAGGAAGTTAAATTTTCCTTTTGTAAAAAATCAATGAAAGAGCTTAAATCCTGCTTGTAAGCAGTGATTGTATTAGCACTTAATCCTCGCTCAATCTGACTAAATCTTAAATAGTCCTCAACTTGTTCTGTTAACTTATTCAACTTATTCATTTTTGTCTTCTTCGGGGTCGTTAAGTAATGAAATTGTTCCAGTAGTTTTATCTTCCACTATGTATTTTCCCTTCAACAAGTGTCCTAATGCTCGTTTAAAAGCTGATTTTGATATGCCAAAATAGTTTTTAATATCCTCTGCTTCAGATTTATCATAAAAAGGTAATGTTTTATCTTTTTTTCTGCGCAAACTCATTAAAATCATCTGCGCGTCATCATCTATTTCTTCAAAAGATCGCGGCAGGCTGCTCAAATTTAAGCGGCCATACTGACTGACACCAACTACTCTACCCTTAAACTGTTCACCTAAACGTAGTGGACGAGCCATTTGTGAAGGATGAACAAAGCCTAAATAATATTCTTTAGTAATTACAAATGCTCCTACTTCACGGGCTGAATAGACAGTCCCAAAAACGTCTTTATTATTCATGCCGTCAGGAAAATGAGCTGCAAGTTGTTCAAAAATATTTTCATCCGCCATTTTTGCCCAAATACGATCTTTTTCATCAGTTTCAAGATGAACTAGCAGTTGATCACCAACTTCAGGCCAGCGTTGTTTGTCATAAGGGAGATCATCCAAGGAAATCACTATATCTTTATCTGGCAAACCAATATCTACAAATACACCTAAGCTATACTTGACTTCAGTCACTTTGCTCCAAGCATACTGATCTTCTTGAGCAAAGGGTAGAAACTGGGTCATTTCCCGATTATGCTGTTTATTATCATACAGAAATCCTTTGATTTGATCCCCCAGTTTTGGCTTTTCTTCTTGAGTAATTTCCTTTCTTTTCAATTCGTAAGTCAAACCTTCGACTTGAACAAAAAAAGAATTTTCATTTTGATCTATTATTTTTCCAGTTGCAATAGTGCCTAGCATGATTATTCTCCTAAGTCTAGATATTGGATCTGATAATAAGTATATCATTTTAGCGGATTAAATTGATATCAGTCAAACCAAATTAACTAATGATTTTCATTTAATTTACCACGATCAAAGGCAAACAAAAATAGCCAGTACTGATTACTGGCTATTTTCACATTTTACTTTAATTAAAGATTTGAAACTTCACCTTGGTAAATAGCACCACGACGAGCATCAACAGTAATAGTAATACCACTGCCAATCTTTTCAGTAGCATCAGTAACACCAACAACAACTGGAATTCCTAATGATAACCCGACAACTGCAGCGTGTGAAGTCAATCCAGAAGCTTCAACAACTAAACCTGAAGCCTTTTTAATAGCTGGCATGTAATCAGGATCAGTAGTTCTGGCAACCATGATGTCGCCTTCTTTAACCTTGCTGATAGCTTCTTCAGCACTATTAACCACAACTGTCTTGCCAACAACTGAGCCGTTACCAACACCTAGACCTTGAGCTAATTTGCTACCAATGATTTGTAATTTCATTAAGTTGGTTGTACCTGAATCACCAACAGGAACACCAGCAACAATTATTACTAAATCACCATCTTTAACATAGCCTTGTTCCTTGGCAACATTAGCTGCTACTTCAAACATATCATCAGTAGAAGCTGGTTTGTCAGTAAGCAAAGGTTGAACGCCCCAAGAAATGCCAAGTGAGTGTTGAATCTTTTCGTCAAAAGTTAAGGCCAAAATATTGGCGTTTGGACGATATTTAGAAATCATTCTGGCAGTATAGCCTGAATTAGTTGCAGTAATAATGGTTTTAACACCTAATTCTTGGGCAGTCCGCACAACAGATTCACCAATAGCTTCAGTAACGTTTGAACCCTTGTATTCTTCAAATCTTTGCAGAGCCAAAGTATTACGCTTAAGAAGTTCTTGTTCAGTTCTTTCATCAATTTCAGCCATTGCTGAAACAGCTTTAACTGGGTACAAACCGTTGGCGGATTCACCAGAAAGCATAGTTGCATCAGTACCATCAAGAACTGCATTGGCAACATCTGATACTTCAGCACGAGTTGGACGAGGATTTTCTTGCATTGAGTCAAGCATTTGGGTAGCAGTAATAACTGGCTTACCAAGTGCGTTTGCTCTCTTGATTAAATCTTTTTGTACAAATGGGACATCAATAAATGGAATTTCAACACCCATGTCACCACGAGCAACCATTAAACCATCTGAAACTTGCAAGATTTCGTCAGCATTATCAATACCTTCTTGTGATTCAATCTTAGGATAAATCTTAACATAATCACAGCCAGCATCTTCACAAAGCTTACGAATATCAAGAATATCTTGCGCCTTACGTGCAAACGAAGCAAAGATAAAGTTAATGCCATGAGCTAAACCAAACTTGATGTCATCAGTGTCTTTTTCAGTAATTCCTGGGAGGCGAATTTCAACGCCAGGTGCATTAACACCCTTCTTAGAACCGATAACACCCGTATTTTGAGCTTCACAAACTAATTCTTTCTTTTCTTCGTCTTTTTCTTTAATTAATAAGTCAACTAAACCATCATCAATTAAAACATGACCACCAACGTGGGTGTCACCATAAAGACCTTCGTAAGTAACATGGATCATGTCCTTGTTACCCGGCTTGGAATCATCCATCGATACACGAATTTGGTCTCCAGTATTAATGGTAAACTTGCCACCTTCTTGATCAGTGGTTCTAATCTCAGCACCTTTGGTGTCTAATGCGATACCAAGTACTAAGCCAGTTTCTTTTTCGACTTGACGAACCATTTTCATCCGTGACAGATGCTCAGCATGATCACCATGTGAAAAGTTGAAACGAAATACATTTACGCCTGACTTAGCCAAAGCTGTAATAGTTTCAATATCATTTGAAGCTGGCCCTAAGGTACTAACAATTTTAGTTTTCTTCATTATTTAAAAATCTCCCCAAAATCGACTAATTATTTAGTCATTTCTTCATTAATATCAATTAACGACTCTTCGCTGGCATGTTTTTCATCAAATAAATCCAGAATATCGTGGGTTTCCAGTTGGCCATTCTCCATACCGACAGCTAAACCGCCTTTACCATCAAGAAGTAACTTAACTGCATAATTGCCCATTTTTGTAGCATTTATTCTATCCAAAACTGTAGGTGATCCGCCACGCTGCATATGACCAATAATATTGGCTCTGCAATCGAAATCGCCGTATTTTAAAAGCTCGGTTCTAAAATCAGCAGCATTCATGACACCTTCAGCCAAGATGATAATACCATTGTCTTTGCCGTCTTTGAAACCACGTTTTAATCTGTCCGCAATTTCTTTAATATCAAATTGCCGTTCTGGAACGACGATAGCATCCGCGCCGCTGGCTAAACCAACGCGCATAGCAATGTCACCACAATCTCGTCCCATTACATTCACAACAAAAACACGGTGATGACTGCTGGCAGTATCACGAATTCTGTCGATGGCTTGCATAGCAGTATTGCAGGCGGTATCAAGACCAATTGTATACTCAGTGTAAGGAATATCATTATCAATGGTACCTGGTAAACCAATAGAATTAATTCCCAAACGGGTTAATGCCAGCGCACCATGATATGAACCGTCACCGCCAATAACAATTACGGTATCTATGTCATGCTTTTTTAATTGCTCCACTCCCTTTTCTTGCACTTCTTTTTGTGCAAATTCTGGGTAACGGGCACTGTAGAGAAAAGTACCACCTGCATTAATCATGTGATCAATATTTTCAGCAGTTAAGGTTACAAAGTCACCGGCTACAAGCCCGGCAAAACCATAACGAATACCAACAACACCAAGTCCATGATGAATAGCGGTTTTAGTTACTGCCCTAACAGCCGCATTCATGCCCGGAGCGTCGCCACCGCTCGTTAAAATTCCAATTCGCTTCATGAATTCACCTCATCAAGATTTATTGTGTAATTTCTCACATCCATTAAATTTTAACATTCTTTCACGAAAAAATCTCACAAAAAAGGATTAAAATTCTTGATTTGACGGTCTTTTTTGATGTTAGCGGTAACATTAATTATTTTGTTAACGCTTAACCCAAAAACCTACTCTTGTAAATTAACAACCTTTAAATTTGTTAGAATATATTGTTTTTTACTCGAATCGAAACGATTATTCTGAACTCTAATGCCTAATAAATAAATATTACCCTCCTTTAAATTCGATTGAATTTTATCATAAACACCAGGAAAAATTACAATATCCTGCTTACTAGTCGTATCGGCAAAATTACCAAAAGCCATGGTTTGACCCTTTTTAGTTCTGACTAATTTTAATGACATTAATTTTCCTACAGCTATGCCACTTTCATGAATTTGAAATTCACTTAGTGATTTGGCATTAAACTTTTGCGCGTATTTTTCTACCGTTATTAACGGTGATGTTAACGTGGAAAAGCCTAAAGACTCTACCTCCATGACTGCTTTTTCCTGTTTGCTTGGTTCAGGGGCAGCTTTGACGGGTATACCTCCCAGACCTTCTGATAAAGCTAAATTCTCTCCTGTCAATTTCACATTTTCAATAGTTTCAGGGCAATTTTGCAATAATTCGTTACGATTTTTGTTTATCCGGTCAAAACAGCCTGCTTTAATTAAAGCCTCAATGACATTTGTAATACTGTTGGCTTTAATAAATTTAGTATCAATTTGCCGTAAAAAGCCTGCTAAAGAAGTAAATGGTTTTGTCTGGCGCTTAGCAATTATCTCTTTAAGAAAATCAATTCTAACTCCCTTAATTGCTCTGAGACCAACTAAAATTTGACCATCAATTACCTGATACCATAAAGTGCTTTTATTAATGTCAGGTGGCAAAATTTTAACGCCGTCTTCTTGTGCACGCATTATATATTCGCTTGCTTTATTTTGATTTCCGATATTAGAATTAAGCATCGCCGCATAAAACTCAGCGGGATAATGAACCTGCAAATAAGCCAGCCAAAAAGCAATCATAGTATACGCAACAGCGTGAGAACGGTTAAAGCCATAATTAGCAAATTGTTCAATATAATCATATACCCGAGTGGCAACTTGAATGCTATGACCCTTTTTTACCGCACCAGAGATAAATTTAGATTTTTCCTGTTCAATAACTTTTTGGTCCTTCTTTGACATTGCCCTGCGTAAAATATCAGCTTCGCCTAAAGAAAAGCCTGCTAAAACCTGAGCAGTCTGCATAACCTGTTCCTGGTAGACTAAAATTCCATATGTTGGAGCCAGGATTGTCTTTAAACTGGGATCAGGATATGTGACTTTTTGTTTACCCTTTTTGCGAGCAATAAAAGTGTTAATATTCTGCATTGGACCTGGACGATAAAGTGCATTGACTGCTACCAGATCTTCAAAATTATCTGGGTGCAGTTCCCGAAGCACATTACGAATCCCAGCAGATTCAAATTGAAAAACTAGTTCTGTTTCGCCTTTTTGAAAAATATTTAAAGTTGCCGGATCGTCCAAAGGAATCTGATTAAAAGCGATTTTTTTACCTTGTTCACCCATCATTTTTACGGTATCACCGAGGATAGTCAAGTTTCTCAACCCTAAAAAATCGATCTTTAACAAACCCAGAGCTTCCACGTATTTCTTAGTTTGCTGCGTTAAGGGTATCCCCAGTTGGCCTGCCTGTAAGCCCGCAATGGCAGCAATAGAATTATCACTGACAACTAAACCAGCAGCATGAATTGAGTAATGTCGTGGTAATCCCTCTAAGCCACTGGCAGTTTGAAAAAGCAGTTTGTTGGTATCACTAGCGTTTACCAGCATTTGCATTTTTTTAGATTCCTTATAGGCTTGAGCCAAACTAATTTTACCCTTTGCAAAAGGCACGCTTTTTGACCATTCACTCAATTGCATTTCCTGCAAGCCAAAAACCCGTCCGGTATCACGCAAAACCTGTTTGGCCGCTAATGTTCCAAAAGTAAGAATTTGTGCCGCGTGATCCATACCATATTTGGTAAACATGTACTTAATGACATCGTCACGGCGATTGTCAGGAATATCTAAATCAATATCAGGCATTTCGTGGCGAGCTGGATTAAGAAAACGCTCAAAAAGCAAATGATATTCAAGTGGATCAACTTCTGTGATGTTAAGTGCATAAGAAACTAAAGATCCACATGCCGATCCCCGGCCAGGACCCATCACAATATCAGTTCGATGACAATAGTTTACTACGTCCCAAACAATCAAAAAATAATCGTTAAAGCCCATTTGATCGATCACCTGCAACTCATAATTGAGCTGCTTTTGATAACTTGCAGGAACTTGGCGCTGCTTAAAACGACTCTTTAAGCCGTTCTCGGCCAAATACCTTAGGTAATCCTTTGAGCTTGTAAATTTTTTTTGCTTATATTTCGGTAAGACAGGCGTTTGAAAAATAACTTTAGCATTACATAAAGAGGCTATCTTTCCGGTATTACTTAATGCGTCATCCAAGTCTAATTCATGGTAGCGCTTACTTAATTCCTGAACGGCTGGTAAATAATGTGAACCTGACTGCTTTGCTAGTTCGGCAGTATCCTGTAACACCTCTCCTTTTTTAATGGCCTGCAAAGTTTTGCGTAAAAACTGGTCACGCGGTTTTAAGTAACAAGTATCTTCAACGCTAACTAATGGTACTTCAAATTGCTTTGACAAAGTTTTAACATATTGAATGTATTTTTTTTGCTTTTCATTGCCATAAACACCAATATAAAAAGAACTTGACTTAGGTACTAAACTGATTAATTGTCGCAAAAAATCTGTCCCTAATTTGTCATTTTGTACCTGCAAGTTCAACAACTCACTGTGAGAATTTGCCGGTTCTATCAAAATCAGTTCATGCAAATCCTTAGTCAAATCTGCTAAAGTTAAGATTTTTTGCTTATTGCCATTATCCGTCAAAAGGTTAATTCTACTTGATAAACGCAAAATATTACGGTAACCCTCATCAGATTTTGCCAGTGCTATCAGATCATATTGGTGAGCACTGTCAATTAAGCCGTTTAATCTTAATTGCATCCCTAAAAGTGGTTTAATACCAACTTTTTGAGCAACTTCAAAAAAGTTAACTAACCCGTATGTGACATTGACATCGGTCAATCCAACAGCTTCATAGCCTAATTTTTTGGCAGTAGTAACCAAATCATAAATTTTTACTGGACTTTCTAAAAGTGTGAAAGAACTAAGATTCTGTAATGCAGCATATTTCATTTTTCGGGTCACCCTCCATATAATTTAGTATACCAAAAAGCTATCTTTTGGATTGAAAACCTGCATAATATTTGTTAGAATTCAAGGGTATGAAAGAAGGAAACGCTATGGGTCGATATATTGTAACTATTTGCTGGAGCGTTGTTTACATGCTAATTGTAGGCTTTATTGCCGCTCCGTTAACCCAACATGTTTTTAATTTTGGCGAGGCTGCTATTGTAGGTTTAATCTTCGGCTTGCTATTTGCAGCAATTATTCCTACAATTACAGCACATTCTCATAAAGACAAGAGCAAATATTCTAAACTTAAGTAAACAAAAGTCATCAGCTTACCGCTGATGACTTTTTTCTTACTTAAAATGATAGTTATGTGTTACTTCGCTTTTAATTTGACCTTTAGTTAAGTATTCTTGAAACATTTCTATATAATCTTTATCCCAAATTTTTTCAATCTTATTAATACTGTATTCAGGATAAAATCCCCCACCCATAGCACGATAGTTATTAACAGCCAAGCGATATGTCTTGGGGGCTAAAATTGCTTGTCCGTGTAATTCCAACTTTGTCAAACGTTCACCTTCTGGTTTTTTGATATCAGCTTCATAAACAAGCGGGTAAAACAAATCAAAATTAAAAAGTTGACTTTGATATTGCGGGGCAAAGCTAACCTGGCCATTGGGATCTTTAGTTAAAAATTTAAGTGAGTATTCAACAATATGGCGTAATTCTTTACCGGTTACTTTAACAACACACAATTGATTAGCAAAAGGATAATTTAACAAAATATCGCGCATTGAAACATTTTTGCCAAAGCCCTTGGCAGTTTCGCTCATTAATGCAGTTGCTGAAATATCTGCATGGGTAAAATAAAGCTGCATATTTTGCAGCAAATTGATAAAAGGTGAACCCTCAATTCTTGCCTGATTAGCATTTGCTACAGGTGCAGGATTATCTAAATGAGCGATTGGCTGATCAAGCCATTTTTGCGTCTTTTTGTCTAAAGCTAAGCTGACTGAATTAATTGCGGCAGCGGGCTTATAAGCACTTACATCAATTATTTCAGCTGACATTGATTTAATCTTCTTACTATGCTTGTCAATTTCCAGCACTATCTTGCCCAGAGCTTCTCCACGATAACCCGGCTGGACTAGCGCCGTTTTATTTATTACTGCACTCAGTTTGCGATGCTGATGTCCAGTTAACAATAGATCTATGGCGGGAATTTCTTGTAAAAGACGATAACCCTCATTCTCCCCTGTAGCTGGTTCGGTGTTAATTCCTGATTCAATATCAGCCTCGAAGCCGCCATGATAAAGGACAGCTAAAACATTAACTTTTGGCCTTAAAAAAGGTATTAAATGCTTAACCTGTGCAAAAGCAGACCTAAATTCCAAGTTTGCAACATGTTCTGCTGGTTCCCAAAAAGGTATTCTCTGCGTAGCAATTCCGATAATTCCCACCTTTATGCCATTTTTATTTATAATGATATAATCTTGACCAAAAGCCGGTCGACCAGTTTTTTTGGCTAAAATATTACTGTTTACAAAGGGCGCTTTGCTATATGAAAGATACTGTTTTAAATAATCCAAGCCAAAATTAAAATCATGATTACCCAAACAGCGCGCATCATAGTTAATTTGGTTATAGCACTCAGCAAACTTTTTTAATGCAGAGTTATTTTTGCTTTCGTGAACATAGGCTGCTAAAGGTGAACCCTGCAGGCTGTCACCTGCATCCGTAACTATCACGTTTTCAGGTCCATATTTTCTTTTTTGCTCTTCTATTGCGCTTTTTAGCCGGCTAAGTCCGAAAGGAGCCGAATAATCATTCTGGTTTTGATAGTCAGTAGGCATAATAAAACCATGAATATCGCTAGAATGTAAAATTACTAATTTCATTTCGTCTTTTTAATCTTTCTAATCAAACTAAGCAAATAAAAATCAGTACCTTTTTGCATAAAAAAAGACACCGCTTCTTGGTGCCTCTTAATTATTGATTGTCATTTGAGTTAGTTTGACTAACAACTTGACGACCCTTGTAATATCCTTTAGGTGAAACGCGGTGGCTTAAGCGATATTCACCAGTGGTTGCATCATAGTGCATTGCTGGTACAGTTAACTTAATATGACCACGACGTGAACGTTTCTTTTGCTTAGAAGTATGTCTTTTAGGAACTGCCATTGAACTGATCTCCTTTTTTGTAGAATTACGATTTTAGGCTGCTTTTAGTCGCCCAAAATACTTCACGCTTGTTAATGATACTATTGTATCCCAAATAAATCAAGCTATATTAGTTATTCTTGTCTTGATTATGACCGTAAGAGCCCCAAAAGTAGCCAATCAAAACTCCGATTATAATCATTAATACTAAAATAATGATCAAAGGTAATTTCAGTTTGAACAAGCCAAAATTAATAGCCACATTATTAGTATTCAAAACAACGAATACCACTGCCAATAACGTTAAAATTAAGGTAAAAATAAGTTTAATTTGACTAGTTTTACTTTTCATAATCCGCACTACTTTCTAGAAGCAAACTTAAGTGACAGCCTATCACCAATCTTGGGAAACAAGTTATATAATTTCGCTAAAACAGCCAGACTGACAGGTAAATTTAGTTCCCGTTTATTACTGCCAAAGAAATGAACTACTTGCCAAGCAACATCATCCGGATCCAGCATGAATTTTTGGACGTTGTCGGCATAATGGCCGCTAGTATCTGCGATATTGAAAAAATTCGTGTAAACAGGACCAGGATTAACCGTCATCACCTTAACACCAAATGGTTTTAGCTCCAACCGCAATACATTGGAGAACTGAATAACTGCCGCTTTTGACGCGCTGTAGGCTGCTGATTTCACAGTAGGAATTTTGCCGGCAATCGAACCAATATTAATGATTTGACCAGCTTTTTGTTCCATCATTAGGCGGCCCACTAAACGACTAAAATACATTAATCCTAAAACGTTAACTTGAAACATCGCAGTAACTTCGCGACGATCAGATTCCACAAAGTTTTCAAATTTGCCAAAGCCAGCACAATTGACTAAATAATCAATATGCTTAGTTAATTTAATAATTTCAGTAAAAGCAGTATCAATTTGATCACTTTGACTCATATCCGTTGTTATTGTATAAGAAGCAGCTCCCGACAATTCATGGGCTTCAGAAGCCACTTTTTCCAGTTTGGCTTTATTTCTGGCAATTAGAATAACTGTTGCACCTCTACCAGCACTTTCGAGCGCAATAGAGTGACCTATCCCACTGGAAGCGCCAGTAATTACCACTACTTTATTTCTAAGAGAATCACTCATTTTTTTCCCCTTTCATAGGAATTACAATCCGATCAAAATCGTTAGCCAATTTAGAGTTTGAAAAAACTTTTTGTGCCTGATTTTCCAATTTTTTGGCCTTAGCACCCAAATACCTGGCAGAAATATGATTTAAATATAAATATTTAACATTATTATCACGTGCAATCTTTGCTGCTTCAACGGCTGTAGAATGATAGTACGAATGAGCTAAATTAGTTTCATTACCCGCAAAAGTTGATTCATGTACCAAAACATCCGCATTTTGTGCCAACTGGGCTATTGCAGGAGTTGAGCGCGTATCATAGATAATAGTAACTATTCTGCCCTTTTTATCAGGTCCCAAAAAGTTCTTACCATCTAATATAGTACCATTTTCTAGAGTTATTTCTTCCCCATTTTTAAGTTTACCAAGTAACGGACCATTAGGTACATTATATTGCGCTAATTTGTCCATTAAAAGTTCTCCCGGTTTATCATCTTCAACTACACGATAGCCAAAACTAGGTATTCGGTGGGCTAATTTTTCTGTATAAACTCTAAAACCTTTTCCTCGATAGATTAACCCACCTTCGTCCAAAACGACAAATTTGATCGGATAACTAATTTTTGTACGAGAAATTTTTAAAGCTGTCCGTACAAATTGTTCTAAGCCAGCAGGACCATAAATGGTAATTGGTCCCACGTCACCTTGAAAAGATCTCGTTGCCAGTAATCCCGGTAGCCCAAAAATATGATCACCATGATTGTGGGAAATAAATATTTTGGTGACTTTACGCAACCTAATATTGGTTCGTAAAATTTGGTGTTGTGTTGCTTCTCCCACATCAAATAACCAAATTTCATTGATCTCATCAAGCATTTTCAAAGCAATACTTGATACATTACGTTTCTTTGAAGGTTGTCCTGCTCCAGTTCCTAAAAATTGTAACTCCATCTTATTCCTATCTAATACTTAGCTTTTTCAACTATTTTTTTAACAATTAAGACGCTATAATGCTTCGATCCTAATGGCGTAGGGTGTGTTCTATCTTCATAAAACCAGTCAGGATGCTTTTCTGCATCAGCGTGCCAATCAATTACTACAAAATTATGATACTTTTTGGCAGCTTTGGCTAATAAGCCGTTAACCTCATTTTGCCAGGGTTTAGCCGGCACATAGGTATTAATCCAAAATACTTGTCGTTTATTTCCTAGTTGTTTCATCAAATCATCTATATCGGACATTTTGAAAGGGCCATTAGTTCCTAAGCCGATTAAGACATTTTTACTTAAAACTTTTTTATTTTGATATTGTTTTAATAAGCCAAAGGAAACATTCAGCTGCCGGGAAATTGCGGCATCAATCACAGCTTTAGGCAGCAGACGATTTAAGTCTGCACTCGAACCCGCCATGACAGAATCACCGATTGCAGTTAATTCTACCTTTCGTGCCAACTGTAACTCCGTCTGTGAAATACCAAATTTTGTAAAAGACTTATTAACGGGATGCTTTTTTGCAGCTCGCTCAGCTTCTTTTAATAGTTTAGCTTTTTTTTGCTCTTTAGGCCTAATTTTTTTATATTGTGCTATTAACTCATTATTATCTCTTTTTTGTTGTTTGCGATTAGCTCTAATTCTGCGCGCTAATTGACTTTGATTAAAGTTTTGCGCTTTAACTGCTGGTGAAATCAAAATTGCAGTACTCCCTGTAAGAAAAATTAAACCTGCCAGTACCGCTTTTGCCTTCATTAGATAATTTTTAGTGTTTTTATCCCAAATTTGTTGCCAGTATTTTTTAACTTTTTGCCCTGAAATTTTTCCACAAGGCTTTTCTACCAGCCTGTACGCAGCTTCACTTAAAAAAATGATTAGAACAAGCTCAATTAGATGGTAAAGTTGCACATGATCGGCCATGTCAAAAACTTTATCTTCAAAGAATATCATTACGGGAAATTGGTAAAGATAAATTTCATAGCTTCGAGATCCAATCCAGTTAAAAATTGGATTAGTTAACCACCTGTTCCAGCGACTTGCCGGATGAGCAATTATACCGACAAGTACAGTTACGAGCAGCGTAAACAAAAGCATTCCCCCGCAATATGTAAAGGGCTTTTCAGCAGCCATTAACGGATTAAACAGCAAAGCGATTATACCAACGAGACAAATCATACCAATGATATCCAAAATAATTGAATCATTATGCTTTATAGTAGTTTTTAACTTGTCCATTGGCCAAATAACTGCTAAAGCCGCCCCTAAGCCCAAAGAAAAAAATCTAGTGTCGGTGCCATAATATATGCGATTGATGTCGGCGCCAGAGTTGTACAATACCGTCATTTCTACTGCAGAAAGTAAAGTGAAAAACAAAATAATTTTAAAAATGTTTTTTCTCTTTTTACCGTACTTCACTAATAAAAAAACAACTAGCGGCCATAATATGTAAAACTGACCGTTAATGGACATTGTCCATAAATGAACAAAAGGTGATTCATTAGCTGCAAAACGTTCAAAATAACTTTGTCCGTTTAAAATCTGCCAAAAATTATAAACATTGAGTAAATTAGTCACGACTATTTGACTTAACTTGGCCAATAAATTGCGTTGAAACAGAATTATATATGCCGCAGATAGCCATAATACCGCAATTAATGGCGGATAAATCTTTTTTAATCTGCTCAAGTAAAACTTTTTAGTATCGTAAAAGCCACTTTCCTCATATGACTTAAGCATCTGACAGGTAACTAAATATCCTGATAGTACGAAAAAAATCGGTACACCAAGATACCCGCCTGCAAAAGTATTAGGGTCGAGGTGATAAAGTATCACACCGATTACCGCTAAAGCCCTAAGTCCAGAATATCCTGTAATGTATCGATTTTTTGCCATATTTTTCAAAACTTTTCTATTTTATTGGACAAATTCAAAATTGAATGAGCCAATGATTACATCATCGCCGTCAACGGCTCCTTTTTCACGCAGAGCATCATCTACTCCTAGATTTTTAAGCTTTCTAGCTAATCTCATGACACCATCCTGGTAATCGAGATTGGTTCGAGCTACTAGTCTTTCCAAACTCTCACCTTTAATTTCAAAAACATGATCTTCCAGTTTTGTGACTGTAAAAGTGTTCTTTTGCTGTGTTTGATACTTATATTCTTTTACAACTTGCTGAGATTGTGGTTCCTGCTTTTGCTGCTCTTTTTCTACCTGCTCTATTAGTGATGCTGTATCCTGCATTAACTGATCAACGCCTTGATGTGTCACACTGGAAACAGCATATACAGGTTTTTTAATTTGTTGATCTTCTAAGTCGTGTTTAAATTGCTGCAACTTTTCAGCGGAACCTGGAAGATCCATCTGAGTAGCTACGATAATCTCGCGCCTGTTTTTAAGACTTTGGTCATATTCAAGTAGTTCTTGCCTAACAGTCTGGTAGTCTTTGATTGCATCTCGCCCATTGTTAGGATCCATACTTACTAAGTGCAAAATTACTTTTGTTCTCTCAATATGACGCAAAAACTGTAAACCAAGCCCGACTCCCTGACTGGCTCCTGCAATTAAGCCGGGTAAATCAGCCATTGAAAAATCTCGGCCATCAGGTAAAATTACCATACCCAAATTTGGTGTTAGGGTGGTAAAAGCATACGCTGCAATCTTCGGCTTAGCCTTAGTTACGACTGATAATAATGTTGACTTACCAACTGAGGGAAAGCCCACCAGTCCGACATCAGCCAAAACTTTCAATTCCAGGCGTAAAACCCGGTCTTCTCCCGGTTCCCCATTCTCTGCAATTTCGGGCGCAGTATTGACACTCGTTGCAAAGTGAATGTTGCCGCGACCACCACGGCCACCGCGGGCTACAACTAATTCTTGTTTATTCTTAGTTAAATCACCAATTTCTTCATTAGTGTTGAAATCATAAACAGTCGTTCCAATTGGCACTTTTAAGTATAAGTCCTTAGCTCCGCGACCATATTGGGACTTAATACGACCATTTTCACCATTTTCTGCTTTAAACTTACGGCGATAGCGAAAATCCATTAATGTTCTAAGGCCACTATCGGCAACAAAAATAATGCTTCCGCCGCGGCCACCATCGCCGCCGGCAGGGCCACCATTCGGGACATATTTTTCATGGCGGAAAGCGACCATGCCGTCTCCGCCTTTACCAGCTTGGACTTCAATCTTAGTTTGATCGACAAATGTAGGCATACAGAATCTCCTTCCGTCTTTCTTAACTACATTACTATACCACACTATTAAGTTTAATATCACTTGTTATAAGGTTAACTTAACTGTTTGCGCCTGAGGCAAAGTTAAACCAGCAGAACGTAACTCGTCAATAGAAGCTTCCTTAATTTTCTTTAGAGAGCCAAATTGTCTTAAAAGCTTATTTCTACTTTTCGGACCTATTCCTTTGATCGCATCTAGTTTACTGGACAATGCATTTTTAGCATGTGTTCTTCGGTGAAAAGTGATTGCAAATCTATGTACTTCATCTTGAATTCTAGTCATTAAATAAAAGCCTTGAGATTTAGGATCTAAAGGAATTAGTTTCAAGGGTATACCATTAATAGGATCGCCATAAAGTAAATGATTAGTCCTGTGCTTGTTATCCTTTACCATACCGGCAACAGGAATATTAAGATTTAATTCATTGCGTAAAATATCCTCACAAGCATCTACTTGGATTTGGCCACCATCCATCAAAATCAAATCTGGCATGGGTTTATGTTCTTTAAGTAGTCTGCTGTATCTTCTGCGCACCACTTCACGTGTGTTGCGCACTTCATCGCCACCATTTTGGTGTTCTACTTCACCTTTTAGTTTATATTTGCGATAGGAATTTTTATCAGGTTCACCGTCTTTAAAGACAACTAGAGCAGAAACGGGGTCGGCTCCCTGAATATGCGAATGGTCAAAGCTTTCAATCACGTGACCATATGGCAGTCCTAAAGAATCGAAAATTTCTTTTTGTGCGCCTTTAGTTTTCCTATTGCCCAGCTCTAAGAGACGAAACTTTTCATCTAATTTAAGTTTGGCGTTATCCTTAGCCATATTTAACAACGACCGTTTTTGCCCTCTCTTAGGCGTTCTGACGGGTACATGCAAAACTTCACTTAGGGCTTCATTATCAATTTTAGCAGGTACTAAAACTTCTTTAGGTACGATTCTGTTTCTTTGCCCGTAAAATTGAACAATAAATGAGGAAAATGTATCTTCGGGGTCATTAGTATCGGTCAAAGGATACATTCTGGTTTCACTTCTAAGCAACTTTGCCTGCCTTAAAAAGAAAATTTGAATAGCTATCCATGATTTATCAACGTAGAAATTGAAAATATCACGTTGAGTATTATCGTGAGAAATAATTTTCTGCTTCTCAACTGTTTCTTCAATGTAATTAAGTTGATCACGAATTTCGGCAGCACGCTCAAATTCAAGATTTTTGGATGCAACAGCCATTTTTTGGTTAAGGTCTTTTTTAACCCAGCCAATATCACCGTTTAAAAAGCTTTTGATCTTTTTTATTTGTGCCTCATAAACAGACTTTGGTACTGTTTTAAAACAAGCACCTAAACATTGTCCCATATGATAGTACAGGCAAGGTCTTCCCTGTTTGCCATGACAGCGCCTTAAAGGGAAAACTTTTTGAATAAACTTAAGAGTTGCCTGTGCAGCGTAGACATTTGGATACGGTCCGAAATAATAGCCTCCGTCTTTTCTAATAATACTAGTTAATTTGGTCTGGGGATCCCGCTCGTTAGTAATCTCAATATAGGGATAGCCAGTACCTTGCTTTAACTGCACATTATAATACGGTTGGTATTTTTTAATTAAAGTTACTTCAAGTAGAAAGGCTTCTTTATCGGTTGAAACGGTGATAATATCATAATCGCGAATATTTTCGACCAGTTCTGCCCTTCTGCCAACTTGGGTACTCTTAAAATATGACCGTACACGGCTTCTAAGATTTTTCGACTTACCGACATATATTACCTTACCGTTAACATCTTTCATTAAGTAACAGCCTGGTTTAGCCGGCAAAAGTTTTAATTTGTTTTCAATTAACTGAGTTGCCAAAAAATCACTCCCCCAAATTCGCTATCATATTTTAACATACAATTCGTAATTTGAAATTTGCTTTTGCTTAACGAATCAGATTAAGTAAAGGATGAAAATATTTTATTATAAATTATTTTAAGTTAATTAAAACCTGTTTTTCTAGCTTGTTAATGCTATTTTTAATATAATAAAAATAGAAAGGAAAATTATTATGGGTTTAACTTTTAAAAAACAAGATGAATTAGAAAAATTATTTGATAAATTTGCTACTGTTCCTGAAGATAAAAAGAAAAAAATATCTAAAAACAATCAGAAAGTCAAAGATAATAAATAAAAATGGTTCTACAACGAGAACCATTTTTTCTTACAAATTTACAGATTTTCTTCTATCCATTGCCATACTTCTTTTACATGCAACTTTTGAACAGAACTAAAAGTAATTACACTTACATTGTCATAATTTAAGTTTATCTTTTGTTTTAAAGTATTAATAACTTGATTTTGCTGATTTTTCTTGACCTTATCAATTTTGGTACAGATTATCAAAATAGGTAAATTCAGATAAAGTGCATAATTATACATGGCCACATCATTTTTGGTAGGTTCATGCCGTGAGTCCATTAAGATAATTAGCCCTTGCAAGTTTGCTCGCGTTTCAAGGTAATCCTGAATCATAGTTCCAAACTGCTGTCGCTTTTTTTGCGAAACTTTAGCATAACCATAACCGGGTACATCAACTAAGTAAAACTCTTGGTTTACCAAATAAAAATTTAGTGTTTGAGTTTTCCCAGGCTGTGCTGATGTTCTTGCTAAGTTTTTGCGACTCAGCAGTGTATTTATTAAGCTGGATTTACCTACATTTGAACGACCGGAAAGCGCGATTTCAGGCAAATTATCTGTTGGATACTGGTCTTCACGCACGGCACTAATCGCATACGAGCTATTTTTAATGATCATTGGCTGCCTTAATTTCTTCTCCGTCGTCTTGTTCATCATTTGAGCGACGAGTTACTACCGGTTCGGCACTATCTTCTATCACTTCTTTTGTAACTCTGACACTCTCAATATCAGGCTCACTCGGTGTTTGATACATAATACCCATCATTGCATTTTCTATAATGGTTCTTAAACCACGAGCCCCCATATTGCGTTCAATTGCCAAATCTGCAATAGCGTTCAAAGCACTTGGTGTAAACTCCAAGTTAACTTGATCAAGTGATAGCAATTTTTTATATTGTTTTACCAAAGCATTCTTTGGTTCGGTTAAAATTCTTACAAGATCGTTTCTGTCAAGTTTATCAAGTGTTGCGATAATCGGAATACGTCCAATAAACTCTGGAATCAGACCAAATTTGACGAGATCCCCGGTTGTCAAATGTTTCATCCAGGAATCATCTTGAACCTTATTAAGTTCTTTTTCGGCACTGAAACCGATTATTTTTTTGCCTAGACGACTTTTAACGATTTGCTCAATACCGTCAAAAGCTCCACCAACAATAAATAAAATATTAGTAGTATTTATTTGAATTAACTCTTGTTGGGGATGTTTACGCCCGCCCTGAGGGGGAACAGAAGCAACAGTTCCTTCCAAAATCTTCAGTAAAGACTGTTGAACGCCTTCACCTGAAACATCTCTTGTAATTGAAACATTCTCAGATTTTTTGGAAATCTTATCAATTTCATCGATATAAACGATGCCACGTTCTGCACGTTCAATATCGTAATCGGCATTTTGCAAAAGCTTAAGCAAAATATTTTCGACATCTTCACCGACATAACCGGCTTCTGTTAAAGTCGTTGCATCAGCAATCGCAAAAGGCACATCCAAAATTCGTGCCAAAGTTTGTGCCAAATAAGTTTTGCCAGAACCAGTTGGTCCTATTAAAGCAATATTCGATTTTTGCAATTCTGTTGAAGAGTCAACATCCATTTGAGTAATCCGTTTATAATGATTATAAACGGCTACTGAAAGAATCTTTTTGGCACGTTCTTGGCCAATAACATATTGGTCAAGCTGCTTTTTGATTTCCATTGGTTTAGGTAAATCTTGTGCTTTTTTCAAAGAATCAGATTTTAGTTCATCATCAATTATTCTTTTAGACAGATCAACACATTCGTTACAAATATAAACCCCGTTACCCGCAATCATCTTTTTAACTTGATCTTGTGTTTTGTCACAAAAGGAACATCTTATTTCCTCTTGATCAGTAAATTGTGATGCCATTCTTTTCCTCCTAATATCTACAAGTCCTAGATTAGCATAAATTGCGCTATGTATATGAATTATTTGCTTGGAGAAAAATAAAAAGGCAGTTTGACACCACCTTTTTACCTAGATATTAAAATCCTATTTTTCGTCAGACTTTTTTTCATCTTTTTTTGTTTTGGATTTAGCAACTTGCTTTGCGCTGTCAGCAACAATTTTAATAGCCTTACGAACATTGATATCATGTGAAAGCATATCATCAGTCAAAGTATTGCGCACAGTTTTTTCATCCATGTTGTATTCGGCTGCCAGGTCCTTAATTTCCTTGTCAATTTCTTCTTGTGAAGCTTTAATATCTTCTTTTTTGACAATAGCTTCAAGGACAAGGTTAGTTTTAACCCTTTCTTCAGCATCTTTACTGAATTGTGAACGCAATTGTGCTTCTGTCGTATTAGTTATCTTGTAATATGTTTCAGGGCTGATGCCTTGGCGCTGCATATTGCCTAAATATTGATTCATTTGCGTGTCGATATCTTCTTGAATCATAGCATCCGGAATCTTATCGATAGTAGCATTAGCAACTGCACCTTCAATAGCAGCTTGTTCGATTTCGTCTCTTGCAGCCTCTTCTTTTTGAGACTTTAAGTCCTTCTTGATTTTTTCTTTTAAATCATCAAGAGTATCAACTGAATCGTCTACATCTTTAGCAAATTCGTCATCTAGCTTAGGCAATTGCTTAGTTTTAACTTCATGAATCTTAGTAGCAAAATGAGCTTCTTTACCAGCTAAGTCTTTTGCACCATAGTCTTCAGGAAATGTGACGACAACATCAACTTCGTCACCGGCCTTATGACCAACCAATTGATCTTCAAAGCCTGGTATAAAAGTATTTGAACCTAAACTAAGTGAATAATCATCAGCTGAGCCGCCTTCAAATGCCTTACCATCAACTGTTCCCTTATAATCAATAGTAACAGTATCTCCGTTAGCAGCTGCGCTCTTCTTCAATACTAATTCAGCGTTCTTTTCACGCTCTTCTTTTAATTTGGCATCAACATCTTTAGCATATACACGAGTGTTTTGTTTTGGAACTTCAACTCCCTTGTATTCACCCAATTTTACTTCTGGCTCAATAGTAACAGTGGCTTTCATTTGCCAATCTTGACCTTTTTCCATTGAAACCGGCAAAATTTGGGGTTGACCTACAGCAGCAATACCAGCTTCTTTAACCGCTGCAGAATAAGCATTTGGCAGCACAATGTTTAATGCATTTTCATATAAAGATTCCTCACCGTAATATTGATCAAAGATCACACGAGAAACATGTCCCTTTCTAAAGCCGGGAACACGCAGGCTACCCTTTACCCTTTTAAAGGCTTGATCTAGCCCACGCTTTACATCAGCTTGGGGAATATCAAAAGTAAGTTCACCGGTAGTTTTATCGGTTTTATTCCATTTTACAGACATTAATTAAATACCTCCAATGTCAAGTTAAATTGCATCGTTACATACTAAATTATCTTACATTAAACGCTCGCAAAAAACAAACTTAGGCAAAAAAAGATGTACTTCTATGAAGAAGTACATCTTTTTAAACTGTTTTTAACGAACTAGTCAAGAATTTCAGTAACTTGACCAGCACCAACAGTACGACCACCTTCACGGATAGTGAATTTAGTACCCTTTTCAATGGCTGCTGGTTTAATTAATTTAACAGTAAATTCTGTGTTATCGCCAGGCATAACCATTTCAGTACCTTCTGGTAATTCAATTTCTCCAGTAATATCTGTAGTGTGGAAATAGAATTGTGGACGGTAATCTGAGAAGAATGGGGTATGACGTCCGCCTTCCTCTTTCTTCAAAACGTAAACTTGGCCTTTAAACTCGTGGTGAGTTTGAATTGAGCCAGGTGCAGCCAAAACTTGTCCACGAACAACTTGGTCACGGTCAATACCACGAAGCAATACACCAACGTTGTCTCCAGCTTCACCTAAGTCCAAAGTCTTGTGGAACATTTCCAAACCAGTTACAACTGATTTAAGAACTTTATCTACCAAACCGACAATCTCAACTTCATCACCAATCTTAACTGTACCACGATCGATACGACCAGAAGCAACAGTACCACGACCAGTAATAGTGAAGACATCTTCAACTG
>CAMLHK010000002.1 GCA_946479925.1 uncultured Lactobacillus sp. | reverse complement strand
AGCATTTGCTTCTGCTACTGCCTTGTCAACGTCTTGCTTCTGCTTGTTCTTCTCATCAGTAGTCAAGTTCTTGTCGGCATCGATCTTGCCCTTAACTGCCTTAGCTTCATCTGCGATTTCTTGCTTAGCATTAGCCTTTTGGTCACTTAAGTCCTTGCCTGGCTTGTAGGCTGCGTTGATCTTAGCTTTACCATCTTCTACTGCCTTAACAATTTCATCTGGTGTTGTTGCAGCATCAATTGCAGCGTTTGCTTCTGCTACTGCCTTGTCAACGTCTTGCTTCTGCTTGTTCTTCTCAGCTGTAGTCAAGTTCTTGTCGGCATCGATCTTGCCCTTAACTGCCTTAGCTTCATCTGCAATTTCTTGCTTAGCATTAGCCTTTTGGTCACTTAAGTCCTTACCTGGCTTGTAGGCTGCGTTGATCTTAGCTTTACCATCTTCTACTGCCTTAGCGACTTCTTCAAAACTTGTTGCAGCATCAATTGCAGCGTTTGCTTCTGCTGCTGCCTTGTCAACATCTTGCTTCTGTTTGACCTTTTCTGCAGTAGTTAGCAGGTTGTCGGTATCAATTTTTTCTTTGACCTTGCTTGCTTCTTCAGCAATAGCCTGCTTACCGTTGTCTTTGGCATCTTTAAGTGTTCCAGCAACATATGTTGCATCGACTGCTGCTTTACCATATCTAAGTGCAAGAGCTACACCTTCACCACTTGTTGCAGCGTCGATATCATTTTTAGCTTTTTCACCCGCTACTTGTGCATCTTGCTTTTGTTTAGCTTTTTGTGCTGCACTTAGAATCTTGTCAGCATCAATCCAACTTTCAACAAGTTTCACTTCAGCATCAATTTCAGCTTTGGCTTTAGCTTTAGCACCATCAAGATCGCCTGGTACATAAGCTGCTGCAATTGCAGCTTTACCATCTGAAAGAGCCTTTTCTACTTCTTCAAAACTTGTTGCACTATCAATATTGCTCTTAGCTGTGGCACCTGCAGCTTCAACATTTGCCGTTTGTTTATTCTTTTCACTAGCGCTTAGATTATTATCAGCCGCTATTAGACCTTTATATTTAGCTACTTCACGGTCAATTTCTTCTTTAGCCATTTGCTGAGCATCGGCAAGCGTTCCAGCTACATATGCACTATCAACATCTGCTATACCATCTGCTAAAGCTTGCGCTACTTCATCACCTGTTGTAGCTGCATTAATCTTGTTCTTAGCTGCTACCCCTTTACTTTCAGCTGCAGCTTTCTGAGCATTCTTTTTATCAGCTGGTAAGTGCTTATCAGCATCAATTTTTTCTTTAACTAGAGCTACTTCAGCATCTATTGCACCATTAGCTCTTAATTTTGCATCAGCAAGATTGCCTTGTTTATATGCATCTTTTACAGCATTTATACCAGCATCCAATGCTTTGGCTACTTCTTCACCTGTTGTAGCTGCATTAATCTTATCCTTAGCAGAGATGCCTGCTGCCTCAGCATTTGCAATTTGAGTGTTTCTTTCCTCAGTTGTTAATGCCTTATCAGCATTAATCTTGGCTTTAGTTTCCGCAACTACTCTATCAATATCAGCACAAGCATCGCTCTTTATTTCATCTAGACTGAGTTTTACGTGAGCATTCTCAACTTCTCTTAGTCCATCATTTAGTGCTTTTTCTAGTTCATCACCAGTAGTAGCTAAATCAATATTATTCTTAGCTTTTGCTCCAGCTGCTTCAGCATTTGCTTTTTGCTCTTTCTTTCTAGCATCACTTAAATTGCTGTCATTATCAATCTCAGTCTTAGTTTCACGAACCTTCTCATCTATTTTTCCTTTAGCAATTGTTTTTGCGTTTGCCAAGTCAACTGACTGATGAGCTGCTCTAATATTGTCTATACCTTCGTTATATGCAACAAGTACTTGTTCAGCAGTTGTAATTGTGTCCTGATCAATTACTTCCTTAGCAGTTGTTCCAGCCGTCTCTGCTGCCGTACTTTGTGCAGCTTTTTCTGTGCTATTTAATGTCTTATCGGTATTAATGATACCTTTGACTCTTGAAACTTCTTGATCAAGAAGATCTTTATAATGTTGTTTAAACTCTTCAAGGGTCCCAGGAACATGTGCTTTCTCAATATCAGGCAAAGCTTCTTCAACAATCTTATTTATGCCACTAGCTGTAGTCGCACTATTAATTGCATCAATAGCTGTTTTTGCGCGATTCTCTGCGTCTGCTTTTTGGGCCTGTTTTTTATCGTCAGTTAGAAAACTATCATTATCAATCTCTTGTTTAACTTCTGTTAACTTGTTATTGATTTCGGTAATTGCATTATTCCTTAAAGCAGTTAAATCTTCATATTTGTAAACTAAAGTGTACTTTTGATCTGCCCCTAAATCTTTTTGATTTGGCATTTCAAAAGTTGAGCCAACAGATACTGGTGTACCATTCAAAATAGCTTCAGTAGCTATTAAGCCGGGAATTTCAGGACCATCTGGGATTGTGATAGTATCCCCAGTTCTGCCTTTAATTACGATCGGATTGGCTGGGCTTAAAGCATTACCTGTCATATCTAAGTATGTTGGTGTGATTTCTTGTTCATCACCCTCAACATACAATATTACTGTTGGGTTATTGTCTGAAACCACCATTGTTGCTGGCTGGTTAGCTGCATCAGTCTTGTAATGGTAACCTGCTGGCACATTAGTTTCTGTATAGTACTTATTTGTCCAATCAATGGTGTTACCGTAGTTCGCTGTAACTAAGCCGTTGTCTGCTTCTGTTCCTGCAATATTCTTTGGTGTTAAAACCTTGTCCGGATGGTTAACATCAACATACTTGTAGGTTACGTTTTGTTTGGCACCGTAAACATAGACCTTATATGTGTATGAGCCCGTGTCCATTGGAACGTAAGCTATGTTTGCTTGACCATCGGCATCACCTTGGTCACCTTTACCTGAACCACCACTTTGTTTGTCTGCCTTAGCCCCAGCGTAAATCTGATTACCTAAAGCCCACATGTAGCCTGCTGGAATATGATCAACAATATCCTGGCTAACTAACGGAATTGCTTGGCCAATATAAGCATCTTCATACAGAGTACCTTTCCCGCCAAATGGTAACTCATAATCCTTTCCTACTTGCTTACCTGTTTGGTCAATGAATTGTACCTTAACCTTACCCGGAGCAATTGCATCTGTTTGTAATTCACGCGTATTTGCACTCATGATATTTGGATTAATTGAGCCAGATGTTGATGATACAGTTGCCTTACCATTTGTGATGGTCATGTTGGTGAACTTACCAGTGTATTGACCTTCAGGCATATTGGTTGAGGAATTGGTTCCATCCCAAGTTCTAATACTTGAGTTGTTAATTCTTAGACTACCACTTCCGGCTACAACCCCTCGTCTTGAAGCTGCAGGTACATCATTTTGCCCTGAAACAGATAAATCTAGTTCTTTTGGTGAAATGAAGGTTACACTCGAATTATTAGCCAAGTTAATAATTGCTCGGTTTGCTGCCCTCTGGTTGATTCTCATCGTTGTTCCGGCATTAAAGAGCATTGATTGGTTTCTTCTTAGTTGAATTGCCCCACCTCTAGTGGTTGCAGGACAGTCTAATTTGAAGTTTTGACCAAACACATAAGTAGCATAATTTGCTCCTGTACCTGCTCTAGTACCATCAATGAAGTATTGGAAACCTTCTTGCATCCAAGAAACATCATCACCAACTTTTACACTATATACGTATCTATATAGTGCTGGGAAGTCTGCAGATACACCTTTTAGTGTTCCCGCTGCGTTAGATGAACGGTCACCCATTACAAACTGATTACCTTCACCAATTGAACCCTTAGCTGCACGAGCAGTAAAAGCAAATTCACCACTTTCAGAATCTACTCCTGCTGGAGCGTCTGGGTCAACGTCGTCATCGTCGTCGCCCGCAACTGCACCTTCAGTTCGTTCCATTATAACTGAACTATCATTTGCAATATATATACTTCCGGCTCCACGAACTACTTCATTAGCAATAACAAAAACGTTCTTACCAGAGAAGGTTACTCTTGAATTATTTGCCCTGACAGCTCTAATAGCATGATATTCATAACCCAAAGATTCAGTAACACTTAATCTGATATTATCGAAGTTAACAGCTAAATTAGAACCATCAGATGTGTATATTAGGGCCTTTTTATTACTTTTCACCGACCCACTGAATCCCTGTTTATAGTGAGTATTGATTAAAGTGAGGTATGTAACTGGCGATCTTCTATACGAAATCTCTTGATATTCAAAATTTTGATTCCCCATATCGATGGTATGGCCATTACCATTAATTACCAAACTTGCACCTGCAGCACGAATACCAAAAACAGCATAGTAGTCATAAGCGATGTCAGCAGTAACATTAACATAAGTAACAGCTGCATTATTCCAAGCTGCTGCCAATTCTTCTAAAGTTGCAACATCTCTTGAGATTGACTTATCCGGATTGGTTACTTGCTCCGGCACAGGAACGTCAACAGAGGTTTCTGTTTTACCACTTGCTTGTCCTAAAAGATCATTGAAAGCTGGACGCTTTTCATCTTTATCACTAGCAACAGTTGCTTCATTAGCAGAATTTGCTGGTTCACTGTCTCTAGCATCTACACTGGTTAACTTAGCTGATTCAGCATTTGCTGCGACATTTGAGGCTACCATAGAGCTAGCTTTTCTATTAACATCTTTTTTAATTGACGAACTAGCTAAATTATCATTAGCACCATCAACTGTCTTAAAGAATGAGCTTAGACCCTTGTAAGTTGATAAGTTTACCTTTTTTGTGACTGGCTTTTGAGTCTTGTCTACTTTAGGCGCTTTTTCAACTTTTGCATTATCAGAATCACTTGCTGAAGTATTTCCACTTTGGTAGCTAGCATTAATATTGGTAATTGTCTGATCTATAATTTCTTTAACACTCACCAGATCAGTAGCTTCGTTAGCTTTAATTTTGGCATCATTAACCAAACTATCAATAGTCGCAATTTGAGTAGCTTTTTCGTCTTCTGACAGTCTTTGATCACTACTAATAGCTGTTTTAACACTATCAGCCTCATTATCTAAAGTGGCTGCCGCATTTAGCTTAGCATTAGACAGCGACCGTTCTTCAACTTCGTTCAGTACTTCTTGATCGGCATTTTTTACGCCACTTTGAGTCTCAACTTCAGCGGCTTTAACAGGTGTAGTTATAGTACTACTAGTATAAACTCCGCCCAATATAAACGCTAAAAGTGAATAGCTGACTAGCCAGCCCTTCTTGCCTTTATGCATTCTATAATTGGTATTTTTGACTTCCTCAGTAGGATTGGATTTATTATATTTTTTCATTTACGTCCTCTCATCAGCATTACATCTTATAGTTTACTTCTATACTCTATGTATAACTTTATGTATACAAAATAAATCGTATCATTTTTATTTATAAATATAAAGGTGTTTTTATATTATTTTTATATTCAGTTATAAAAGGTAAACAGAACGCTAAATCTAATGAACCAAATTACATAAGCCTCATGATGTACTTCCTTTATTTTCTAAATACCTAAGACATTATCGGCTACTTATCACCATTTTATATTATTACCGGCAAATTAAAGATAAAAATAAATATCATCTAATTCTAAGCAATTTACTATCTGTGTATTTATTAACATTTGCTAAAAGATAATAAACAAAGTTATTAATATAACCTTTGATGATATTTTACTTTTTATAATTACGTATAGCTTATGTTTATAAATATACTTTTTATTACTAATCGCTAATAAATATGGTTTTTGTCTAATACAAAATATAAAATAACGTTAATTAAGCAAAAAAGAAGCTCCTGTCTTAAATTAGTTAGTAGCTTCTTTGCTTTGACTAAATAGTTATTGCGCTCTAAATAGCTAGTTTAATTTTATTCAAATGCAGTTTGCTTGATAAATTGCTTGCTACCAATTGAGTATATGCTTTGCCACTAATAGCAACAAGTGCACCATGGGTTTGAACAGTCTCACCAGTTGTAATTTCAGAATCAGCTTTTATGATAAAATTATTAATCCGTTGACCATCACCGTTATAAATGTATGTATCAAGACCTAAAACAGCATTAGCTGCTACTCCTGCTGCAAGTACATTATTTGCTTGTCATTCTTGAGTTCATGAAATTCACTATTACCAATCATCCGAATGCCGTAGGTCGTCAGGTTTGAAACCCCCTCTTAGCTGTTAGCACATAATGCCTTCTTTATTTTTGAAGTATGCATTACGTGCAAGTTTCTGAACCATTGCTGCTGGACCATTTGAATCAAAGTTATTCGAGCCAGAAATGCGAATAATATCTGAAATACTAAAGTTTAATTTTACGGTCTTTCATCTTGGCATTTGTATAATAAATCAGTAACTACAACAGCAAATAAAAAGGTCATCCCTAAAGTAGGAATGACCTTTCAATATTTAACTCTTATAGAGCAGTGAAAAACGCAATTAAGCCGAAAACAAAGCCGATGGCATTGCAGGCAGCTATTGGAATATCACGCTCTTCTTTAAAGAGCCCGTAAATAACCCATAGTAGCGTATTAATTGCTGTAGCGAGTGGCTGGATTGGATTGCCTTTAACTCCATTCAGATTACTAATAATTTGTGGAATGTAGGACACATACATAATAATTGCCGTCACAGAGGCAACCCATCCTAAAATTGTCATTGCTTTTTCTAATTTCATTGCTTCATCTCCTTGTCGCACAATTCTATCATTGTGTAATTCTTCACTCAAGAGCATTTAGTTTGGCTATAGTTTTTAAAAATATAGTCTTAGTTGAGGCTAAATGCTATGACAAAACCCTTTAACTTCAAGCTTATTTTCAAGTTCAGTATAGAACAATTTTACTTAAAACTAGCAAAAAACGAACTGCTAAAAAAGTTCGTTTCGCTGATTAATTATTTTTTGTACTATCAGTAGCTTGATTTAATTAATGAACTAATTGCGTGCTTAATTTCTTTGGGACTTGAGCTCTTATCAATAATTTTGCGAAAAGTTAGATTAGTTTGTAAATCAACAATGAAATCAAATAATTTCTGGACACTTAGATAATCTTGACGGGCAATTGCCAAGAGAAATACATATTTAACTTCATTTTTTTCATCCCATTTGATTGGCTTATCTAAGCGAGCAAAAGATACCTTTGATTTTTTCGTAGCATAGCCTAAGGAATGCGGGATAGCTATTTTTCCACCAATTGCGGTTGAATACATCTTTTCTCGTTCGTCTACACGTTGTTTGAAATCTTTGTTAACAATTTTTTTACGCTCTAAGTTTTTAATTAGCATATCGAGTAATTGCGCTTTGGATAACGGTTCTTGCACTAAGTAGATATTTTCCTCATCAAACAGCTTATTAATCGCGCGGTATGGATTATTAAGTGATTTCAAATATTCAGACAGTTGCAAGATATCATTGTGAAAATTAGTTAAATCAATTTGAATCACTGGTACCGTGTCATCAGTCAAAGGCACCATCGAAATAAGAAAGTCATTACCACTTGCTTTACCTGCTAGATACTCATCATAGGTATAAGTTCCCGTAATATTTAAAAAGGACGCAAATTGAGTTTGCAATTTTGCACGTACAAGTGCAGCTGTTGAAATTCCATTCCCGCAAATTAGTGCAGCGTTTTTCTGAGACGAAAGATTTCCCTGCCGCTCAATCGATGCACCTATATGCAGCGTAATGAAGGAGAGTTCATCGTCATTCAATTTTAAATTGAGCATGTGCTCCAAAATTGGTGCTGAATAAGCCGTAATTTCATACGCATAGGGAAAAGTGGACAATATGACGTTTAACAACGGATTCTTCCGATTACCATTAACCGTCTTAATTTTCACTAGATTGGTCAAGTGTTGCGTCAAATTAACCCGCAGTTCACGATCATCTAATAAATCGATTGCAAACTCTTTTTTGATATTTTCCAAAAAAATCGTAATGGCACTATTAATATTGTCCTTTATACTAACGTGATCATTTTCACTTACACATTCAGGATAATTCAAAGCAAAATGATAAATTAGGTCATTGGCTTCTACTTGATTGAACTCCACTTGGAATTCTGCTTCCAATTTTTGAAACAGTTTTTGAATAGCGCTCTGAGCCGGAAGCTTAATTTCCACCGAATTACCAGTCTCTATCCGGTAACCCATCTTAATTCTCGAGATTGCTAAGGCAAGATGCAAGATAATGTTTTTAGTATTAATATCCGATAAGTGGTAACTATAATGACGTAAAAAACCATGCACCGTTTCTTTTAACAAGTTCAAATCTAAGTTAGCAAAAATACTCTTCTCGCGTTCTGTAAAGTCAACGATATAGCTATTCGACTTCTTATTAATAAGTTTACTAATAATAAAATTGCGTTTGGCAGATTCAGAGCCGTCAACATAATACTCATCTCCATCTTTCACAACTCGTAGTCCAAAATCACTGAACTCTTTCTTAATTGTTACCAAGTATGTGAAGAAGGTATTATCACTGATAAACAGCTTCTCTGTCAGATCATCTAATTTAACACGACTATTAACCAATAAGTACTGCTCAACTTCAGCAATTCGCTCACCTGAACTTGAAGCCGGCAAATCACTTCGTGCCAATTCCGTTAGCTTTTGCTCAGTTTTTTTATCAAAATCACTTAGGTAAAAGCCCTCGCCTCGCTTATTTTTTATTTCAACTTGCAAGCTGCTTAATTCACGGTTTAATGCTTGAATATCGGATCTAATTGTTCTCGTACTTACATTGCACTTTTGAGCTAAAAAGGAGGCAGAAACGTAGCGGTTGGCGGAATTATTTAATAAAAATTCGAGGATCATTCCCAATCGTTTATAAGATAGTTTCATACATTCACTTCTTCTCATTTAGTTATATAAGTTACAAACTGCTATATTTGCTTAATCAAGGTCAACATGTCATAAGGGGCAATTTGGTAATCCTGGTCAATTATCTCTTCCAAACCGTTCACTACAGTAAAGCCAGCGTCTTTTAGATAAGAAACATCAACTACTTCTGCGGTCGGATTTGAAAGACGGAGAACCAAGTTGTTTTTAATTGTGTATGCAGGATACAGTGCTGAAACTTCAACATTTTGCTTGATATTTAGCCAAGATTCAGTTTGTTCAATCTTGGTTAATTTTGGTGAAAATTCAATATCCCATAACTTGTTATCAAGACGATTAACAAAGAGATTATATTTTTGCATCTGGTAACTAACTGATGGGGCATACCAATCGCTGATTACTTTTGTCAGTTTATTTTCTGCAAGCTCAGCATTACTTGGGGCATACAAACCAAACGAGAACTCATTAGCTCCAGTTTCTTGAGCTAACGGCGTTGGCATCATGATATGGCCAACAGAAGTTGTGTCTCCAGATGCACGTCCAGGACGCCACAATAAGTCTGATTTACCCAGTTGTCCCGTAGTTGCCATAAGCGTGATATAAAGGGAACCGTCAACTTTTTCATATTCCTTTTGACCAGTTCCAAAGAAATAGAGACCGTCTTTCTTATCATGTAAGCCGACTGCACGATCAAAAATATAAATGTTAACTGGTTTTTCAACAAATTCATCGTTCCAGTTATCATCAATCGCTTCATTTTCTGTTTGACGAAAACCACCTTGAATCTGCGCGTGTGCCGCCTTAGTCGTAATACCAGTTTTTAGACGCAAGCGTAAGCGATGTGACAAAGCCTGATTATCAATCGTTAATTTGGCTGAAATCACATCCGAAGTGGCTGCTATCGTTAAAATTAATTGATAGCTCACATCAACTGTTTTAGGCGCTTCGTTGTCAACCCGGTCTTCCAAATCAAACGGTAATTGCCATGTGCCAGTTAGAATCAATCTTTCAATTCCATCAGCAACTTCTTTTTTGATTGTTCCATTCCAATCAAGTTGCTTCTCTTCATCCCATCGAAGTGGCGAGAAATCATAGGTATCACCATCATTAGCTTGATCATAAATACTAATAACATCATTGAATGTCTTGTATTTAGTGCTTAAATAAAAGGCACCATCTTCAAAGGCCAGTTGAACCCGGTGATTACCAATTGATTTTCCACTTATGCTTTGGAACTCGTCTACTGCTTGATCACTATCCTCGAAATGCAGCACTTGATAACCTAAACCAGCCATTTTTACTTCTAGACTGACCTTGAGTTTAAAGTAGCCTGGTTCATCCTTAAATTCATAGCCGTTTGGCGTTAACTGCATAATATGTGGACGCGATTTAACTTCTTCCTTGCCCACAATCACAGCCTTATTCTCTGCTGGGAATTTAACTTGACTACTTTGACTAACTACTTCAACTGTTTTGCGTCCATTAAACTCGTATGGATCAGTATTAAAGACAATGACATCGTGATCAGACAGATTTAACCGTTGTGCGATTCTCTTCTTAATATAGTTTTCCACACCATCAGCAATCTCGTTTGCTTGCTTAATCCGGTGCTCCATGTCAACTGCAACATTATCAGTAACACTTCCACCCAAAGTGTCATGTGGTTGCAATTCAAATAATAATTTCCACAGTTTAACCACAATTCCATTTGAAATTGGAATATCTGCATACTTGGCAATTACCATAAGTGGTTCCAAACGTCTGGTAATAGCTTGTTCAAGTTCAAAATTACTACGCTTATTACGCGATCTAACCGATGTAATTGTCCTGTGAACTCGAGAATAAGTTGGATATCTTAATTCCCCTTGATATTCTGGTAGTTTCTTAGAACGTAACTTGTTCATAAACTGTGGATATGTACTTATTTCGACATCATTTTGCGAAAGCTCGTTAACTTTTTCAATTGTTTTTGAAACATCATGAATGATGTTCATTTGATCGATTCCAGAAGGAACCAAAACCTCATCATTATTGCCATTTAATGCTTCAAATTCAATTCCCTTATCTAAGCGATTTTTGACAAAATCTTGTAAGTTGCGCTTTGATTCCAAATCGATTTGACCGGTGTAATACCCCAGTGGGAAATTAGCCGCAAAGACAGCTTTGCCACCTATTGCTTTCCATTTAAAGTATACAGAATTAGTTTGTCGTTTAAAATTCGTCCCACGCCAAGATAAAAAGTCATGGATTCCCACTTGGTTTAAAATCATTGGCAAGTTGGCATTAAAGCCAAAAGTGTCAGGCAAATAACCTAACATCATTGGTTCACCATAATTTTCTCTTGCGTCGATAATACCGATAATCAAGTTACGCAATAACGACTCAGCACTCGGTATCATTGCATCTGTTTGGGTATACCATGGTCCAATGAATAGCTGCTTTCGGTTAACTAGGCGGTGAATTCGTTCCTTAGCTTCAGGATGAATTTCGACATACTCATCCACAATTGACATCTGGCCATCCAAAGTGAAGTTTGCTTCTGGATGATCCTCAAGTTCGTCCAAAACTTGTGTAAACAATTGGTCACTTAAAACCTGAGCATCCTGAGTAGTGAAATACCATTCTCGATCCCAGTGTGTGTGATTTACAAAATATGCTTTAACCATAATTTCTCCTATAATTCAAAATAAACTGTCATGAACTTAGCGTGATCAATTTCTGGCAGAACAACTGTCCGGTTGTCTACCTGCAAATCCGCAATTTTGTTTCCTAATAAGTCGACTAGCTGTACCACTTGTGGTTGCTTATTAAACGTAATTTTGTCACCTACAGGATGAAACAGCGGATTATACAATCTCATTTGATAGCCTGTGCCCTCTTCTGTTTGTTCAACCGTGCTGATAACTAACTTGTCATCGGTCTTAAAGAGGCTGAGTTCAGGATCAGCTGTTCGCTTAGCCGGATTGAATGGAAAAGTTAATCGACCATTCAAAAATTCCGCATATTGATAGACCTGTAGTGGTGTCTCAAACGCTTTAACCTCGCTAGCCAAAGCAGCCTGATCATAGCCAGTTTGCATGGTTGTCATGGCTAACTCGAAGGATAAGTGCTGATTTAGTTCAGCCTCAGGCGTTGGCACAGTTTCATCCCCCGATGCTCTTCCAGGTCGATAGAGCAAGTCGCGTTTTCCTAGCATTCCATATGTCCGGAAAACAGTTAATCTAATTGTGGCGTTGTCTTTTCCAATACATTCGTATTCACGAACTCCTTGTGGAATAAGTGCAAGCCCACGTTCATCATCGGACATCGCAACAAAGCTTTGAACAGTGTTAATCGAAATTGGTTTTTCTTGCCACGCACCTTGATTTTCGTGCCAGTCTTTTAAAGCTTGCTTCTTCGTTAGCGGACGTTTTATCGTACCAAACTGAATGTCGGCAATACTTGTATTAGTAACTACTTCACTGTCAAAATCGATGCATAAACGGTGACTCTTTGGCAGTCTGTTATCGACATTAAGCTCAAATTTGATCAGCTTTGATGCCTGATCAAGTGTCACTATCATTTGCGTTGGCATCTTCACATCAGTCAAGCCCTTAGCCCGAGCAGCCAAATCACTCGGTACACTAAAATCGTAGTCAATAATTAATTTGCTACTTAGTGCATTTTGGATGCATTGTGAGCGATGCGGTTGTGCTGTTGAGTAACTAACTAAATCCTGTTTGGCAGGTGAATAGTTGTAGGAGTCACCATCATCACCATTTTCTTCTAAGATTGCTTGTTTCCGATATAAGTGATTATTCAGTTTATCCAAAATGTCTAAACTACCATCAACATTTACTGAAATTTGATAGAACTCATTTTCAATCTTGGTTCCATTTTGTCTTGTTGGTAAGTCTATTTCCTGGTCCTGTTCTGAAACCAAAGATAACTGCTTGTAACCAAAAGCGGGAATGTTTGCTAACTGCATGTTCACATCAAGCTGATACACTTTTTCCGGTAAATAAATTGCTTGACCAGGATCAAGTTGAATTGTTGAGGACGTAATTAACTCAGTTACATCTTTGACAGCAGTGATTTCAAAGGGGATATTTTGCCCGTTATAATCTTGAATTTTGAAGTTACGACTTGGGGAATATATCCGTTTGCTTATCACACCCCCGCGTTCAACTGGCAAGGTATTGAAAACGGTCAGTGTAATTGGGTGACCATCATTTTTAACGCCTGTGGAAATCTGCCGCAAAGTCACTTCAACCAGTGCAGTTGCTATATCTTCAACCTTTTGATAGCGTGCTTTAATATCCGCGTTTACCCGATCAGACACACAGTTTCCCATTGAATCATGTGCTGCATTCTTAGCCATTTTTTTCCACAAGCCTTCAAGCGTTTTGGTTGGATAAGACAAGCCACAATAGCTTCCCAGGGCAAGAACTGGTTCTACGACATTCGCAAGATAATTTTGCAATTTGGTGTTAAGGGCTTTTAAGTCGGCACGTGAAGATGAAATTGACTTATGAACACGCATGTCCTTGCCACAATCCTGTTCTCCAGTAATCAGTCGCAATTCAGGTTTAGCTTCTTTAACAGCTGTAATGTAATCCTCGAGTGAAGCAACTTCAAAAGTGAACTTTCCTTTATTTGCTTGATTAAGTCGCTCGATAAACTCAGGTAGGTCAAAACGTAGCGGTGCCATATCAGAGCCATTTGGAAACAACACATTATCAGTTGAAGCTTGGTCAACAACTGTTTTAAATGGTTCTTCAGTCATTAACTGTGCTAGCTTAGTTTCATCAACTACGCCGCCAATAAAGTAACCACAGGCCATCCGAAAAACACTGATTTCTGAACCGTCCTCACCTTGCCAAGTAAATTCGGATTGCTTAGTGTCATCAAGTGAAAAGCCACGGTACAAAACAGCATCATCAATACCAAGCTGTTGATATATTTGGGGCATACTTGATTCTTGACCAAATGAATCAGGAACATAGGCAACGTTCATATGCCCACCTAATTCATCACTCTGCTTCATTCCAATACGTAAGTTGTTAATAATGCTTTCCCCAGAAGCTAGATACTGATCCGTTTGGGTATACCATGGTCCGAGAATTAGTTTCTTTTCTTTAACTAACTTCTCAACCCGCTTCCGCTCTTGCGGACGCCAGTTTAAATAATCCTCAATTAGTGAAGACTGACCGTCCAGCAAAAAAGAACCATATTGTCCTGAAGCTTCAAGATGATCAAGAACATCTTTTAAATCTTTTAGTAGATATACTTTCGCTTGGTCTGAGGTAAAGAACCATTCCCTATCCCAGTGAGTATGTGGAACGACAAAAACTTTTTTTACCATTTTTTCTCCTAAAAATAAAAAACTATAGCTAGAAAAGATTGATTTGATTCCCAACTATAGTTTTTTCGGTTTCATATTATTGGATGTTTAATTCAATATCATCATCACTCATTGATTCTTCACCAGGTGTAGAATCTTTGTCAGTAAAGTCAGCAACTAATGGAGCGACAATTGCAATGAACAAAGCACAAACTAGAATTCCGCCGAGGTAAGCTAAAATATTGTCGGCTGTTAAAATTCCAGGTAAACCGCCTAGAGGTGGGATATGTGATTTAACACCTAGCCATGCACCTGCTGCTGAACCAAGTGCACCACCGATAACGTTTACAATGATTAATTGAGGAGCTTTCATCATGAATGGAATAGCTCCTTCAGTAATTCCAAATGTACCCATAATTAAGTTGTTATGACCCATCTCTAGCAATTCTGCTGAGAAACGCTTCTTAGGCCAAATGAAACTCATAAGTGCGTAACCCATTGGGATTGCACAAATGGCGATGTTGGTATAGAGACATGGTTGGTAAATTCCTTCGATAAAGAAGAAGTTACCTACACCCCAAGCTGCCTTGTTGATAGGACCACCAAGGTCTGAACCAATCATGGCGCCCATAATGGCAGCTAACAAAATGGCGTTAGTCTTTTGTTCTACCATGAACTTAACCCATGAGGTTAGGCCGTTATTAAGCCAAGCAAGTGGTGGCGTTAAGACTACACCGACAAACAAAGCAACCGAACCAACGGTTAAAAGTGGCATAACAATTAATTCAATAGCTGAATTCCACTTTTCTGGAACTTTGATTTTACGGCACCAACGCGCAACATAACCTGCAATCAAACCAGCTGCAATCGCACCGATGAAGCCAAGTTGGTTATTGGTTGCTAATTGTCCACCGATAAAGCCGGCTCCCAAAGCTGGTTTGTCACCAAGCGCATAGGCAATGTAGCCACCAATAACCAGGTTAACTAGGCCGATACCTATCCAACCAACGGAGTTAATTTGATAAAGCAAGTGGAAAAAACCACCGGTTTTGGCAAATTTAGAGAGGTCACCATAACCAAAACACATACCAATTAATTGCGGAACACCAACAACTAGTGCACCACCAATAACTGTCGGGATCATGTAAGAGATCCCACTCATAATGGCTCCTTCCCATTCCTTCAAAATTCTCTTCATTTTTAGTTCTCCTTCTTAACCGCAGCAGCACACTTCTTCAAGACAGCTTTAGGTGCCTTAATACAGGTGTTGATATCTACTCGAATAATTGGTTTACCTTCAAAACGTTCCATACTAGTGATTTTTTGATCAGATGCAATCAAGACAAAGTCAGCTGCATCTGCTTCTGCTTGAGTAATTGGATTAACTGGACCCATCATCCCTTGTTGCTCAATTCTGACATTCCAATCTAATTCCTTACCCGCTTTTTCCAAGGCTTTAGCTGCCATTGGAGTATGGGCTAATCCAGCTGGACATGCTGAAACTCCTACTACATTCATGGTTATTCTCCAATCTTTTGATTAATAAAGTTGGCTATCTCTTCTTTAGAAGTCAACTGACGTAACTGTTGTTTGAAATCATCCTCAAGTAAGGCAGTAGACAAACTTGCTAACATTTTCAAGTGCTCATCCCCAGCATTTTCTGGTGGCACCATCAACGCAAATACATCCGTCACCGGCTTGTCATCGTATGTTTGCCAATCAAGTGGTGTGGTCAATCTGAAGTAGATAAAACCTGGCCGCTTGACTGTCTCCGTTTTTGCATGTGGGATTGCAAAACCGTCTTCTAACCCAGTTGGATATTCTTGTTCTCTTGCCAAAAAGCTTTGCTCTAGTTCACTTGCATCTGCAGCAAAACCTGCATTACAAGCAACTTGCGAAGCATACTTTAAAAAGGAATCAACACTTTGCTCATTGACGTCCAAATAAACGTCATTAGCTGAAAATTTCATTACCTGTTCTCACTTCCTTATTTTGAAACCCTTTACATTTATTTATACTAAACTGTTATCAATATTTTGTAATTACAAGCTTTTTCCATATTAAGTGGAAAAAGCATATTTTTATTCACAGCTAATAAACAAGGTGCTTCAGCACTTTATGCAAATATGTCGCAGACTTCTGCGATGATTTTTGGCACAAAAACAGAGTCATTTATTTGAAAATGACTTTGTTAGAGCGCTTAGAATTGTTCTTTAATTTACTTCGACATTTATTAAGTAAGGTTAAAGTAGTTAAGCAAATGATAATCTTTCTTGAAAATTTCTAAAGCTGGGTATTCAAAATTGCACATAAATCCAAACCATAATAAAGTATAAAACGCACTTTGTTAATGCACATTTTACCTAGCAAGGAGGGAATTTGCTTTGAAGCAGAAAAGCACAATTGATTTAATTGAAGATGACTATTTTACTAGTGGAGATTGGCACCTAAAAATCGAGCAAACATGCATTGCTTTGCTCGGCTGGCTATTTGTTTTTTTGCCCTTTTTTGGATTGGCCCTACCACTTTGGCAGCCTCACTTTGCATCCCTACTCCCCTTTAACTACAATACTGCTATTTTGCGTCCACTGGAATTTTTAGCAAAATTCTTTGACGATTACTTCGTTTTTATCAGCATCACCTATCTAACATTAACTTTTTTAAACAATTATCGCTTCGCTGCTAGTTGGCGCGACCATCTCGTAGTTGACCAAGACCGGCAACAAGAGCGTTCACAACTAGTCGAACAGGCCTGGCAGGAGAAATTTGGTAACTCGGACGAACGGCACAACTGCAGTTTTTACTGTGTTGAGCCGCAACAAAACCTTGAAACTGACTTTGCCCAGACACTATTTGCCAAAGGAGAGAGGAATCTATGACATCAATCTGGCTGACAGCTAAAACAGTTTTTAAAGTACTATTTTTGATTTTAGTTTCCTACCCAATCTTAGGCGGTTTGGCCTGGTTTGTCGGTGGACTTTGTTATAAATATGTTTTTAAAAACAAAAAGAGGGACTTCACGATTTTGGACTCACGTGAACAGCCCTTTATTACCATTATGGTTCCCGCTCATAATGAAGAGGTTACAATTGAAGAAACGATTAGCTATTTACTTAATGAGTTAAACTACACTAATTATGAAGTACTAGTGATCGACGATTGCTCAGCCGACAATACGCCCAAAATTCTGCATAAATTGCAGCAACAATCTAAGCGATTGCGTGTAATTCGCTTAGCTGAAAATAAGGGTAAGGCTCATGCTTTTAATATCGGCCTCGCTTTTGCTAAAGGTGATTTAGTACTCAGCAACGATGCGGATACACTTCCAGAAGCAGATGCTCTGATGCGCTACGTTAACTATTTTAATAGTCCCGAAGGTCAAAATATCGCTGCCGTGACTTCTAATGTGGAGGTTCGAAATAGAACCAAGTTGATTACCAAATCAACCACAGTTGAATTCTCGAGCATTGTTGGCATTATTAAAAGAGCGGAGATGGGAGTTTTCGGTAGTATTTTTGCCTATAGTGGTGCGAACACGATGTACCGCAAGAGTGCCCTAATTGATGTGGGGATGTTTCGGCAGGACCGGGCAACCGAAGACATCAGTGTTGCTTGGGACCACCAACTGAACAATTGGTTGGCAGTTTTTGCCCCTGAAATCATTTCTTACACACTTGTTCCAGAAACGCTCAAAGAACTCTACCACCAACGTAAGCGCTGGGCAAAGGGTGGAACCGAAGTTTGGTTGACCAACTTAAGAAAGGTTTTACGCCATCCACTCAAAAATTTAGGTGAGTCGTTAATGTTACTGGATCAAACACTAAGTATTTGCTGGTCTTTCTTCTTCTGGTTAGCCACATTTGTTTTCACCTATTTAGTATGTGATTTTGCACTTACACAAAATTGGTCCCAGTTAGTTTATTTGTTGTTCACCGCTTTAATCTTGATTTGCTTTGAGATGATTGCGGGTACAATGCAATTAGTTATCGCACTAATGATTGACCGCAAAGGCAATAAGATTGAGTATTTGCTATTTGCGCCAATTTACCTATTATGTTTGTGGATTATCAACACGCTTACTATTGTGACAACTTTTGTTCCTGCAATTAAAACTATCTTGGGTCATGGCTCTGGAACTTGGGTCAGTCCTTCACGCTAATTTTTAATTTATTCACACAAAAAGCCACCTAGCTCTATGCTAGATGGCTTTTATTTTTTCTTGTAATATGCAAACCATGGTTCCATAATTGTCAGACTTGGCTGATCAAAGTCGATTTTCGCTAACGCACCATATGGCAATGCAGTATGTGGATAAGCGTGACCAAAATTGGCGTTATACAAAACAGGTGTATTGGATTCTTGTGTTACTTCAAGCAGTTCTTTTTGATATTCAGCAAAGTACTTTTTGTTTTGAGGTTTGCCAACTAAAATTGCTTGCGCATTTTCAAGAATTCCAGCTTCAGCGAGGCGCGTCAACTTTTTCCGATACAAAACTGGTTCCGGCTGTTCTTCAGAAGTTTCAAGAAAGATGATTTTGTCCTCAGTTTCTTCTGGCTTTAAAAGCAATTGATAACGTGCAATCACTGCTGGTTCATCGCTATAGCGTTCTCCAACTAGTGCATCATAAATGCTATCGATACAGCCACCCCACAAATGACCTTGAACTTGCCCGTGTCCACGCAAGACTTGATATCCAGAATCTTGGTGACTGACACGTGGTTGGCCAACTTGGGCAGCAGAAAAATCTGTTCTTTCCTCATACCAAGTTTCACTCGCCGGAATTTCAGTAGTGGCAGGATTGGTGAAAAAGTGCTCGATTGTCTTCTTCGTATACGGCAGCATTTCTGTACCAAGTTCTGCAAAATCGTTTAAAAAGCTTGGACCATAAAAGCTCTGCATCCCTAGCCGGTAAAACATCAGATGGTCAATTGTTGTGTCTGAAAAACCGGTGAACAGTTTTGGCTGCTTAACCACTGCCTGTTTAAATTCTTCGTCTTCCATTAAAAAGGGCAAAATCTTGAATGTGTCATCGCCGCCGATAGCCGCAATTATTCCTTTTATTTCTGGATCAAGAAAAGCTTGTTTCAGATCGGCCGCCCTTTTTTCAGGATGATTTTTGACAAAATCTATTCCTTTAAGGGCATCAGGCATAAAAACAGGGGTTAACCCAAGTTCTTCAATTCTTTTTTTACCCAGCTTAAGTTGATGAGCTGCAAAGTCCTCACCCAGTGTTCCCTGCGAAAGGCTCACAACAGCAATTTTGTCACCTTGAGCTAATTTAGATGGTTTTTTCAACATTATAATCCACTCCTTCTTGTGCCGTTTGCACTTAGTAAAAAATTGTTATTGCTGATTATGCTGGTTTAAAGACAAGAAGTCAATTTGAATTAAAAATGGTTTTGAAAATGAGTTCAGTTACTTTAGTCCTATTCCACTGTAATTGGTTCTTTAAAGACTTTCTTCATCAATAAAGGATAAAATTGCACCGTCAAGCAAGCGTGACTGAATTTGAAAATGCATGTTTCCATCTCCTCTATACTATATTTTATATAATATTGTAGAACTTAAAAACATGTTATGCAAGCCAGCCGATTGCAACCGAAGTGTCAATTAAACTTCAATTAGTTAAGCAACAAATGAATTTTACGCTACTACATTACTCTCATTTACATCTTTTTTTAATTTTAGTTCCATAATGTATTGAATTTTAAATCATCTAGTGTATTATTTATATATGACAGTGGTACAAAAGGAGTGAATAAAATGAGTTTAATTGAGGCGCGAGATATTACACGTACTTATGGGAAAGGAACAACTAGCTTTCAGGCATTACGCGGCGTTAGTTTGAAGATTGAAAAAGGAGAATCAGTTGCTATCATTGGTAAAAGTGGCTCTGGCAAATCAACCTTAATGCATATTATGGCTTTGCTAGATCATCCCTCTTCAGGCAGCATTTTACTAAATGACCAACCAACAGCAAAAATTAAGGCAAAGTCATTAAACAAGTTGCGAAACCAGACTTTTGGCTTTGTTTTTCAACAGTTTTTCCTCAATGCACAAGATAGTGTTCTTGAGAACGTTATGTTGCCAATGAAAATAGCCGATGTAACTGGCAAAAAACGACGTGAATTAGCAACTTCTGCACTTGAAGCGGTTGGTTTAGAAGCAAAAATGAATAATAAAGCTAGTGCTCTATCAGGTGGTCAAAAGCAACGCGTTTGTATCGCCCGAGCACTTGTTAACAATCCAGAAATTATCTTTGCCGACGAGCCAACAGGTAATTTAGACTCTAATACCGGTGCAAAAGTTGAAGATATTCTTTTCAAACTGAATCGTGAAAAAGGTATTACCTTGATTATCGTTACCCACGATCCAGACTTAGCCCAAAAATGTGATCGTCAAATCCAAATTAAAGATGGTCAAGTAGTGAAAGGAGATTTCTAATGAAATTCCGTGATATTTTAAACTCTGCTGGATCCAACTTATGGCATAACAAAGGAAGAACTCTATTAACTATTATTGCCGTTTTAATTGGTTCTTTAACAATTAGTATTACGCTAGGAATCAATACGGGTGTTAATGACTATTTACATAAACAAATTGGTAATGTTGGTAACACTGAACAAATGATCATTTCACCGCAATACTCAGCTGGAGATGGTACAGGACCGCAGAAATATAGTACTAAGAAAAGTAGTCAAAACGCTGACGGCATGATGACTAAAAAAGATGTCGAAAAAATCAAGCGCACCAAGGGAATTAAAAACGTTAAAGCAATGAAAGATGATAACGTTGAATATGTTCAAGGTAAAAGTAAGACTAAATATGTGATCAATGCGCAAACTACCCTTGGTATCAAATATGATTTATTTGCTGGTAAACAAGTGGCTACTTCTGGAAATAAATCAGAGATTTTATTAACAAAAGAAATGGCTAAGGCTTTTGGCTATAAAAAAGTTCGTAAAATTCTTGGCAAAAAGATAAACTTGGTTGTCATTTCACCTGTTACCAAGAAAAAATCAACTATCACTGCAAAAGTTGTTGGTATTAGAAATGAGAGTATGGTAAACAGCGGTCAATCAGTATACAGTCATGGCTTAAGTGAAAAAATTGTTGCTGCCAACCAAGATGGTCTGCCGAAAGCACTTAAAGATCGTTATACCGAAGTTGTGGCAACTCCAGTTGGAAAAAGCGACGCAGCAGTTGCAAAGGCTGAAAAGGCTCTTAACAAAAAGGGCTATGACGCACAAACTCTAAAGGAAGCCGTCAAACAACTATTTCAAACTTTCAATGCAGCAACAGGTGTGTTAATTATCTTTGGAGCAATTGCCTTGATTGCTGCTAGTTTCGGTGTTATCAATACACTTTACATGTCAGTTCGTGATCGAACACGTGAAATTGGTTTGATGAAAGCCCTTGGCTTAGGCCGCGGGAAAGTATTCTCAATTTTTAGCTGTGAGGCTATTTTAATAGGATTAATCGGGTCATTGTTAGGATTGATTTCTGCAATGGGCTTAGGCCAATTATTGAATAAAGCAGCAACAAGTAGTTTCCTTAAAGGAATAGATGGTTTTGCTTTAGTCCAGTTTAATTGGTCCAGTAGCTTGTTAATCGTCGGTATCATTTGCCTGATTACTTTTTTAGCAGGAACGTTGCCAGCAAGACGAGCTGCAAAATTAGATCCAATTACAGCCTTGCGCTATGAATAAGTGCATTAATAAAATTCGGAATTTTAACTTTTGGAAACAAATATACTAAAAGACAAGCTTCTTACGATTTAAGAAGCTTGTCTTTTGCCTTTCATAGATGCCATGATTTCTATTCTTCTCTACCAAGTTGCTACAAAAAGTAATGCAATTTATATTAGCTTTTTAGTTAATGCAGTCTTCAATTTTAGGTGCAAGCAAACTTTGCATCAAGGTCATATCAACAGGGTGATACATGCTATCAATGCATTCTTCCCAGTACTTTAGGTGTTTTTATCAATATAGCTCTCAGAATCTTCAACTGCATTACCATTTTCACCTTGAATTGAGTACCAGTAAAAATACATATAGCCATCGGCATTTTCTTCTTTAAAAACAGTTTCAACATACATTTTCTCACCTGCCATTGTCGCAACTGTATCAGCATGATGATCATTTAGGAATTTCATCCACTCTTCAGCCCTTTGTTCTTTACCTTTTTATCTCTTCTATGGTTAACCGTTAATCCGTTTTTTAGATTTAACACTCTAAAATTCTACTTGCTATAGTGAATCCTTAAAAAGGCCATTTTCAATTTGTAATTTCGAAATATTGTCAAATTTATAATCATCATAAATTGATGCAATAATTATTTGATTTTTTTTGAAATCCCTGTTTAGGATATTCACAATATTTTCAATATTCTTCCGATCAACTTCTCTTCCAGTAGGAGAATCTAATACAATCGGAAGTTCTATTTTAAGGTACTTTTGAATTTCAATGATATAGGCAATTTTAAAGATGAATACTATTTTATGATAAACAGCTCCAGACAAGCCTTTTAAATCTTTTGTAAATATATAGTCTTTACTTTCATCCATATATTTAGATACTCCCAACTCACTTGCATATTTCGTTATTGTAAAGTATAAATTGTTAATGACATCATTATTATTTATGATTACATTATCAATATTGTTTTTTACTTTTGCTTGCTCTACTTTTAGTTTGCTAATTATTCTTCCAACTGAAACAGAATCTATGTTTATTCGGGAAACCTGATTATCAAATTTCTCCAATTGTGTTTGCACATCTAATAATCTGTTTTGCTCCTCAATATTCTCTTTTAGTTCAGCTATCTTTGATTCAGTTATTTTAGCTCTACTTTCCAAAATCTTTTTTCTTGATTCAATAATTCCTTGGCTGTCTTCAAAATTCACCAAATTACTTTTAGTTACCTGTATCTCTTTCTCACCGTCTTTTACAAATAACTTCATAGCTTCAATGTACTCTACAAATCTTACATTGTCTTTTAGTGAAAGTTCTATATCTTTTATTTGCTTACCAAACCTATTTTTTTCGACAAGCAAAGCATCCAAAGCTCGTTCTAGTTCATCGACATAATCATTAGACTCACCGTCTGATTTATTCCCCCCTACGTTTCCATAATGCGTATTGTAGTCATATATACTTAGCATTGCTTGATATTTTTTTATTTTTGTCCTGATAGTGGAAAGTTTAGCTTCTAAATCTTTAATATCTCTGTTGGCCAGTCCAGCAACTAATCTCTTTAAATCGAATTTAATTTTTCCAATAACAATTCCTTTATTCAGTAAAGTCCATCCTTTTTCTTGATCCAAATATATTGAGCCAATAATATTGTCCACTACATTTTTATTAGTCGAATCAAATATTAATGCATGCAATTCTTCCGATTCATCAGGTAAAATGAATAGCTTACTCGCCTCAGCTGTCTTTAATTCTATTTTTTTGTTACTCCTGCGTAAAACCATTTTGCCTTTGTTGTTTTCTAGTGATAGCTCACACAGAACTTTTGTGAAGTCAATTCCTTTTGTACTTGGAATTGAGTAACCCATTGCGTAAAACAGTAATCTAAGCAAAGTTGATTTCCCAACACTATTTGTCTTACTAAAAACTAAATTTACTTTTTCGGAAAAACTAAACTCTTTTTCAATTTCTCTATACATGATTTTAAGTTTTAAAAACTTCATAAGTTTACCTCTTCTTTTAGTTTTTTTATTATATTTTGTGTATTTAATATCTTTGTGAGAATAATTTTGACCAAATTTTCATGAGTGATTTCATCCATTTGGTCACTCTTTATATAATCCTTATAATCCGACCAATTACTTTCTATAAAATCTTTCCTATTTCTTTTTCCCCTATTGCCTTTACTGTTTTCTTCCCTATATACTCTGTAATCGTTTACTATTTTGTTAGTCAAATCGAAGTGCTCTTCTTGCTTATTAATAATTTCTTTGTACTTTTCCAGTATTGTTACAACATCTTCATAGTCCATTCCTTGTGCTTCGCATTCTTCAATTAGCTTATCGTTTTCATTCAAATCACATTTCAAGACAACTATAGGCCACATTAGCTCTTTTTTACTTAAGGATACCTTTGTATCAGTATTACTTGCATTAAAATGCATTTTATTTTGCCAAAATTCTAGCAATTCCCTTGAGCTACCTTCATCAACTTTGATATCATACAAAAAGTCTTTTACTTCAGTATTAATAACTCTTTCTCTCGTATCTTTTTCATTTCCATCAAAAGGAATGACAGCGATATAAAGTTTATCTATATCTAGTTTTAAACCAACTTCGTTTTCTACTTTGTTTATCTTGTCTGTGGCTGCAGCCCGTGCATCATCAGGAATTTCTTTAAAGCTTCTCTTAATATAAGTTCCCCCCATAAAATAACTAAATTGTTGTTCTCTCCCGCCTATTGGATTAGGATAATTTGTGACAAAACAAAGTTCTTCACAGTTCTTTTTATTAGATGAATGAATCAAAGTCTTCACACCATCTGAAAAGTTTTTTAAAGCGTTACCTGCTGGTCCTATTTTTGATTTGGATTTCGCTTGAATAAATATTTTCCCTTTATTATTCGAGAGTTCGAGTTCAATATCTTCGTTTTCTCCTTCAATTCTTACCTTATCTATGTCTTTAATTTTTTTCAACATAAATACAATCGCTGCATTTATTTGAAATTGCCAGCCAAAAGCAGATGCAGATGCATTGAAATTTTTCATGTTAGTCTTCCTTTTATTTGAATATGAGAGATATCTACTTAGTTTTATACTACAGTGCAATCACCCATCTATTCACACTAGAATATAAGATACTATTAAGTAATATCCTATATATTTATATTAACTTCCTAGCAAAAATTGAGATTATATCTCCTTCAGAATAAACTTGTACACTAAAATGTCAAGATAGTATGAATTTTTTTTTATAGCTTTTTTAAATTTTGAGAGACTTCTAGTTTCCCTAACTGCAATAACTATACACGCAAAATTTTGATTTATTATTTTTATTCTTTGCTTATTTATATTCTTGTACCATACCCATCTCCAAAAACTCTAACAAAAAAGCACCTACTAAACTATAGTAAGTGCTTTTTCTATTTTAAGCTCTGCAACCCTGCAGCAAAACGTTAATACATCTAAAATAAAATTAACGCTTACTGAATTGTGAAGCTTTACGAGCTTTCTTAAGACCTGGTTTCTTACGTTCAACCATTCTTGGATCACGAGTTAAGAAGCCTGCCTTCTTTAATGGACCACGGAAATCTGGGTCTACTTCAAGAAGAGCACGAGCAATACCTAAACGGATTGCACCAGCTTGCCCTGAGAATCCACCACCATTTACGTTAACTTTAACGTCATATTGGTTGTCAGTTTCTGTCAAAGTCAATGGTTGCTTCAAGTCCTTAACTAAGTTAGGGAATGGAATGTATTCATCAATGTCTTTGTTGTTAACAGTAATTTTACCACTGCCTGGTACTAAACGTACACGCGCAACTGAATTCTTGCGACGGCCAGTACCTGCATATGCAACTTGTTGTGCCATTTAATTTAACCTCCTAGATTAATTTGTTAATGTCTAATTTTTCAGGCTTTTGTGCTTCATGCTTGTGGTCTTCACCAGCATAAACATGCATCTTCATGAATTCTTGGTGACCAAGAGTGTTCTTTGGAAGCATTCCCTTAACTGACAATTCAACTAATCTAACTGGGTTGTTGGCAAGTAAGTCACCTGCTGGAGTAGCTTTTAAGCCACCAAGATGAGAAGAGTGGTGGTAGTAAATCTTGTCAGTAGCCTTTTTACCAGTCAACTTAAGCTTAGCAGCGTTGATAATAATAACGTTGTCACCAGTGTCAACATTTGGTGTATATTGAGGCTTGTTTTTACCTCTTAAAATAGTTGCTACTGCAGTAGACAGACGACCTAAAGATACGTCTGTTGCGTCAATAACATACCACTTACGTTCAATTTCATTAGGTTTTGCTAATTGTGTAGTACGCAATTTAATTTCCTCCGTTAATACGTTGTTTGAAAACAATAAGATTCCGGGGCCTATCGTGGACAAACATACTTAAATAGAATACGTCTATTTGAGCAATTTGTCAATATTAATCCTTATCCAGTCGATATTTTTTGGGGATATCTTCATAAAAAACATGGTGTAAAAATAGACCATTTGCTTGTGCAGTTTCTCTGACCTGTTCCCGATCTTTTGCCTCAATTACTCTAGGAAGATCATTCACCGGTCTTTTCCCATTGCCAATCTCTAATAAAGTTGCAACAAGAATTCGCACCATATTGTACAAAAAGCCGGAGCAAATAAAATCAAAAATAATTTCGTTTTCTTGCTCATCTTTTTGAATATTAACATAATACATTGTCCGTACTTTATTCTTTATTTGTCCACCACTTGCAGCGAAACTAGTAAAATCATGAGTACCAATTAGGTCAGTCGCAGCCTGCTGCATCTTTTCCAAATTAACTGGATACGGATAATGTCCTGTATAAAAACGTTTGAATGGATCAACAAAGCGATCTAAGCTAACGTGATAACGATACCATTTACCTTTTGCACTATAGCGAACATGAAAACTTTCATCAACTATTTCACATTTTTTAAAAACAATATCGAGAGGCATAATTGAATTAAGAGCACGAATCATTCTTTCTGGCGGAATTCTTGTTCCCGGATAATCGAAATGAATAACCTGCCCTAATGCATGAACCCCAGAATCTGTTCTGCCAGAGCCTTCAATTGAAACATCTTGTCCCTTAGTCATTTTTTTTAAAGCTGCTTCAATTGTCCCCTGCACCGTTCTCTGATTGGGTTGAGACTGAAAGCCATGAAACAAGTGACCGTCATAGGCCAAAGTCATCTTATATCTAGTAGTCATTAATGTGTCCTAAAAACTAATAATAATACGATTAAACTAGCAAAGTAGCCCAAATTCACTAAGTCATATTTTGACCACTTTAAAACGCGAAACTTAGTTCTACCTTCGTCTCCACGATAACCACGCGACTCCATTGCTGTCGACAAATCTATCGCAGTTTCAAGTGAACTAATAAACAGTGGTACCAAGAGTGGTGTTACAGCTTTAGCCCTGGTAATTAATCCACCATTATTAAAATCCGCTCCCCGCGATCTCTGCGCATTCATGATTTTAAAGGTTTCATCAAATAATGTTGGAACAAAACGCAACGCAATCGACATAACCAATGCAATTTTATCAACAGGAACCTTTATTAGCTTCAGCGGCGTCAAGATCCATTCAATTGCATCAGCAATTTCAAGCGGCATAGTTGTAACCGTCATAACGGTTGAAATTAAAATAATTACCGTAAAGCGAATAAAAATGAATATCGCATTCTCAATACCATAGCTTGAAACTGCAAATATTGTCCATCGCCAGTATACTTTTCCTCCCACAGTAAAAAAGAGCTGCAAAAAGGAAGTAAATAGTATCAACCATATTAACGGTTTGACACCATCCCAAAAGATCTTTGGCTTTAACTTAGTAGCAGCAACAGCAACTAAGCTAAATACTGTAACAATTAAATAAGAAAGAAGGTTATTTGCCATAAAAACAATCAGAATAAAAAAGATAGTGGCTAGTAATTTACCGCGTGGATCCATTTTATAAACCAGCGAGTCACCAGAAATATAGCGCCCAATTAAAATTTTACTCACGCACACTCACCCCTTTAAATTCTTTTCTATTTCTTTTACCAAATCGTGTTTTGTTAACGGTGGCTCAGCAAAAGTGAAATTTTCCAGCTGAGCGGCAAAAAGTGAAGCCTTGGGTTCTTCTAAATGATGTTCTTTAAGCCACGCACGATTTTTAAATACTTGGTCAGGGCAATCATGCATCAATAACTTACCATGCTCCAAGACAAGAACATCGTCAGCATAATTAGCTACATCATCCATATTATGTGTAACCAAAATAATAGTATGACCAGCTTTTTGATATTCAGAAAACAAATTCATCATCTGCTTACGTGCACGTGGATCAAGACCAGCTGCGGGTTCATCAAGGCATAAAATATCTGGTTCGTAGGCCATTACACCTGCAATTGCCACACGCCGCATCTGTCCACCGGAAAGTTCAAAGGGAGAGCGTTCACCAATTTCATCAGGTAAACCAACCTTATTTAGCCACGAACGTGCACTTTCTTTAGCTTCCTCTTCACTAAAGCCAAAATTTTTTGGTCCAAATGCTATATCATCAAGTACAGTATTTTCAAACAACTGCGACTCTGGAAATTGGAATACTAAACTAACATGTTTACGAAGTTGTTTTAGGTTCTTGTTGGAAGTTTCAGGTGTTATCGTTGTTCCTGCAATTTCAATTTGTCCTTCGGTAGGCTTAAGCAACGCATTAAAATGTTGCATCAGCGTAGACTTACCACTTCCAGTATGTCCTATAATTGCAGTAAAGGAGCCCTCTTTTAACTCGAAGCTAATATCATCAAGTCCTTTTTTCTCTAGTGGTGAGCCTGCTGAATATGTATACCCTACTTTTTCGAATTTAATTGACATAAGTACTTGATCAACTCTTTTTCTGAATTAACTTGTTCTGGTATTGGAAATTCATTCTCGAGTAATGCCTGTTTTACTTGCATATAAAAAGGAATATCTAAACCAATTTCTTTTAACAATTCGGCTTGTGCGAATACATCTTTAGGAGTGCCCTGAGTAATTAAATGACCATCGTCCATGACAATCACATTATCTGCCAAGCTTGCTTCATCGATATCATGTGTAATTGCAATAACCGTTAAATTGTAATCATCCTGCATCTGATGAACTGTCTTTAGAATCCGATCTCTGCCTTCAGGGTCAAGCATTGAAGTTGCCTCATCCAAAATAATTACTTTTGGCCTAATTGCAATAATACCAGCAATTGCTACCCGCTGCTTTTGACCGCCTGATAAGTTAGCTGGCTCAGTATGTGTATAATCCGTCATTCCCACAGCTTTAATTGCTTCTGGAACAATCTTTACCATTTCCGACCGGGGTACTCCTCGATTTTCCAATCCAAAGGCTACATCATCAGCAACTGTTGCCCCTACAAATTGATTATCGGGATTCTGAAAAACTACCCCAACTTTATTTCTAATGTCCCAGACAGAATCATCAGTTAGTTTTGTTCCATCAACTTCGATAAATGAGTCTTCATTTTCATTCGGAACTAATAAGCCATTGATTAAACGAACGATTGTCGATTTACCACTTCCGTTATGGCCGATAATTGATGTCCAAGATCCTCTCGGAATCTCAAAGCTAAGTTGATCAATAGCAGGCGAATCAGACTCAGGATACGTGAAGCTGATATTTTTGATTTTTATAATATTATCTGTTGTCATGATTTCACCTTTCTCACAGTATGACTTAATTGTACCAAAAAATAACTAAAATTCTTCGATGATCATGCTTTCTTACACTTTTTTATTTTTCTCTTTAAGACTATTAATCACATATTTTGTTAGATGATTATCAATTCAGCTGCTTCATACCGCATAATATCATTGGTTAAATTGGTTACTCTGTCTTTAAGAGCTAAATTTTCTATTTCTGTATCTATTATAATAACTTACTGTTGAGGTGAAAACTAGACATTCAAAAGGATGATTTTAAAAATAAAAATCCTGCTAATAGTTTAAATAAACTGACTCAGCAGGATAAAAAGAACAAAAAAAATCACCCATGAGGAGGGATAATTTACTTATCTAAGCTAGACTAAACTTTCGTCATCATCTTAACGCTTATTCTCACTCTCATGGGTAATTCTTAATAGCTATTAAGTTGGTTATCTAAATTAAACTAATTCTAGAATAACCATTGGAGCTGCATCGCCTCTACGAGGTTTAGCCAGCTTCATAATTCTGGTGTAACCACCATTACGGTCTTTATAACGAGGTGCAATATCACTGAAAAGCTTTTGCAATGCTGATTTTACAACAACTGCATCGTTTTCTTCTTGAATATCAGCAACTTCATTACGTACGTAACGAGCAGCTCTTCTTCTTGCAGCTAAGTCACCACGCTTGCCTAAAGTAATCATCTTTTCGGCAGTTTTGCGAACTTCCTTAGCACGTGTTTCAGTAGTAACAATACGTTCGTTCATGATCAATTGAGTAGTCATTTCTCTAAGCATTGCTTTTCTTTGTGCACTATCGCGACCTAATTTACGGTATGCCATCAGTTTACCTCCTTTTATTTGTTAGGTTAATCTTCTTGACGAAGTGAAAGTCCCAAATCAGTTAATTTGTTTTTAACTTCTTCTAATGACTTGCGACCCAAATTACGTACACGCATCATATCTGCTTCTGTCTTATCAGTCAGTTCTTGCAGAGTATTAATGCCAGCACGCTTCAGGCAGTTGTATGAACGAACAGATAAATCAAGCTCTTCAATTGTCATTTCAAGCTTCTTCTCTGCAGTGTCGTCCTCTTTTTCAACCATCACGTCATTGAATTGGGTATTTGCATCAGCAGTTTCAAACACTTTAAAGTGTGCTACCAAAATTTTAGCAGCAAAACTAAGGGCGTCATTAGGTTTGATTGAACCATCAGTCCAAATCTCTAAAGTGAGCTTGTCAAAATCATCTCTTTTACCAACTCGAGTTGATTCAACTTGATAATTAACTTTTTCAATTGGTGAAAAGAGAGAATCAACTGGAATAACACCAATTGGCATATCTTCACTCTTATTTTCACTTGCTGCAACGTAACCACGGCCATTTTTAACTGCAATTTGCATGTGTAAGTGTCCACCTTCAGCAATAGTACAAATATATTGCTCTGGGTTAAGAACCTGCACATCTGAATCAACTTTTAAGTCATCTGCAGTAACAGTAGCCGGACCTTCAACGTCTACTTCAATTGTCTTTTGCTCATCAGAAAATGATTTCAATTGAAGCTTCTTTAGGTTCAAGATTATTTTAGCAACGTCTTCTCTAACACCTGGAACGGTTGAGAATTCGTGTAAAACATCATCAATTTGAACATAAACAAGTCCAGTACCTGGAATAGATGTAAGTAAAACTCTACGTAATGAGTTACCTAGAGTAGTACCGAAGCCTCGTTCTAGTGGTTCAATGACAAATTTACCATAAGACTTCTCTTGGTCCACAACGGTAATATTTGGTTTTTCAAATTCAATCATTACTAGGCCCCTTTCAAAACGCAATGTCCTTCATTAAGAACAAAATTAAACACGACGACGTTTTGGTGGTCTAGAACCATTGTGAGGAACTGGGGTAACATCACGAATTGCGGTGATTTCAAGCCCAGTCGCTTGTAGCGATCTAATAGCAGATTCACGGCCAGCACCAGGACCTTTAACAGAAACTTCAACATGTTTCATGCCTTGATCCATTGCGCTCTTAGCTGCTGCTTCGGCTGCCATTTGTGCCGCAAATGGTGTAGACTTACGACTACCTTTAAAGCCTAATGCACCAGCTGAAGACCAAGCAATTGCATTGCCTTGAACGTCAGTAATCATGACTAAAGTATTGTTAAACGTAGAATGGATATGAGCAACGCCTTTTTCAACGTGCTTCTTCACACGGCGTTTACGTGCTGTTTTAGGCATCAATAAACCTCCTTAAAATTTTTATTTATTCTTTTTACTACCCTTACGTGTACGAGCATTATTCTTGGTATTTTGACCACGAACTGGAAGTCCACGACGGTGGCGAATACCACGATATGAACCAATATCAATTAACCGCTTAATGTTCATGCTGACTTCTCTACGTAAGTCACCTTCAACACGGTATTTATCAACTTCTGCACGAAGCTTCTCTTGGTCATCTGGAGTCAAATCTTTTGAACGTATGTCTTCAGAAACACCAGCATCCGCACAAATCTTTTGTGCTGTTGGTTCACCAATACCATAAATATAAGTTAATGCAACAACTATTCTTTTATCTCTTGGTAAGTCAACACCAGCAATACGTGCCATAAATTGCACCTCCTATTTTTCTAACCTTGACGTTGCTTGTGCTTTGGATTTGCAGAGCAAATAACCATTACACGACCATTTCTTTTAATTATCTTACAATGTTCACACATTGGTTTAACAGATGGTCTAACCTTCATGTTTCCCTCCGTTATTACTTTATAAATCGATAAGTTATTCTACCTTTAGTTAAATCATAAGGAGAAAGTTCAACAGTAACACGGTCTCCAGGTAAAATTCGAATATAATGCATCCTAATCTTACCGGAAACATGTGCTAAAATCACAGCTCCATTTTCCAATTCAACTTTAAACATAGCATTAGGTAGGGTATCAACAACCTTACCCTTTACTTCTATGACATCATCTTTTGCCAAAGCCGTTCCTCCGCATTTAAACAGTCATACTTTGAAATTATAACACGGAAAAGTAAATATACAAATTATTGCTTTTTACTTAAAACCGCATCAACATTCTTGAAAACTTCTTCAGGGGTTTGTTCACCATCAACAACAGTTAACAAACCTTTTTTCTGGTAAAAGTCCTTTAGCGGTGTATTCATCTTTTCATTTACTTCTAAACGATTTTTTACTACTTCAGGCTTGTCATCTTCACGTTGATAAAAGTCATGACTGCCACAACGATCACAAGTCCCTGTAACTTGGGGCATTTTTGTAATCTTATTATAAGTAGCACCACAATTTTTGCACATAAAGCGTGCTGACAAACGTTTTACTAAAGTTTCTTCTTTAACTTCAAGTGAAATTACGTTTGTTAATTGTTTATTGACGCGTTTAGCAATATCTTCAAAAAGTTCCGCCTGAACAATAGTCCGTGGAAAACCATCTAAGATGTAACCCTCTTTAATATCAGGTTGCCCTATACGTTCTTCAACTAATTTGGCAGTAACTTCGTCCGGTACCAAATCACCTTTATCAATGTAACTTTTAGCTTCAAGACCAACTTTAGTCTCATTAGCCATTGCTTCTCTAAACATATCCCCAGTTGAAATATGAGTTAGATGATACTTATCAACAATTTGCTCTGATACTGTTCCTTTACCAGCACCTGGCAAACCTAAAAGAAATAAATTAATCATTTATTCGTTCCTATCTGATGAATCCTACATATTCTCTCTTCATTAACAAGCCGTTAATTTGACGAGATAACTCCAAGACAACCCCAATTACGATCAATAAACTAGTTCCACCTAGTCCGATTGAACTTGGTAAGCCCCACAAATTAGTTGCAAGTTGTGGTAGCAATGCTACCAAACCTAAAAATACTGAACCAACAGTTGATAATCTAATCAACACTTTTGAAACGTATTTTTGAGTATCCTTGCCTGGCCATACACTAGGAATGTATGCACCTTGTTTTTGTAAGTTCTTAGCAAGCTTCTCAGGATTAACCTGAACAAAAGCATAAAAGAAAGTAAACAGTACAATCAACACTGTGTAAATTACTACACCAGGCGTAGTTTGCAGACTAAAGATTGTAGTCATTACCTTGTACCATTGTTGATCGCCTTGGGTTCTTTGAAAGGCCATTAAAATTGTCGCTGGTGTTACGATAAACGAACTAGCGAAAATTACTGGAATAACACCTGAAACATTAACTTTTAATGGTAAGAAACTTTCTGAGCCACTGGTAGTTGCTCGTCTAGTGTATTGGATTGGAATTCGGCGATCTGCCTGTTCAACCCAAGTAACAATTTGAGTTACGATGAGTATTGCAATGATAATCGCAATGAAGAACACAATTCCTTGCCAACGGTCACTCGCACTATTGTTAATAACTTCATCTTTATAAAGCTGCCATAGGCCGCGCGGAAGTCGAGCAATAATACCAGCAAAAATGATAACTGAAACTCCGTTTCCTAAACCTTTATCAGTGATTTCATCACCTAACCAGGTTAGTAACATTGTTCCGGCAGTCATCACAATTGCAATCTCAACATAGGATTGCCAAGTCTGTGATTTGACTAATCCCATCTCAGTCAAAGCGTTGAAACCAAGCGTGATTCCGATACTCTGAATGAAAGCAACAACCAATGCAAGCCATCTTGTCACATTGTTTGTCTTACGACGACCTACTTCACCTTGCTTTCCCCATTCTACTAATGTAGGAACTATATCCATTTGCAATAATTGAATAACAATTTGTGCAGTGATATACGGGGAAACACCCAGTGAAAAGATTGAGTAGTTATCTAGCCCACCACCGGACACAGTGTCCAGCATTGGGACCAAACCAGTTTGTGCAACTTGAGTAATCGCTTTTGCATTGACACCTGGAACAGTAATGTTAGCTCCAATGCGATAAAGCAAAAGAATAAAGAGGGTAAAATAAATTTTATTTCTAATTTCTTTATCCTTAAAGGCGTTCTTCAAAGTCGAAAACATTAGATCACCTCAACAGATCCGCCTGCAGCTTCAACTGCTTTCTTGGCAGCGGCGGAAACTTTGTTAACCTTTACGTTTAACTTAACTTTCAATTCACCATTGGCAAGTAATTTAACGCCTGATAATTCTTTCTTTACCAAACCGTTTTCTTTAAGACTTGCAATAGTTACTTCGTCATTGTCTTTAAACTTGTTTAAGTCGTCTAAATTAATAATTGCATATTCTTTACGGTTAACATTCTTAAAACCACGCTTAGGCATAGTTCTGAATAATGGCATTTGTCCACCTTCAAAGCCTAAACGAGTGTGTCCACCTTGACGGGCTAATTGTCCCTTTTGTCCACGGCCTGAAGTCTTACCGTAACCACTTGAAGTACCACGTCCAACACGTTTTCTAGTATTGCGTGAACCCTCAGCAGCATGTAATTCATGAAGCTTCATTAATTCGGCACCTCCTCAATAATTTATTTGTTGATCTCTTCAACTGAGATCAAGTGTGCAATTTTCATCAATGCACCACGAGTAGCAGCGTTGTCTGGTAGAGTAGCTGTACTATTGATTCTACCTAAGCCCAAAGCTTTAACAATTTTTTGTTGATTAGGTAGACGGTGCGCAGCACTTCTAATTAAAGTAACTTTTAATTCAGTCATTTATATTGTCTCCCTAATCTAAATCTGCGTGACGAAGCTTTTCAACATCTTCACTAGTTCTAAGCTTCTTCAAACCATCAATAGTTGCACGAACAACATTAATTGGAGTGTTTGAACCGAGTGACTTAGAAGTAACATCTGCGATACCAGCCATATCCATAACGATACGAACGGCACCACCGGCAGCAACTCCGGAACCAGCTGGGGCAGGTTTAATTAAAATACTACCTGAACCATAATGTCCAATTACCTCATGAGGAATGGTAGTACCAACCTTAGGAACAGTAATCATGTTCTTTTTACCAGCTTCAACGGCCTTACGGATTGCTTCTGGAACTTCTTGAGCTTTACCAGTACCAAAGCCTACACGACCTTTTTTGTCGCCAACGATTACCAAGGCAGCAAATCTCATTCGTTGACCACCCTTGACAACCTTGGTGACACGATTAATTGCTACTAACTGATCTTCGATGTCGTCTTTATTTCTGCGATTATTACGAGAATCGTTGCGGTTTGCCATGTATTTATCTCCTTTCCTAGAACTCTAATCCGTTTTCACGAGCGGCATCTGCCAAAGCTGAAATACGGCCGTGGTATAAGTAACCACTTCTATCGAACACAACATTTGAAATGTTTTTAGCTTTTGCTGCTTCGGCAATTGCCTTACCAACAGCTTGAGCCTGTTCTACTTTAGCTGAATCCTTTGCAACAGAATCATCTAAAGATGAGGCACTTGCTAGCGTTACACCCGCTACGTCATCAATTAATTGAGCGTAGATGTTTTTGTTTGAACGGAAAACGCTTAAGCGTGGGCGCTCAGCAGTACCAGAAATTTTGCTACGAATACGTTTATGACGCTTTAAGCGCAATTTGTTCTTATCTGGTTTTGAAATCACAATTTCACCTCAAAAATTTATTTACTATTTACCTGTCTTACCTTCCTTACGACGTACGTATTCGTCAGTGTAACGAATACCTTTACCCTTGTAAGGCTCTGGTGGACGTACATCGCGAATTTCAGCAGCAAATTGTCCAACATTTTGCTTAGAAATTCCTTCTACTTCAATGTCTGTAGCTGAAGTAGCTTTCACTGAAACACCTTCTGGTGCAGTCATTACAACTGGGTGTGAATAACCAACATTTAAAGTTAGCTTATTACCTTGTGCTGTTGCACGGTAACCAACACCGATTAACTTTAAAGTTTTCTTATATCCATCAACTACACCTTCAACCATAGAGGCTAAATTAGCTCTCTCGGTACCATGAAGAGCTTTGTCGCTTTCACTAGAACGTGAGAAGTTAATTTTACCATCTTCTTGTTTAAAAGTGATTTTTGGATCGAAATATCTGGTTAATTCACCTTTAGGTCCTTTAACAGTGATATTGTCACCCTTCTTGGTAACAGTGACACTATCTGGGACTTCAATTGTTTTTAAACCGATACGGCTCATTGATTGTTCTCCTTTCTGTCAAAATTACCAAACGTAAGCAACAACTTCGCCACCAACGTCTTTTTGTCTAGCTTCTTTATCGGTAATTACACCGGCAGAAGTTGAAACGATGGCGATACCTAAACCGTTAAGAACTTTAGGTAAGTTTTCAGCACTAACGTAATTTCTAAGACCTGGCTTAGAAATACGCTTTAAGCCTGAAATGACACGTTCTCCGTCTGGACCATATTTCAAGAAAATCTTAATCATGCCTTGCTTGTTGTCATCAGTAACTTCGTAATCACGGATGAAGCCTTCGCGTTTCAAAATTTCTGAAATAGATTTTTTAATGTTTGATGCAGGAACTTCAACAGAATTATGTTTTGCCATGTTGGCATTTCTAATTCTAGTCAAGTAGTCTGCGATCGGATCTGTCATGACCATTTATGCTATCCTCCTATCCGTATTACCAACTAGCCTTTTTAAGGCCAGGAATTTGACCTTTGTGAGCTAAATCTTTCAAGCAAATACGGCATAAGCCAAACTTACGATAAACAGAGCGTGGACGACCACATCTCTCGCAACGAGTGTATTCACGTGAAGAAAATTTAGCAGGACGATGATTTCTAATTTTTTGTGATGTCTTAGCCATTAATGTCCTCCATTATTTTGCAAACGGCATACCAAATTGACTTAGAAGTTCTCTAGCTTCCTCATCTGTATTGGCAGTAGTAACGATAACAACATCTAAACCCCTGGTTCTATTAACTTTATCAAAGTCAATTTCTGGGAAAATTAATTGTTCCTTAATACCTAAAGTGTAGTTACCACGACCATCAAATGAACGGCTTGAAACACCGCGGAAGTCGCGAACACGAGGAAGTGAAACACTGATTAACTTATACAAGAAGTCATACATTCTATCTCCTCTAAGTGTAACCTTAGCACCGATAGACATACCTTCACGCAAGCGGAAGTTAGCGATTGACTTTTTGGCTTTTGTTACCAAAGGCTTTTGACCTGAAATTAAAGTTAATTCTTCAACAGCTTCGTCTAAGTTTTTAGCGTTGGAAACAGCATCACCAACACCCATGTTCAAAACGATTTTCTCAATCTTTGGTACTTGCATAACTGAGCTGTAATCAAACTTTTCTTGCAATGCAGGAACAATTTTTTCTTTATATTCTTGAGCTAAATAATTTGCCATTTGTGTCCTCCCTTCTACTTCTTAGTTTCTTCTTTATTATCATTTGCTTTGCCTTCAGACTTTGCAATGACTTTAACGTTTGATGCGTGAATTGAACCTTCTGATTCAACTACACCACCATTAGCATTAGTCTGTGAAGGCTTTTGGTGTTTCTTAATCTTATTAACGCCTTTAACAACCACACGGTTCTTTTTAACATTAACAGATAAAACAATGCCTTCTTTACCTTTGTCTTTTCCGGCAATAACTTTTACTTTGTCACCAGTTTTAACAAACATCAGTGCACCTCACTTAATTATAAGACTTCAGGAGCAAGAGAGACGATTTTCATAAAGTCGTGCTCACGCAACTCACGTGCAACAGGCCCAAAGATACGAGTACCGCGTGGGCTCTTATCTGCATTAATTACAACGCCGGCATTTTCATCAAATTTGATGTATGAACCATCTTCACGGCGTGCGCCTGATTTTGTTCTAACAATGACAGCTTTGACAACGTCACCTTTTTTGACAACGCCACCTGGTGTTGCTTGTTTAACAGTTGCTACTACGATATCACCAATGTTACCGGTCTTACGTCTTGATCCACCTAAGACTCTAATAACTAATAGTTCTCTGGCACCAGAGTTATCAGCAACCTTCAAACGGGATTCATTTTGAATCACTATTTAATCCTCCCCTCACTAAATCCGCAAAACTATACAGATTTCTTGACAATTTTTACTAAACGGAAGCGCTTTGTACGAGATAATGGACGGGTTTCCATGATACGAACAGTATCGCCAACTTTAGCTTCATTTTTTTCGTCTTGTGCGTAGTACTTCTTGGAGTACTTGATACGCTTCTTGTAAACAGGGTGATTCTTGTAAGTATCAACAACAACTGTGATAGTCTTGTCATTCTTATCTGAAACTACTCGACCTTGATATACGTGACGACGATTTCTTTCGATTGTTTCGCTCAAGTTAATAACTCCCTTCCACTAATCTTTCTTCAATGCATCTTCACTTAGAATTGTTTTAATTCTAGCGATGTTTTTACGGACTTTGCGTAGACGAGCGGTATTTTCTAATTGACCCGTTGCTTGTTGGAAACGCAAGTTGAAGAGTTCTTCTTTATATTGCTTTTCCTTGTCCAACATCTGATCAGTGGTTAGTGCTCTGATATCCTTAGCCTTCATTAGAATTGCCACCTACTTCCGAACTTCTTTTCACAAACTTACATTTAATTGGCAATTTTGTTGAAGCAAGTCTTAAAGCTTCACGAGCAACTTCTTCACTAACTCCGCCAATTTCAAACATAATCTTTTCTCTCTTAACTACAGCTACCCAACCAGCTGGTGCACCTTTACCGGAACCCATCCGGACACCAACACCTTTGGCAGTGTATGACTTTTGAGGGAAAATTCTAATCCAAACTTTACCACCACGCTTCATGTAACGAGTCATCGCAACACGGGCAGCTTCGATTTGTTGATTAGTAATCCAGTGAGATTCAAGAGCTTGTAAACCGTATTCGCCGAAAGCGATGGTCTTACCACCCTTAGCAGCACCACGCATCTTTCCACGGAATTCACGACGGTGCTTTACTCTTTTAGGTACTAGAGGCATTATTTGTTTCCTCCCTTCACAGCTTTTGCAGGATTTTTACTCTTTGAAGGTAAAACTTCTCCGCGGTTGATCCATACTTGAACACCAATTTCACCGTATGTAGTGAAGGCATTTACCCAAGCGTAATCAATGTCAGCTCTTAAAGTTTGTAATGGAACACGACCTTCAGTGTGCCATTCTCTTCTTGCCATGTCAGCACCATTTAAACGACCAGAAGTTTGAACTCTGATTCCTTTGGCACCAGCACGCATAGATCTTTGAGTTGCTTGGCGCATAGCACGTCTGAAAGCAACACGAGCTTCAAGTTGAGCTGCAATACTGTCAGCAACTAACTTAGCATCAAGATCTGGCTTCTTAATTTCAACAATATTAACGTGAACTTGCTTCTTAGTTAATGCATTTAATTGTTTTCTTAAAGCTTCAACTTCAGAACCACCTTTACCAATTACCATACCAGGCTTTGAGGTATTAATTGATACGTTGATTCTGTTTGCTGCACGTTCAATTTCAATAGTAGAAACAGAGGCATCCTTTAATTTCTTTGAGATGAAGTTTCTGATCTTCAAGTCTTCATTTAAGGTTTCTTTATATCCTCTGTCAGCATACCATTTAGATTCCCAGTCACGAATTACGCCGAGACGAAAACCATTTGGGTTAATTTTCTGACCCATTAATATACCTCCCTTAATCGTTCTTTTCTGAAACTACAACAACTACATGACTAGTTCTCTTGTTAATTGGAGAAGCCATACCCTTGGCACGTGGTCTAAATCTCTTTAAAGTAGCACCCTCATTTACGTATGCTTCTGATACGTAAAGGTTAGCACTTTCAAGATCGTAGTTATGTTCTGCGTTAGCGATTGCTGAACGTAAAACTTTTTCAACGATTGGGGAAGCAGCTCTAGGCGTAAATTCCAAGATTGCTAATGCTTCAGCAACATCTTTGCCGCGAATCAAATCAACGACCAAACGTGCTTTTCTTGGAGCAATACGAACAGTTCTTGCTTCAGCCCTAGCTGAACTAATTTGTTCTGCCATTTAAGTGTTTCTCCTTCCTCTATTTTCCAGTGGCCTTGTCGTCAGATGTCTTGTGTCCGTGGAAAGTTCTCGTTGGAACAAATTCACCTAACTTGTGACCAACCATGTCTTCAGTAATATAAACTGGAACATGTTTTCTACCATCGTAAACAGCTATAGTCAAACCAACGAAGGAAGGGAAAATAGTTGAACGACGCGACCAGGTTTTAATAACCTGTTTTTTCTCTGTGTCTGCTTGTGCATCGACTTTCTTCAGCAATGATGCATCAGCAAAAGGCCCTTTTTTAATACTACGGCTCATTAATTAACCCTCCTTCTGTTACTTGCTACCCTTACGGTGACGAATAATTAACTTCTCGCTAGCTTTCTTACTATCTCTAGTCTTAATACCACGAGCTTTCTTACCCCAAGGAGTCATAGGTTGTGGACGACCAACTGGAGCCTTACCTTCACCACCACCATGTGGGTGATCGTTAGGGTTCATTACAGAACCACGAGATTGTGGACGTCTGCCTAACCAGCGACTACGGCCAGCCTTACCTAATTGAATCAATGAGTGTTGTTCATTACCAACAACACCAATAGTTGCACGACAAGCTGACAAAATCTTACGAACTTCGCCACTTTGTAATCTAACTAAAGTGTACTTACCGTCATTACCTAAAACTTGAGCACTGGTGCCGGCACTTCTTACGAATTGTCCACCTTTGCCGGGTCTTAATTCAATGTTGTGAATTGAAGTACCAGTTGGAATGTTTGCTAATGGTAAAGCGTTACCTGGTTTAATATCTGAATTTGGACCAGATTCAACAACATCGCCAACTTTTAAGCCTTTAGGAGCTAAAATGTAAGCTTTGATACCATCAGTGTAGTGTAAAAGCGCAATGTTAGCACTTCTGTTTGGATCATATTCAATAGACTTAACAACAGCCTTTGCATTGTCCTTGTTACGCTTAAAATCGATGATACGGTACTTTTGTTTATGACCACCACCACGGTGTCTACTTGTAATACGACCATATGAGTTACGACCTGCAGTATGTGATTGAGATTCAAGTAAGGTACGTTCTGGCGTAGTCTTAGTAATCTCAGCAAAGTCGGAAGAAGTCATATTACGGCGACCATTTGTGGTTGGCTTATAAATTTTAATAGCCAATTGACTGACCTCCTATTACTTATTTTCTTCTTGATTTTCGTCTTTGAAAATCTTAATGTCGTTTGAATCATCAGTTAATGTGACAATTGCTTTACGCGTACGAGCAGTTTTACCAGTGTAACGACCAACTCGCTTGTCTTTACCACGAACATTCATGATATTAACTTTCTTAACTTTGACATCAAAGATTTCTTCGATAGCATTACGAACTTGAGTCTTGGTTGCAGTTAAAAGCACGTTGAAAGTGTACTTCTTATCATCCATTAAGTTCGTTGACTTTTCAGTAATGATAGGTCTTAAAATGATATCATGTGCACTCATTTTCTCGAAGCCCCCTCAACATTCTCTTCAATCTTCTCAATAGCATCCTTAGTCAAGATCAATTTGTCATAGTTGACAACGTCTTCAACGTTTAAACCGTTGATAGGAACAACCTTAACCTTTGGTAAGTTTCTAGCTGAAAGTTGTACATTCTTGTCTTCTGAAACAACAAGTACTTTACCTTCAATATTTAAGCTGTCTAACATTGACTTGAATTCTTTAGTCTTAGGAGCAGACATTGTCAACTGGTCTAAAACGATCAAATTCTTATCAATCAACTTTTGGGAAAGAACTGACTTGATAGCCAAACGACGTTGCTTTCTTGGCATTGAATATGCGTAAGAACGTGGAGTTGGTCCGAAGACTACACCACCGCCACGCCATTGTGGTGAACGGATAGAACCTTGACGAGCACGACCAGTACCTTTTTGCTTCCATGGCTTTTTACCACCACCGCGAACAGCAGATCTGTTCTTAACTTTTGAGGTACCTTGACGCTTGCCAGCTCTTTGTCTGATGATTGCGTCAAAAACTACGCTTTCGTTTGGTTCGATACCAAATACTTCATCTTTTAAAGTAACTTCACCGGCATCTTTACCTTTTTGATCGATAACTTTTAAATTAGCCATTCTAGTCCTCCTTCCTATTTACTATTCTTAACAGCAGATCTAACAGTAATTAATGAGTTCTTAGCACCTGGAACGTTACCTTTAATAAGTAAAACATTCTTGTCTGCTACAACTTTTTCAATTACTAAGTTTTCAATGGTAACTTTCTTCATACCCATGTGACCTGGCAAACGCTTGCCCTTTGGTACACGGTTAATGATGGAACCCATTGAACCAGGAACTCTGTGGTATCTTGAACCGTGAGTTTCAGGTCCACGTGATTGGCCCCAACGCTTAATGTTACCTTGGTATCCATGACCTCTTGTAGTACCAGTAACGTCTACGACGTCACCTTCCTTAAATGTGTCCACAGTAATTTCTGAGCCGACTTCGTAGTCCTTAAGCTCAACTCCGCGGATTTCACGTATGAAGCGCTTAGGCGAAGTCTTTGCTTTTGCAGCATGACCTTTTTCTGGTTTGTTGCTCAAAACTTCACGCTTGTCTTGATATCCTAATTGAACTGCTTCGTAACCGTCTGATTCAACAGTCTTAACTTGCATAACAACGTTAGGAGTTGCTTCGACAACAGTTACAGGAACAAGGATGCCATCTTTGGTGAAGACTTGAGTCATACCGACTTTTCTTCCTAAGATTCCTTTGGTCATGATTACACCTCTTTCTTTTTAAAAATTATAATTTGATTTCGATGTCAACGCCGCTTGGTAGATCAAGCTTCATTAAAGAATCAACAGTTTTAGGTGTAGGACTTAAAATATCGATTAAACGCTTGTGCGTACGCATTTCAAATTGTTCACGTGAGTCCTTGTTCTTGTGTGGTGAACGAAGAACAGTAAACAAAACCCTTTCTGTTGGTAGTGGAACTGGACCTGAGATCTCAGCACCAGTTCTCTTAGCTGTTTCTACAATTTTAGCAGCCGATTCATCGAGAATACCATGTTCGTAAGACTTAAGTCTAATACGAATTGATTGACTTGCCATTGAATTACCTCCTCAACGTCTTCTTTTTAAAAGATGACTAGCCTCCGCAAAAATTCCCGGCACCGCCTCTGTGGCAATGCAGCCTGGTGTGCCGCAACCTTTTGCATCAACGCTTTACAACAAATATGTGCATTAGAGCATAGTATGCCCTAAGCGCACAAAGACTAGTATACTGATTTTATGGCTAGATATCAAGGGTTTTAGGATATTTTTCTCAATTTTGACCAATTAATTAATATACTTTTTTCAAAAATTAAAATTAAAATTTTTCAACAGCGCCTAAGTTACTATCTATGGCTCGATATAGCAAGAAAATTGCTTATTTTTAAACAAAAAAAGAGCTATTGGATTTACCAATAGCTCGATTAAACAAATTGTTTAGTTAAAATTATTCAGCGTTATTGTTGTTACCGCCACGACTCTTAATAATTTCTTCTTGAATTGACTTAGGAGTTGCAGCATAGTGGTCAAATACCATAGTAAATGTACCACGACCTTGAGTTGATGAACGTAAAGTAGTTGCGTAACCAAACATTTCAGCAAGTGGAACCATTGCATTCAATACCTTGGCACCAGCACGGTCTACCATGTTGTCCATTGTACCACGACGAGCAGTAACTGAACCCATTACATCACCCAAGTATTCTTCAGGAGTAATAACTTGTACCTTCATAATTGGTTCAAGAATTACAGCACCAGCCTTAGGAGCAGCATTTCTTAAAGCAAGAGATGCAGCAACCTTGAAGGCAGCTTCTGATGAATCGACTTCGTGGTAACTACCATCGTAAAGCTTAGCCTTAACATCGATCAGTGGGTAACCTGCAAGGATACCGTTCTTCATTGATTCTTGCAAACCAGCATCAACTGATGGGATAAATTCGCGAGGAACAACACCACCGACGATGGCATCTTCAAATTCGTAGCCTTTACCTCTTTCATTTGGAGTAAATTCAATCCAAACGTCACCGTATTGACCCTTACCACCTGATTGACGAACAAACTTACCTTGTGCTTTAGCTTCTTTAGTGAAGGTTTCACGGTAAGCAACTTGTGGTTCACCAATCTTAGCTTCAACGTGGAATTCACGCTTCATACGTTCAACCATGATTTGTAGGTGTAATTCACCCATTCCTGAAATCAAGGTTTGACCAGTTTCAGCGTTAGTTTCAGCTCTGAAAGTTGGGTCTTCTTCAGTTAACTTTTGTAAAGCAACATCAAGTTTATCACGGTCAGCCTTTGATTCAGGTTCGATTGACACTTGGATAACTGGGTCTGGAACTTCCAAACTTTCCAAAATCAATGGATGATCTGGGTCAGTTAAAGAGTCACCAGTAGTAGTGTTCTTCAAACCGATAGCACCAGCGATATCACCTGAGAAGACTTCAGAAATTTCACTTCTTGAGTTAGCGTGCATTTGCAATAAACGACCAACACGTTCACGACTGTTCTTTGATGCGTTTAAAACGTATGAACCTGATTCAAGTGAACCAGTGTAAACACGAATGTAAGTTAAACGACCAACAAATGGGTCAGTAGCAATCTTGAATGCTAAAGCTGAGAATGGCTTATCGTCACCAGCAATCAATTGAACTTCTTCATCAGTCTTAGGATCATGAGCAATATAAGGCTTAACGTCTAATGGTGATGGTAAGTAATCAACAACACCATCAAGCATCATTTGAACACCCTTGTTCTTAAATGCTGAACCTGCAAAGACAGGGAAAGCCTTTAATTCCAAAGTTGCTTTACGAAGAGCAGCCTTTATTTCATCAACGGAAATTTCTTCACCGTTAAGGTACTTCTCCATAACTGCATCGTCAACGTCAGCAACTTGTTCAATTAACTCGTTACGACGTCTTTCTGCTTCTTCCTTGTATTCATCAGGAACTGGAATAGTGTCCCACTTAGAACCGAGTTTGTCTTCATCATAAACATCAGCAACCATGTTGATTAAGTCGATGACACCTTCAAAAGTATCAGCAGAACCGATAGGCATTTGAACAGCGATTGCGTTAGCATTTAGACGTTCATGTAAAGAAGTAACAGACTTATCAAAATCTGCACCAATTTTATCCATCTTGTTAACAAAAACAATACGAGGAACACCGTAAGTTTCAGCTTGACGCCAAACGTTTTCGGTTTGTGGTTCTACACCTGCTTGACCATCAAGAACAGTTACGGCACCATCAAGAACACGTAGGGAACGTTCAACTTCGATAGTGAAGTCAACGTGTCCTGGGGTATCAATGATGTTAATTCTGTAGTCATTCCATTGAGCTGTAGTAGCAGCAGACGTAATAGTGATACCACGTTCTTTTTCTTCTTCCATCCAGTCCATTTGTGAGTCACCTTCGTGGGTCTCACCAATTTTATGAATCTTACCAGTGTAATAAAGAATACGCTCAGTAGTGGTAGTCTTACCCGCATCAATGTGGGCCATGATACCAATATTACGTGTTTTTTCTAATGGAAACTCACGTTTATTAGCCATAAATTCATTCTCTCCTTATAAAATTAGAAACGATAGTGTGCAAATGCACGGTTAGCTTCAGCCATACGGTGTACATCTTCACGTTTCTTAACAGCTGAACCAGTGTTGTTTGAAGCATCAATGATTTCATTAGCTAGACGTTCATCCATTGTGTGTTCATTACGTAAACGTGCGTATGAAACAAGCCATCTTAAGCCCAAAGTTGTTCTTCTTTCAGGACGAACTTCAACTGGGACTTGGTAGTTAGAACCACCGATACGGCGAGCTTTAACTTCCAAAACTGGCATAATGTTGTTCATTGCTTCTTCAAATACTTCAAGTGGTTCTTTACCGGTCTTATCTTTGATAATGTTAAAAGCATCGTAAAGGATTGAAGATGCCTTAGCTCTCTTACCATCAAGCATTAAGTGGTTGATTAATTTAGTAACAAGCTTTGAGTTGTATACTGGATCTGCCAAAACATCTCTTTTAGCTATATGTCCTTTTCTAGGCATTATTTAACTCCTCCTTTAGTCTTTCTTAGCACCGTATTTAGAACGGCTTTGTTTTCTGCCATCAACACCAGCAGTATCAAGGGCACCACGAATAATATGGTAACGTACACCAGCAAGGTCCTTTACACGTCCACCACGGATTAAAACAACCGAGTGTTCTTGCAAATTGTGGCCTTCACCTGGGATGTAGGCAGTAACTTCGATTAAGTTAGAAAGACGAACACGAGCATACTTACGTAAAGCTGAGTTTGGCTTCCTTGGTGTCATGGTACCGACACGAGTTGCAACTCCACGCATTTGAGGTGCTGGGTTAGCTACTAGCTCTTTCTTCATACTGTTGTAGCCATAGCTTAAAGCTGGTGACTTTGATTTAGTCGTCTTAGTGTGACGGCCTTTTCTTACCAATTGGTTTATGGTTGGCATAAACTTTTTCCTCCTAAAATTTGATTATCTTGTTCACACACCCAGGAGTTTCTTTTTTAGACCTGAGTTATCTCCAAAATACACAAAGACTATTGTACTACCTTTTCAACAAAATGCAATTTTCTTTTTTGAAAAAGCAAAATTTAGTTTTCTGCGTATTTAAATATGTGAGGTGGAAAAATGAATTTACTTTATCAATTGACTAATTTTTTGATTGGGACTTGTTTGGCTTCCCACGCATGTGTAATTGCTGAAAGAGCAGGCAAAGAGGACTTTATTTTTACTCGTTCCAAATGTACTAATTGTAAACAGCAACTGAGCTTACTTGATGAAATCCCCTTAGTTTCTTATTTAATGCTCAAAGGTCGCTGCCGCTATTGCAAAGTGCACATCCCCTGTGAATATTTCTTAGTAGAATTTTTGGGTGGCTTTGCCTTTTGTAAAATTGATTTCAGTAGTATTAGTGGCATTAATACTGCACTTGTACTATTTAGCCTACTACTTGCAGCTATTAGCGACTATCAAAGTAAAGAATTTGATGTTGCATTCATTGTTCCAGCTTTCATTATTACAACTATACACTTACTAGTAAATTTCAAAAAAATCAGTTCTGTTGATCTCATTCACTTTTTTCCTATTTTTGCTCTTTTTGTCTATGAAATCTTCAAAAATAAATTGGGTTTCGGGGATCTACTTGTTTACTTAATTCTAGCCTTATACTTTAGTCCTCAATTTGCGAATTTAGCTTTTTTAGTAGCATCACTCATTTTAATTATTCTCTTTAAAAGTGATGAACTAGATAGAAAAACTTCTGTTGCGTTTATTCCATTTATTTATATTGGTGTAATCATTCAACTTTTGCGCAAATAAAAGACCTTGTGAACCGTGCTTCTAACCGTTTAAGGTGCCACTGCATACATTAATATTTCCCTGAGCCTCCTGAGTCTGAGGAATTGGAAGTAATATAAATTGGGCTATTTCTCTTCATGTTTTTTCAAATCAAAGATCGCTATTTAGCCATAATATCCTAAATCATATTAATCCGGTGAAGTATGAGCCAGTTTTATCACCTATCTTCTTTTACGTTTTAACCTATGATAAAATCTTTCATATAAAAACATTTAGAATTTATTGAGGAAAAACGATGCACTATATTTTATCTGCAGCAATACGTGGCGCCATACCTTTTATCATTATGAGTATATTTTCTTGGATTATGAAATTACTATATATCGATGATTATAGCGTTAAATCGACATTTATCACGGGACTAATAATAACTGCAGTTGCAGCAACCTCTGTTATTTATGATGTCAAAAGTTGGTCATTAACAAAACAATCTGTCGTTCATTTTCTAATCATGCTGGTTACCATATATCCTTGTTTAGTATTCAGTGGCTGGTTCCCAACTAAATCAATACTAGACTTAGTAAAAATATTTGGTTTCTTTCTGATTGTTGGCATTATTTTATGGACAATATCATATATTCTATTTGGTAAGATTTTAAAGTAATAATTTCGAGCAAACAAAAAACTGTTCCGTTAGTAACTTCTAACAGAACAGTTTTTATTTATATTATTTTATGACTCTGTAGCTTCGTCAGCTTCCCGCATCTTCTTTTCAATATCAGCTATTGAATAAACAGATTTAGGTTTTGGAACATCAGCTTCAGGTTCCATATCACGGTAAATTGGAAGACCAGTTCCGGCAGGAATAATCTTACCGATGATAACATTTTCCTTCAAACCGAGTAATGGATCGTTCTTACCTCTGATTGAGGCATCAGTTAATACACGAGTAGTTTCTTGGAATGAAGCAGCTGATAAGAAACTGTTAGTTTCAAGAGCAGCCTTAGTAATACCAAGAATGACACTCTGTGCAGTGGCTGGAATACCACCAGAAATAATAACTGAAGTGTTACGTTCCTTGAATTCACCAATATCCATAATCTCACCAGGGAGTAAGTTGGTTTCACCTGGATCAAGTACACGTACTTTCTGTAACATTTGTCTAGTCAAAACTTCGACGTGCTTATCAGAAATATCTACACCCTGCATCCGGTATGCTTTTTGAACTTCAACCAAGATGTATTCTTCAGTTGTTAAGGTATCAGTAACTTGGATAAGTTCCTTTGGATCGATTGATCCGAGAGTTAACTTGGAGCCACGACTAACCGCATCACCTTCACTAACTGCAACCGATGCAGTGTAAGGTACACTGTAGCTTCTAGTATCGATCTTACCTTTAACAGTAATCTCACGTGTATGCTCTGCTGGATTTTCTTGAATCGAATCAATTAAACCATCTACTTCAGAGATAATAGCACGTCCTTTTGGATTACGTGCTTCAAACAATTCCTGAACACGAGGAAGACCCTGAGTAATATCTTCTGCACCAGCAACACCACCGTTGTGGAATGTACGTAAAGTAAGCTGAGTACCAGGTTCACCAATTGATTGGGCAGCAACCGTACCAACTGCTTCACCCACTTCAACTTCCTCACCAGTAGCAAGGTTCATACCGTAACACTTACGGCAAACACCATGAGAAGTATCACAAGTTAGGATAGAACGAATCTTAACGTCTGTCACACCAGCATCACAAATTTTATGTGATAAATCTTCATCAAGCATGACATTTGGTCTAACAATAGCTTCGCCAGTCTTAGGGTCTTTAACAGTTTCAGCAGTAAAGCGTCCTAATAGACGATCGTATAGTGGCTCAATTAATTCGTCACCTTCCATGATGGCATGAACATTGATACCACGGTCAGTACCACAATCATCTTCACGGATAATAACATCTTGAGCAACATCAACTAGACGACGAGTCAAGTACCCTGACTGGGCAGTCTTCAATGCTGTATCAGTCATTCCCTTACGAGCACCGTGAGTGGACATGAATAGTTCTAGAACTGATAGACCTTCCTTGAAGTTTGAAGTAACTGGAATTTCGAACAACCCACCGTTAGGAGTGGCCATCAATCCACGCATACCAGCTAACTGAGTAAAGTTGGAAATGTTACCACGAGCACCAGAGTCCGCCATGATCGTAATTGGATTACGAGGATCATAAATTTGAGCAATTTCGTCCTGAACTTGATCCTTACAATCATTCCAAATACTGATAACACGATCGTGACGCTCTTGCTCAGTAATTAGGCCTCGTCTAAATTGCTTAGAAACGACATCAACTTGCTTGTGCGCCTTAGCAACCTTTTCGTCCTTGTCCTCAATTTCTGGTACATCAGTCATGCCGATTGTAATACCAGAAGTGGTTGAACTAGTGTAGCCAAGTGTCTTTAAGTCATCAAGGTATTCAGAAGTCCTTTGAACCTTGTAGTACTTGTAAATAGTTGCAATTGAATCAGATAAAAAAGATTTCTTAAATGGTGTTGAGATTAAATCACTAGCAACATCATCAATCTTTTCATGGATATCTTCACCAGGCTCTAAGAAGTACTTAGCGCTTACTGGATGGTTCAAGTTTTCTTCAGTTGGCTCATTAATGTAGAAGTAATCATCTGGGAAAATTTGATTGAAGATGATTCTGCCGTAAGTGGTAATGAAAATGCCATGTTCAAAACCTTTAGGCCATGACTTCTTAGGCATCGAATCGGCAGACATACCAATAATAGTGTGATAGTGAATATCACCATTATTATATGCAACTGTTGCTTCATCAGGTGAATTGAAAATCATTCCTTCACCTTCACGGCCCTTTTCGGCTTGAGTCAACCAGTAGTTACCTAAAACTACATCCTGAGATGGTGTAACAATTGGCTTACCATCCTTAGGTGCCAAAATATGGTGAGCTGCAAGCATTAACAAACGTGATTCAGCGACAGCTTCATCAGATAGAGGAACGTGAATAGCCATCTGGTCACCATCGAAGTCGGCATTGTAGGCTTCACATGCAAGTGGATGCAAACGAATTGACTTACCTGGTACCAAAACTGGTTCAAAAGCCTGAATACTCAAACGGTGCAAAGTTGGCGCACGGTTTAGTAAAACAGTTCTTTCCTTAATAACATCTTCTAATACATCCCATACATCATCGTCTTCACGATCAATCTTACGTTTTGCACTCTTAATGTTAGAAGCAATCTTACGCTTAACCAATTCATGCATTACAAATGGCTTGAATAACTCAAGTGCCATTGGACGAGGAACACCACATTGATAGAATTTCAATTTTGGTGAAACATCGATAACTGAACGACCAGAGTAGTCAACACGCTTACCAAGTAAGTTTTGACGGAAACGACCTTGCTTACCCTTAAGCATGTGTGAAAGTGACTTAAGTGGGCGGTTACCGGGGCCAACAACAGAACGACCACGACGACCATTATCAATCAATGCATCTACGGCTTCTTGTAACATCCGCTTTTCATTTTGAACAATGATATTTGGTGCGTTTAAGTCAAGCAATCTCTTTAACCGGTTGTTACGGTTAATTACACGTCGATACAAGTCATTCAAATCAGAAGTAGCAAAACGGCCACCTTCTAGTTGAACCATTGGACGCAAGTCCGGTGGAATAACTGGCACAGCATCAATGACCATCCATTCTGGCTTATTACCAGAATCTTTAAATGCATCAAGAATGTCTAATCTTCTGATTGCACGTGTACGTTTTTGACCAGTAGCAGTTTCTAATTCCTTCTTTAAATCAGCAACTTCTTTTTCTAGGTCAACTTTACGTAACAAATCGCGAATTGCTTCGGCACCCATTTTAGCTTCAAACCGGTTACCATACTTAGCTTTTTCTTCACGGTATTCTGCTTCAGTTAAAAGTTGCTTGAATTCAAGTTCAGTGTCACCCGGATCAATGACAATGTATGCCGCAAAGTAGATAACTTCTTCCAACAATCTTGGTGACATATCAAGAATCAATCCCATTCGAGACGGGATTCCCTTAAAGTACCAAATGTGGGTTACTGGGGCTGCTAATTCGATGTGACCCATCCGTTCTCTTCTAACTTTAGAAGAGGTAACTTCAACACCACAGCGATCACAAACGATGCCACGGTATCTCACACCTTTATATTTGCCACATGCACATGCCCAATCCTTGGTCGGTCCAAAGATTCTTTCATCAAACAGACCATCTTTTTCCGGTTTTAAAGTACGGTAGTTGATCGTTTCAGGCTTTTTTACTTCACCATACGACCAGCTCCGAATTTTATTTGGAGAAGCAAGGCCAATTTGCATGCTTTCAAATTTATTTACGTCGATCAAAAGTTTAACCCCCTACTTATCTAGAAATCTTGTTATCATCATCAGACTCATCAACTGGAGTTTCAATCTCGGCTGATTCTTCATCTTCAGATTTTGCGGTTTCTTCGGCTAACTTCTTCTTTTGTTGTTCTTCGGCCATCTTCGACAGAGTATCAATATTCAAATGTTCATTTGAATCATCATCCATGTCACGAAGTTCGATTTCATTGTGATCCATATCAAGAACACGAATATCTAATCCTAGAGATTGTAATTCTTTGACAAGGACACGGAATGATTCAGGAACACCAGGTTTAGGAATTCTGTCACCCTTAACAATTGCTTCATATGCCTTTACACGACCAACAACGTCATCAGATTTGTAAGTCAAAATTTCTTGCAATGTGTATGCAGCACCATAAGCCTCCAGTGCCCAAACTTCCATTTCACCGAAACGCTGTCCACCAAATTGCGCTTTACCACCAAGAGGTTGTTGGGTCACTAATGAGTAAGGCCCAATGGAACGGGCGTGAATCTTATCATCAACCATGTGGGTTAATTTCAGATAGTGCATAATTCCGACGGAAACACGGTTATGGAAAGGTTCTCCGGTACGACCATCATATAAAACAGTCTTACCATCTTCATCGATACCTGCTTTATGAACAGTATCCCAAACATCACTTTCGCTCGCACCATCAAATGCTGGAGTTGCAACGTGGATACCGAGGCTATTAGCAGCCCAGCCCAAATGCAACTCGAGTAACTGTCCGATGTTCATACGTGAAGGAACACCCATTGGGTTCAAACAAATATCAACTGGAGTACCATCTGGTAAGTATGGCATATCTTCTTCAGGAACAACTGCAGCAACAGTACCTTTGTTACCGTGACGACCAGACATCTTATCTCCGACTTGAATCTTTCTCTTTTGTGCGATATGAACACGTACTAGGGTATTTACACCTGGGGAAAGTTCATCGCCGTTTTCACGAGTATAAACTTTAACATCGCGAACGATTCCACCACCACCGTGAGGTACACGTAATGATGTATCACGTACTTCACGTGCTTTTTCACCAAAGATGGCGTGAAGCAAACGTTCTTCAGCGGATAATTCAGTCACACCCTTTGGTGTAACCTTACCAACTAAAATGTCACCGTCATGAACCTCGGCACCAATGCGAACAATTCCTTGACCATCGAGGTCTTTAAGTGCATCCTCACCAACATTAGGTAATTCGCGTGTAATTTCCTCAGGACCAAGTTTAGTGTCACGAGCTTCAGATTCGTAGTCTTCAATACTGATTGAAGTGTAGACATCATCCTTAACTAAACGCTCTGAAAGCATGATGGCATCTTCATAGTTGTACATGTTCCATGTCATGAAGGCAATTACTGGGTTTTGACCCAAAGCAAGCTCACCATGATCCATTGTTGGACCATTAACGATTACTTCGCCTTCTTCAACCTGATCACCTAATCTAACATTTGGTGTTTGGTTATATGACTTGGAGTTGTTAGAACGGCGGTATTTTTCAAGCACATATTTATCTAAAGTGCCGTCAGCACGTCTAATTCTAACTGTATTGGCATCAACGTACTCAACAGTACCTGCTGCCTTAGCAACAATTGCAGCACCAGAGTCATGCGCAGCACGGTATTCCATACCAGTACCGACAAGACAACTGTGTGGATCAATCAATGGGGCAGCCTGACGTTGCTGGTTAGCACCCATCAATGCACGGTTAGAGTCATCGTTTTCAAGGAAAGGAATACATGCAGACGCAACCGAAACAACTTGCTTAGGAATAACGTCCATGTAGTCAATCTTATCAGGACTAACTTCGACGTTGTCTTCCTTATGACGTGCCAAAATTAAATCGTCCTTGAAAGAACCATCTGGATTTAATTTAGTGTTTGCACCGGCAATAATGAAGTTATCTTCTACATCAGCTGTTAAGTAGTCAATCTTATCAGTAACTTTATGCGTCTTCCATGAAACACGACGATATGGTGTTTCAATGAAACCATATTTGTTAATAACTGCATATGATGCAAGAGAGTTAATTAACCCGATGTTTGGTCCTTCAGGAGTTTCAATCGGGCAAAGACGACCGTATTGGGTATAGTGAACGTCACGAACTTCATATCCAGCACGGTCACGAGTTAAACCACCAGGCCCTAAAGCAGACATACGACGCTTGTGAGTTAATTCGCCAAGCGGGTTATGTTGGTCCATGAACTGTGAAAGTTGTGATGAACCAAAGAATTCTTTGATGCTGGCAACAATAGGTCTAATGTTGATTAATTGTTGTGGTGTAACAGTTGAAGGATCCTGAATTGACATTCTTTCACGAACAACACGTTCCATTCTTGCCAAACCAATTCTAAATTGATTTTGTAACAATTCACCAACACGACGAATACGACGGTTACCTAAGTGATCGATGTCATCAGTGTCACCAATACCATCTTGTAATAAGAAGAAGTAGTTAATTGATGCCAAAATATCTGCTGGAGTTAAGTATTTAACGTCCTTATCGATGTGACCATTAGAAATCAACTTAACAACGCGTTCAGGGTTAGCCTTTGAATATACCTTAACTTCTTGAACAACAATTGGGTCAGGTAAGACGCCTTCTTTTGAAGGTTCATAAGTAACCATCTTGAAGTCATCACGGTCAAGATACTTTTCTAAGCCGTCCATTACTTCATGAGTAACAACAGTACCCTTCTTAACAATAATTTCACCAGTATCTGGGTCAGCTAAAGTTTCTGCTAAAGTTTGACCGTAGAGACGGTTCTTTAACGATAACTTCTTATTAACCTTGTATCGACCAACAGGGGCTAAGTCGTAGCGACGTGGGTCAAAGAAACGAGCATATAAGAGGGACCGTGAAGAATCAGTTGTCTTTGGTTCACCTGGGCGTAGACGCTCATAGATATCCTTTAAGGCTTCAGCAACACGTGAATCTGCTGGATTCTTGTGTACATCTTTATCCAAAGTGAATTGCAAAGTATCACTTTCACCAAAGATATCGATAATTTCGCCATCTGAACCAATTCCTAAAGCTCTAATTAAAACAGTCAAGGGCAGTTTACGAGTACGATCAACACGTACATAAGAAACATTCTTAGCATCTGTTTCATATTCTAGCCATGCACCACGGTTAGGAATAACAGTTGTGCCGAAGATCTCTCGACCATTCTTATCATAGTCGCCAGAATAGTAGACACTTGGTGATCTAACTAATTGGGAAACAATAACTCTTTCGGCACCATTGATAATGAATGAACCAGATTCAGTCATTAAAGGTAAATCGCCGAAGAAAACATCTTGGGTCTTAATTTCACCAGTTTTTTGGTTAGTCAGTTTTAAGGTAACGTGCATTGGTGCAGCGTAAGTTGCATCGTGATCACGCGCTTCATCAACAGTATACTTTGGCTTTTGCAGTTTATAGCCAACGTACTCAAGCGAAAGCTTACCTGAAAAGTCACTAATCGGCATAATGTCGTCGAAGACTTCCTTAATACCTTCATCCAAAAAGTTTTGGTACGATTCGGTTTGAACATCTGTCAAGTTAGGTAGCTTCAGTACTTCTTTAATACGTGAAAAACTACGTCTTGTTCGATGCTTACCGAAGTTCACTACGTGTCCATTTAACAAGGAGAAAACATCCTTTCTGTCAGAGAAAGCTAATATTACATTTTGGTTACATTTTCAAAAAGCGGGATTTTTAAGCATAAAAAAGACAAAAACAACCTCTGTCGTTTTTGTCCTTTATTATTCTGCTGGACAATATATCAGCAAAATCCTGAAAATCAGCCTTTTAATCACGCACTAATATAGCAAATGATAACTGATTTGTCAATTGTTTTACTTAGAGCCAACTAGATTTTTTGGTCCTGCTTTAACTATTTCAAATTTTAATTTGTCATGGTTACAACCAATTTTGAGAAGATCGCCATCACCAAGTTCACCAGTAATTAGTTTTGAGGCAATTTCGTCTTCAATATCCTTTTGAATTGCGCGACGTAAAGGTCTTGCACCCATCTCAGGATTATAGCCATCTTTAGCAATTTTATCCAAAGCAGCACGTGAAATTTTCAATTGCACGCCTTGCTTTTGCAAACGGACAATCAACTTATGAGTAAGTAGAGTGACAATTTGACGTAATTGTTGATGGTTAAGCTCATCAAAGATGATTGTTTCATCAACTCGGTTTAAAAATTCTGGACGGAAGAACTGTTTAAGCGCTTGACGAACACGATCTTTTCGCATTTCAACTTGGCTTGAATTGTCAGCATTAAAGCCGACTTCTTTGGTATCAAATAAAGAACGCGAGCCTAAGTTGGAAGTCATAATAATAATTGTATTCTTAAAGTCTACTTTGCGTCCTTTTGAATCGGTTAAAAAGCCATCGTCAAGTACTTGCAATAGCAGGTTAAAAACATCAGGATGGGCTTTTTCAACTTCATCGAGCAAAACTACAGAATATGGGTGGCGACGAACCTGTTCGGATAATTGTCCACCTTCATCATAGCCGACATAGCCTGGAGCTGAGCCAATCAGCTTACTATTAGCAATTTGATCCATGTATTCAGACATATCAATTCTGATTAAGTTATTCTCTGAACCAAAGATTGAAGCTGCAATTGCTTTGGCTAGTTCTGTCTTACCAACACCTGTTGGGCCTAAGAATAGAAATGAACCGATTGGACGATTTTCATCCTTAATTCCACTCCTACTACGACGAACTGCGCGACTAACTGCACGAACTGCATCCTCTTGTCCGATAATGCGCTTATGCAAATCTGCCTCCAGATTAGCCAGATGCTTTGATTCATCACGATTCATTTGAGTAACAGGTACGCCTGTCCAGTTTGAAACTACCTTAGCAATATCTTCTGGTTGCACTGTAGACTTTTTACTAGTCGCACTTTCCAATTTAGCGTTTAACTTATCTTGGCGTAATTGCAAGCTGTTTTGTCTATCTTGAAGCTGAGCCGCTTTGACAAAATTCTGATTAATCGCAGCTTGATTTTTTTGCTCTATAACTTTTTTAATTTGTTCATTAAGTTGAACCAGCTGGTTATTTGAGCCCTTACCAGAGTTGATTTTGACAGCTGCACTAGCTTCATCAATTAAGTCAATTGCTTTATCCGGCAAATAACGGTTAGAAATATAGCGACTTGATAAATCAATTGCATTCTCAAGGGCCGCGTCAGTAATTGTGACATGGTGAAACTTCTCATATTTTGGTTTCAAACCACTTAAAATAGCTAGTGTCTCTTCCTTAGAAGGTTCATTTAGACGCACTATTTGAAATCTACGTGCTAATGCTTGATCTTTTTCAACATACTTTTGGTACTCGTCAAAAGTTGTTGCACCTATCATTTGAATGTCACCACGTGCAAGTGATGGCTTCAAAATATTAGCTGCATCAATTGATCCTTCGGCTCCACCAGCACCAATTAAGGTATGCATTTCGTCAACAAACAGAATAATTGTTCCGTCATCAACAATTTCTTTGATGATTTTTTTCAGTCGATCTTCAAACTCACCACGATATTTAGTACCAGCAACAAGGCCTCCCAAATCAAGTGAGATGACTTTTTTGTCCATTAAGTCATGCGGCACTTTTTTATTAACTATTGCTGTCGCAATCGCTTCAGCAACAGCCGTCTTACCGACTCCCGGCTCACCGATTAGAACAGGGTTATTCTTGTTACGTCTAGATAAAATTTCAATTACACGAGCGACTTCTTTATCTCGCCCAATCACCGGATCGATTTTGCCATTTTCTGCTCGTTCATTTAAGTTAACTGACACTTGATCAAGGGTTGGCGTTTTACTTTGCGAATTAGTGGAATTACTATAATCCGCACCATTAAAACTCGACCAACCACTATTATCAGATTGATCATTATCATCAATATTATCGATATCTTCACCTAGCGAGTGTAATAAATCATTGCGCAAACCAGGAAGATCTATGTTCAAATTTCGTAAAATGACAGAAGCAAGAATCTGTTCATTGAGAATCAAACCAAGCAAAATATGACTGGTTTTAATTTGAGCTGAACCTTCACGTTCAGCTAAGATTCCTGCATAAGATAATGCCATACTCAACCGAGGTGACATTTCCATATAAGTAGATTTACCTGCCGAGCCATAGCCAGTATAGCGTTCAATTTCTTCACGGATAGCCGTTGGCGTTGCGCCCCATGCACGCAGGTTTTTACCAGCTTCACCATCAGATTCGATTACCATCGCAAGCAGTACGTGTTCCGTACCGATTAAACGATGATGAAAGCTCTGTGCCTGTTCACGTGCAATTTCTAAAACTTGATTTGCACTTTTGGTATAGGATTTTTTCATCATAGCACCACCTTTAAAAACGATGTGTATCCACTATAAACTTTTTGGCTGAATTGTAAAATATTTTGTTTCAAGTAAAGTGCTTTTAGCGTAAAAACATTGCCACCATTATAGCAAAGACTAGCTAATGATGCGAATTTCAATTTTCTTAATATAAGTGCTTTTACAAATGTTTTATTTTCGTTAAACAAAATACCTTGATTGTAGCAAAAGATTCACTATATAAGTAGATTAGTTTAGGTACGAGTAATATAAATTTCTATTCACTTACTAATCAATTTCAGAAATCGTATGTAATCAATTAACCTTATTTATAATTAAATTTGTGCGAATAAATTTAACTAACTATTTTTGCTTAAGATATTGTTCATACAAAAAATTCTCTTTACTAATAATATCTAATGTCAGGATATTAGCGATTTTGATTGGGGCGGATCTAACCTCGTCCATCAAATTATGGTCTTTACAATATTCTGTTTGATCAATCAATACCTTTTGCGTGTCAACAGAAATTATTTTTACAGTTTCCTCATATTCATCTTCAGATTCAGCTATGGTGACATAAAAGCCGTAATTACAACAATAATTTAATAAAGTAATGATATCATTATGTGGAATACCATTATATACTTTTTGTAAGTTTAATCTATCATATTCATCTTGTTTTTTTAGGTAGTCAATATAGAAATCAAACATCCTTGTATGACTATCATTACATACTAATTTTTCAATTTCTGTCTTTTTATATAAAACATAACTATCTAAACTGCCAACATCGTCTACAACTTCAAAGATATAGTATTGTCCTAGATCGGCAATCATATATCCTACTGCAAATATATAACTATCTTGTGATTTCCCATAAATTTTCACTAACTCCTTTTTATTAAGGTAGTTATTCCAATCTTTTTTGTTGATTATCATACAAAATCTCCTTTATTTGCTATGCTTCAAGTTTTTTATTAATTTTTCCAGGCTTATATATTTCCTATTTGAGCTAACTTCAGAAAAAATTCCGCTATACCAATGCTTAAGCCATGATATAGCGGAATCTCATTTATCGGGAAAACAGGATTTGAACCTGCGACCTCTACGTCCCGAACGTAGCGCTCTACCAAGCTGAGCTATTTCCCGTTTATTAAAAAAACTCACCGCGCGGTGAGTTTTTATTTTTTAGAGCGGAAGACGGGATTCGAACCCGCGACCCCCACCATGGCAAGGTGATGTTCTACCACTGAACTACTTCCGCAAGAACAAATATTATTATAGCAAATCAGTTATGTTTTTCAACCCCCTTTTTTAAAAAAATCACCAAAAAATCTCCGATTATTATATAATTATAGCTAAAATACACTTATAGATTTAAAGGAACAATTATGCAAAATGAATTGGAGCAATTAGTTGATCTGCCAGAAGGAAAGCTCGTTTTTACTAATGAGCAGATTCAATTCTTATTTAGACAATATTGGCAATTTGAATCCACATATTAGAGATAACCTTGTCTACACCCTCTTTGCACGCGGCTTTTCAGAAAATGCATTTAAACAAAAACAGATTCAGGTAATTATCGACAGTTTTATTCAGAACAGAGGTCTTTTAGACAAATTAATCAACCAGAAAACGATGCCGTTTTTCTAAGAACTTTCAGTGCCCTACTTGGCGCACTCATTTTAGAATCAGATAATGACAAACCGATCTTAACAGATAGTGAACGTCAATTACTTTTTGACTGGAGCATTAGGTATCTAAAAGAAGAAAAAGATTTTCGTGGCTATGTGACAAACAAGGGTTGGGCACACAGTGTCGCACATGGAAGTGATTTTCTGGGTGCTACTTTGAGTCACCATGATTTCAAGCCTAAGAGTGTAAGTGCAATATTTGAAGTAATTACGAGCATTTTCCAAAATTTAAAAAATCCATTTGTTGACGATTTCGATAAGAAAATTTATCAGCAGCTTTTACACGATGATCGTGCTAACTGGTATTGCTTGAGTTCGTGGTTTAGGTTATTACAAAATTGGTATTTTTATTTTTCTACCAATAAGGAAGTTCAAGATAATCTACTTTCGAAAATAACTGCCTACAACGAAAAAATGGGTTTTACATTGTAGGCAAACTAAAAAAGAATCCTTCTTTAAGGATTCTTTTTTACAGTAATTATAATTAACTAACTTTTATCTTCAATTAAGCTTGCTTTTGAGGTCAACTGAACAGAATTTTATATGATTTATTAATGCATGGCTTTGATATTTTGATTTAATTTTTTAAATTTGGACATTTCCTCTTTCCAACTGATTACTTCACAATGTAGCCTACCATCTGGTTCAGCAAAGCAAGATATAATATCTCCTTCATAGCTATCGTTTATATTCAAACTACTTTGAATAAAATCAAGCTCTAAACTTTTTGTTTGAAATTCACCTGCGTTTACTACCTCAGGCTTCAGATCACAAGGTCTACTATACATTTCATCATCAGGCTTCTTAACTCCATAAAACTCTAAACTCAGTGATTTATCACTCAAATTGTAAGCCACAAAACAAATTTCTTTCCGTTTTAGCTTAACAATATCTTGACCATGATTTACTTTAAGTCTTGATTTTCTTCCGGTTGCGAGCCATAAAGAAACAACTACAGCTGCCCATGTTCCTATGCTGCTAATCCATTCTATCAATATAGAAACTGAGCCTGATCGAAAAATTAGCATAATCATTAGTCCAATTGATATTCCAGCTAAAAAGACAAGAAAATAAGTAATTACTTCCTTTTTCTTAGCTTCGATATTTTCCCTTAGAATGTCATACTTAACATACTTTTTGTCTTTAAAATAAAAGCCTAAAATAATTCCAAAGATTACAAGAAATATTGTCATAAAGAAAGTTTTAAAATTCAAGCCAGGTATTCCTTCAATAAAAAATAGTTTAACTTTAAAAAGTCTCCTATTCATACAATTAAGCATAATAAGAGACTTTTTAAGTTGTACACTTTTGCCATAAAATTAGTCAAATTGAAAAACAAGCTAATTTAAAGTGCTTGAAAAAATCTATACTAATCTTCTTTTTTCTTCATGTCTTCTTCGACTTCGCGCTCAATATCTTCAATTCGCTCTGGGCGCATTGTTGGGAATAGTAAAACATCCCTAATTGCAGGCGCATCAGTCAAAAGCATTACAAGACGGTCAATTCCGATTCCCAATCCACCTGTTGGTGGCATACCATATTCCATAGCACGTAAGTAATCTTCATCAATCATATCAGCTTCATCATTTCCAGCTTCACGTTCTGCCATTTGTGCTTCAAAACGCTCACGTTGGTCATCTGGGTCGTTTAGTTCTGAAAAGGCGTTACCGTACTCTTCACCCATGATGTAAATTTCAAAACGATCAGTAAAGCGTGGATCATCAGCGTTCTTCTTAGCAAGTGGTGAAATTTCAACTGGATGACCATATACAAAGGTTGGGTCAACAATTGTTTCTTCACAGTACTTTTCAAAGAAGGCATTAATAATATGACCAACCTTCCAAAAGCTTTCAACCTTAATATCATGGTCCTCAGCAATTTTGGTTGCTTCTTCAACGCTCATCTCTTGCCAGAAATCAACATCTGTCTTTTCCTTAATTAAGTCAACCATATGTACACGACGGAATGGTTTACCTAAGTCAATTTCAGTGCCTTGGTATGTGACTTTACCGTCGTCAGTAACAACATTTGCGGCAGCACGAATAATTCCTTCTGCTTCATCCATGACATCATGGAAGTCCCAGTATGCGGCATAAGTTTCAAGCTCAGTAAATTCAGGGTTATGGTGAGTATCAAGACCTTCGTTTCTGAAAACTCGGCCAATTTCATAAACGCGTTCCATATCACCAACAATTAAACGCTTCAGAGGCAATTCCAAAGCAATTCTCATGTAAAGGTCAATATCAAGGGCGTTGTGATGAGAAATAAATGGACGTGCTTCTGCACCACCAGGGATGTTGTGCAAAACTGGTGTTTCAACTTCCAAAAAGTCCTTGTTGTTTAAGAAGTCACGAATTGCTTGGATAATCTTAGTCCGATTAACAAAGCGCTCATAACTCTCATGATTAGTAATTAAGTCAAGGTAACGTTGGCGATAAATTTGTTCAACATCCTTTAAACCATGATACTTATCAGGAAGTGGACGCAAGGCCTTAGATAAGAAGGTTACATGAGTTGCACGAATTGTTAATTCGCCAGTATCAGTTTTCATGACTTCGCCGTCAATTCCTAAGAAGTCACCAATATCTGATTTTTTGAAAATTTGGTAGTTTTCTTCACCAACAATATCCTTACGAACATAAATCTGGATTTTGCCAGTGCGGTCATATAAGTCAGCAAAGCCAACTTTACCCTTACCTCTTTTAGCGAGCATTCTACCAGCAACCTTGGTTTTAGGTAACTCACTGTTTAATTCGTCCTTGTCTTCTTTAGTGTACTTCTCATTTAAAGTACGAGCCAAATCTTGACGGTCGAATTTTCTCATGCCAAATGGTTCAATTCCGTTTTCACGAAGTTCTTCCATCTTTTGGCGACGAACGATTAATTGGTCATTCATTTCACTTTTAGCCAATTATTTTTCCTCCATTATCTTTCACTTTAATTTCTTGCGACCTTTTGTGCCTGTCTCTTTTCATACTCATCAACAAAATTGTCAAGTAAATCGTAGACTTCTTGTGCAGTCCAAACTTCATTTATTTTAGCACGAGTCCGTGCTGAACGGGGAATTCCTTTTAAATAATATGCAGCTTGTTGGCGAAATTCCGGCACAGCAATCTTTTCACCTTTAAGCTCAACTAAGCCTTGGAGTTGATGCTCAGCAGTCGCTACACGTTCACGAACTGTTTGAGGCGATAATTTTTCACCTGTTTCCAAGTAATGGACCATATCTTTGACCATCCAAGGATTACCCAAAGCAGCTCGGCCAATCATGACACCAGTACATCCAATTTCATCTAATGCCTTTTGGGCAAGCTCTGGCGTAGCAATATCACCATTAGCCAAAAATGGAATATCAAGCACTTGAGCAACATCATGAAGTGTTTCCCAGTCTGCGTCACCAGCATACATCTGCTTACGGGTTCGCCCGTGCATTGCAATCATACTTGCGCCGGCTTCTTGTGCAGCTAAGGCATTCTCAACTGCAAAAATATGTTTTCGATCCCAGCCAATTCGCATCTTAACTGAAACGGGCTTAGAAACATTCTGAACTACCTTATGAACCATTTGGTAGATCTTATTTGAGTCCAAAAGCCATTTTGAACCTGCATCAGTCTTAGTGATTTTAGGAACGGGGCAACCCATATTAATATCAATAATATCAGCATCAGTATGTTGATCGATGTACTGCGCTCCTTCAAGAAGAGTCTCCTCTGTGCCACCAAAGATTTGAATACTCATGGGGTGCTCACGCGGATCTACTTTCATCATTGACATTGTCTTTTTATTACGATAAATAATTCCGTGATCGGAAATCATCTCGCACACCACTAAGCCTGCACCAAATTCTTTACAGATCATTCGAAATGCAGAGTTTGATACTCCAGCCATTGGAGCAACAACAACCCGATTAGGGATGGTTATTTCGCGAATTTTCCAGCTATTATCCACCTAATCATCCTTTCAAATACCTTAACATCATAACAAAAAGGGCCTCATAAGCAAAACTTCAACCTTTTTATTAAGAAAAAAATTGTAGAAACTTATTCATCAGCTCTTTGGTTCAAGAAAGAAGTCACACGGAGCTGAACGGTTATAGTAACGCAAAAATGCTTTTTTACTTGTATCATCAACAGAAATATTGGTTACAGCTGCATTTTGCATTTCACCAATTTTGGAAATTCCAGTGCTCTCCAAAATATTTTGGACTAATGAACGTGAAGCAGTCCCATGGAAAACTAATACTACAGATTCGTTTACGTGGTTATTTACGAGATCGTGCCAAAAGTCCATTAATCGATCAGCTAATTGACGATATGTTTCACCAGTACAATAATCACTATAGTTTTCAGTAAAATAGCCTAAATCATCAAAAGCTTGCGGATACTTTGCATGAATTTCAGCTGCAGGTTCACCATCCCAATTACCGTAGTTCATTTCTTTTAAGCGATCATCGTAAATAATTTCATGCTTTCCTTGGTCCAATATTTCCGCAGTCTGTTTTGCACGGATCAAAGGACTAGCATAAACATAATCGATTCGCTCAATGTCAAAACTGTCACGTAAAGCTTCAGCCTGCTTAATTCCTGTTTCGTTTAATGGCAAGTTGGTCCCCGAGCCGTTAATTGCAAGGGTTTTGTTAGTGTCAGTTTGACCGTGACGAACGATATACACGTTTAGCATTAGTTACACTCCTTTAATTTCATTTAGTTCAACTTCTTCATTATAATCAAAAATGCTAATTACCGCACCAAAATTTAATAATACGTGTGATTAATCTACAAATCTATTTCAACTTATTTTTTGGCTAAAATCGCCTTTAACTCATCTTCAGAAAAATCGTATTTTTCACCACAAAAGTTACAAGTCAATTCAGCACCATGATCTTTTTCAATCATTTCCTTTAACTGACTATTTTTCAGAGTTGTTAAAATGTCACCGTATTTTTCTTTTGAACAGTCACATTTGAATGCAACATCATCTTTTTCCAAAATCTTGCAGTCATCGCCCAAAATCTTCTTAGCCAATTCTTCAGGAGTCATGCCGTCTAAAAATGAACTGGAGAGTGCAGGTAAATTGTTAATCCGTTCAATCGTTTGATCAATTAGACTATCACTTGCACCAGGCAATGCCTGAAGCATAAAGCCGCCTGCTGCGCCAATTGTGTTGTTTGGATTAACAAAAACGGAAAGACCAACAGCAGAAGGAATTTGCTCAGACTTAGTTAGATAGTAAGCAATATCTTCAGCGATTTCACCAGAAACAATCGGAACTTGACCAGTATAAGGTTCCTTTAATCCTAAATCCTTAGTCACTTCAAGCCAACCTTTACCAACGGCCTTTTTAACATCAATATGACCATTTTCCTTAGGTGGCAAAGCAATATGAGGGTTTTTAACATAGCCCTTAACCGTCAAATCAGATTTGGCAGTTACAATTGTTGGTCCCACTGGACCATCACCTAATAGGCGGATCGTTAACTCTTCTTTGTCAGTTAGTTCAGCGCCTGCTAATAGGACACCAGCAATTAATGTTCTTCCCAAAACAGCAGAAGAAGCCGACCAAGTATCATGCCTAGTTTGCGCTTCTTGAACTAAATCATGGGCATTAATTGTCAATAAACGTAAGTTTTTAGTTTTATCAATTGCTTTAATCAAATAATCGTTCATTTTAATTCTCCTAAAAAAATAGAGCCTTTAAACAGGCCCTATTAATTATTAATCTTGAGGATGATCATCAGATGAATGATCAGCTTTATCTTCTGTAGTCTGTGAAGAATTTTGTTCTTCTGGAAATTCAAGTTTCTCTGGATTTTCTGGATTACGCTTTTCAGTTTCCTGATTCTTTTGTAATGGAGATTCAGATTTTTCTTCTTCAGAAGCTTTTTCTTGTCCTTCTACACCAGTTTCATCAGAATTAGCAGCTGCCTTTTGATTTTCTCTCTTTTCAGCAGCAGCCTTAGCTTCTTCATAAGTAGAAGCCTTAGATTCACTTGGGTATTCTTCAACTGTCTTTTCAGGCATTTTTCCAGTAGTGTAAAGCGACATAATCTGCTTTTCATCTAGAGTTTCATACTTAAGCAATGCTTCCGCAATAATACGGTGCTTTTCACGGTTATTCTTAACGATTTCAACTGCTTGTTCATGGGCCTCGTCAAGAATTTGCTTGACAGCTTCATCAATTTTGGCAGAAGTTGCTTCACTATATGGTTTAAAGCCGTAAGGATTAGTTTCGCCTTCTTTTTCGAGTTCAACCATTCCTAGCGAATCAGTCATACCGTAGTTGACAACCATACTATGAGCAATTTGTGTTGCTTGTTCAAAGTCGTTGGAGGCACCAGTTGATTGGTCACCAACCACAACTTCTTCACCAGCACGTCCACCCATTAAGCCGACGATTTGCTCCATTAATTGCTTCTTAGTTAGTAAGAACTGATCATCCTTAGGTAGCATTAAGTTATATCCACCTGTACGACCGTGAGGAACAATTGTAACCTTACGAACTGTCCGTGAATCACTTAGAACCAAACCACAGATTGAGTGTCCTGCCTCGTGAAAGGCAACTCTTTGGCGCTCTTTCTTTGAGATCATGCTGTCACGCTTAGCTGGTCCAGCAATTACTCGATCTTCTGCTTCATCCAAGTCATTAGCCGTAATTTCATTGCCGTTACGACGAGCAGCCAATAATGCAGCTTCGTTTAGCAAGTTAGCCAAATCAGCACCAACGAAACCTGGAGTTTGACGAGCAATTTCCTTTAAGTCAACGTCATCTGCCAATGGCATGTTCTTGGCATGTACACGCAGGATAGCTTCACGACCACGAACGTCTGGCGAACCAACTAGAACTTTACGGTCAAAACGACCAGGACGAAGCAAAGCTGGATCCAAAACATCAGAACGGTTAGTTGCGGCAATGACGATAACACCTTCGTTACCTTCAAACCCATCCATTTCAACTAACAACTGGTTTAAAGTTTGTTCACGTTCATCGTTACCGCCACCGCTAGCATTACCGCCACGACGACGACCAATGGCATCAATTTCATCAATGAAGATGATACTTGGCGCATTCTTCTTAGCGTTAGTGAACAAATCACGTACACGACTGGCACCAACACCGACGAACATTTCAACAAAGTCAGAACCTGAAATTGAGAAGAATGGTACGTTTGCTTCACCAGCAACAGCACGAGCAAGCAAAGTCTTACCAGTTCCCGGAGGACCCTCAAGTAAAACCCCAGACGGGATTTTCGCACCTAACTTGGTGAATTTGGCTGGATTCTTTAAAAATTCAACAACTTCAACAAGTTCCTGCTTTTCTTCTTCTTCACCGGCAACGTCTGAAAAACGAACCTTATTCTTCTTTGGATCTTCTGGCTTAACGTGAGAGCGACCAAAGTTCATAATGCCGCCATTACCACCACGGCCGCCACCGCCACTACTTTGACTAATCATCATCCAAAGCATGACAATGAACAGAATAGTTGGCACCAGCATTACAATGGTTGAGATCCAGTTGCCAGACTGCGATTCGCCTTGAGTGGTCATTTTTGTACCACTCTTTTCAGCTAAGTTCTGAACATTCGACACACTCGAATCATTTTGAAGCATAGTTGTTGAGAAACGCTTCACTTTTGATCCAGAGCTACCATTAAAGAAGTCAAGACTGTTACTTGATTGGCTTTTAGTATCTTGGGCCTCTTTGTAACTGCCTGATACAGTGTAAACACCGTTGGCAGGCTGAACGTTAAAGTTCTTTACCTTGCCGTCATTCAAATCTTTGACAAATTCCGAGTAGCTGATGTTCTCACTACCACCGGAATTATCGGTGCCACCAAGTGCCCAGTTGATTCCTCCTAATAATAAAAGGAAAACAACTATATAGAACAAGCCATTTGAAAACAGCCGATTCCGGTTATTTTTCATAAAAATCCTCCACAAAAGTTCCTAGAGATATACGAATAAAAGTTTAACACATATTTCAGTATCACTCTATTATTTTAAAATTTCTTATCAAATATTGCCATATAGATAAAAATGACGTTTATTTTCTACTTTTTTTTGACTTGAATAAGTATCCTCAATGAAGACCACCTCGCTATCCGCAAGAATAGCCAAGCAATATGGTCGTAGAACATTAGGAATGCCGCTTTGAGCGAACTTTTTCTTACTTTTGACGTGCTGGCCATTTTTTAGATTGAGCTTAGCACCAGACTCAGTTGGTCCAGCATATATTCTAGCGCCTTCTGGAATGCTAAGCTTAGCAATCAAGTTGCCATTAGCATTCAATTTATCAGTAATGACAAATTCCCTAGTACCAAAATTAAACTTTTGTCCTAGTTCAACTTGCTGTTTTTGCTCAATGTCCGGCAATGGTTTTTCAATCAGATAAAAATAATCTTGATAAGACAGCAATTCAAAATTGCCCAGATTATCATTAACACGTACATGCCATGTTTTCCAAATAAAATTTTGCCAATACAGCATTTTCTGCTTTTCAGTCAGAGAAGCCAGATTTTCTTTTTTAAGCCGATAAAAAACACCGAGATATTTGCTCGGTTGCTCTATTTGCTCAAAGTCCCCAGCAATTAGCGATGTCATTAAGTTCATTTGCTTGCTAAAACGCCAAGCGCTGCGCTTTATTTCTGGATTTTCGGCCTTCAAAAGCGGCACAATTCTATGTCTAATCCGATTACGTAAAGCGTCATCTTCATTATTGGTTTGATCAATCACAAAAGGAATTTGACGTTTCTCTACATAAGTTAATAACTCTGTCTTTTCAACCGTTAATAGTGGTCGTAACAAGATCTGATCATTCATTCTGCTAACTGGCTGCAAACTGTTCATTTCACTTGGATTACCCGAACGGATAAATTTGAGCAAAATGTTTTCCAACAGGTCATCACTGTGATGTGCCGTTAACAAATAGTCGCCAGCCTTATTCTTCATTACTTCAGTCAAAAACTGATAGCGAACTTGGCGCGCGGCTGCTTCAATTCCTCTTTGTGGTTGCAACTGTTTCGACCACTTTCCAGTAACAACTTCAATTTGCTTTGTTTGACAGTAATTACTGATTGTTGCATCTTCGCAATTGGAATCAGCACGCAATTGGTGGTTAAAATGAGCCGCAATTAACTTAAAATGATATTGCACCTTAGCTTCATTAACCATGTCAAGGAGTGCCATTGAATCTGGTCCACCACTTGTCGCTACAACAAGTGTTTTACCCTCTAACGGCAAACTATTTGCTTTAAAGAAGTCATCAATCAGCATAATTGTTCAATTCTTGCTGCAGTTTTTTGATTTCTTGCTCAGAATCAGTGATTGTTTTGGTTAAAACAGTTAAAAACTGCTCTTTTTTTACATCAGAAAATTCATTAGTATGGTCAATTAAATTCGGATCATTTAACCGCATTCTTGATAGACCGATTTTACCTTTAAAATTATTAATTACAACTACACGAATAGAATCACCAATCCGATAGTTAGCACGTTCGCGCACCCAGTTTTCGCCAAAATCACTGTGGTGAATGAGTCCCGACATATGCTTAGGAAGGGTAACAAAAATACCCAAATCGGTGATGTTGTTAATTGTACCTGTAACACGTTGTCCTACTTGAAATTTCATCAATTATCGTCTTTGCCCTCAGGTAAATTATAAATTGTCTCATTTGGTTTAGAATATAAAAACTTAAAGCGGACAAGTTTGGCCACGTAATCAGGATCTTTTAAGTCGTCGCGCTTAGCTGTCAAAGCACGTTTTTGCTTATCGATTTGACTGAGCGATTTTTTCTGCGTTTGTACTTGCTCATTGATGCGCTGTGTTTGTACACGCGTAACCGTAAGTTGAATACCTAAAAGTGCAAACAAGACTAAAAAGACGGCAATAATACGATTGCGTCGAATTCGGTGTACTTCTTTTTCCCGTTTTTCTTGCTTACGCTTTAGGCGCGCAATTCGCTCTTCTGGACTAAGCGAATTATAGATACGTGGTCCTTTCATAATTTTTGTCCTCTGTAATTCTAAAATACTATTTAATTATAACAAGACCATTCATAAAAGTCATTAAATAACAGAGTTATCATTCAATTAATTCATAAAGTTCACTGGCCTCTGCTTTTTTGGTTGTCTCACGGATGTCACAAACTTTGGCCTTAACCTGTCTTGAGCCATAACCCACTTCAATAACGTCACCGATTTTTACGTCATAACTTGACTTAACAACCTTGTCATTTACTTTAATTCGACCTTGGTCTGCCATCTCCTTGGCCACGGGTCTTCTTTTAACCAATCTTGAAATTTTCAAAAATTTATCAATACGCATTTTTTACCTCGTTATCTTTGAATAATGTCACTTGCTGCTGTCATAAATGTTGTCAATTCATTAAAAAGTTGCCGATGATGAATATCAGTTGGTATGTCTAATAAAACGACAAGGCGTTGTTGCGGTGACAGATTAATTTTAGCCTTGAACGAAACGTGCTCGAGTGCCTTAAAAATGTTAGGTCCCTTCAGTTCCTTACTTGCACTATTGTTAAATTCAACTTTCACCTGCTGCTTAATTTGGGTAATGTTAAGCACTTGCGCCAAATCAGCTTCAGCTTTTAGTTTTGAAATTGCCAATAGATTTTCAACAGGTTCAGGATAATCACCAAAGCGGTCAATTAATTCATCTTGAATTTGCTCAATGTCATCAGCATTAGCCGCTTTGATTTTCTTATAAAACTCAATCTTTTCTTCTTGATCCGCAATATAGCTTTCAGGAATATAGGCTTCTAATCCAAGATCAATCTCAGCGTTACTCTTATCAACCTTTTTCTTGCCTTTACGGCTTTTAATTGCATCAGAAAGCATTTGTGAATAAAGGTCGTACCCAACACTATCGATGAAGCCGTGCTGCTGGGCGCCAAGCATATTGCCAGCCCCGCGAATCGACAGATCGCGCATGGCAATCTTAAAGCCTGATCCAAGTTCGGTGAAATCGCGGATTGCCTCTAACCGTTTTTCACCAATTTCTGTTAAGACCTTGTTTGGCTGGTAAAGGAAATAAGCATAGGCAAGCCGTGCACTTCGACCAATTCTACCGCGGAGTTGGTAAAGTTGGCTCAGGCCATAGTGATCTGCATTTTCGATAATCATTGTATTGACATTTGGCATGTCAATTCCCGTTTCAATAATTGTTGTTGTAACAAGAATATCAAACTCACGGTTTAGAAAGCGATAGAGAATATCCTCCATCATGTTCTTGCTCATTCGTCCGTGGACACTAATAATTCGTGCCGTTGGTATCAAGTCCTCCAGCTCACTTACAACATCATCAATGTCGTCAATTCGATTATGCAAATAAAAGACTTGCCCACCACGTTGCATTTCACGCAAACAGGCATCTTTAACTACACTTGGAATTTGTTCCATTACATATGTTTGAATTGGATAACGATTGGATGGCGGAGTTTCCATAACAGATAAGTCACGCACACCAACCATTGACATATGCAAGGTTCGGGGAATTGGTGTGGCCGTTAAGGTTAAGACATCAATGTTAGCCTTCAATTCCTTAAGACGCTCTTTATGCTTAACACCAAAGCGCTGCTCTTCGTCAACAATTAACAAGCCCAAGTCTTTAAACTGGACGTCTTTGGATAGCAATCGGTGCGTACCAACTACTAAATCAATTTTACCGCTTTTCAATCCTTCTGTGATTTTCTTTGATTCTGCTGCAGTCTGGAAGCGTGACAAAACCGCGTAGTTAACCGGAAAATTTTTGAACCGGTCTTGGATCGTTTCAAAGTGCTGTTGCGCCAAAATGGTAGTTGGTACTAAAAACGCTACCTGCTTATTGTCCTGTACTGCTTTAAATGCCGCACGCAAAGCTACCTCAGTTTTACCGAAACCAACGTCACCCACAAGTAGCCGATCCATTGGTTTAGGTTGTTCCATATCATGCTTAATTTCTTTAATTGAACGCAACTGGTCTGCCGTTTCAACGTAAGGAAACGAGTCTTCAAACTCTCGTTGCAATTCATCATCCTTTGAAAAGGCAAATCCTTTTTCTGATTCACGCTTAGCGTAAAGGTCAATCAAGTCATCAGCAATATCCTCAACTTTAGCTGCAACCTTGCGCTTAGTTTTAGCCCATTCACTGCCACCCAGCTTATTAACATGAGGCGTTTTACCTTCCGAAGCCACATATTTTTGCACTAATTTCAATTGATCAGCTGGCACAAATAATTGATCACCGTGCTGATAGGTAATCGTAATGTAGTCGCGTTTAACACCGTTGTTTTCTAGTGTTTTGATTCCTTCGAACCGGCCAATACCGTGGTTAATGTGAACTACATAATCACCTGGTTTGAGTTCATTATAATTACGCAAACGTTGTGCATTTTCCAAAGTCTTGACACGTCGACGGTGATGACTCGTTTTATTAAAGAGCTCATGCTCTGTCAGATAAACCAGGTTATTTTTCGGCAAAGTAAAGCCGCTGGCAAAAGAATCAACAATGATTTGTGTCTGTCCTTCAACAAGATCATCTTTAGCAACAATTGGAATCGACATGCCAAATTCAATCATTGTTTGGCTGATTTGGCGTGCTCGCTTTTGATTGTCAGCCTGCAAAATAACTGTTTGCTTATTTTTTTGATACGATTCAATTTCTGTTTTTATCAAAGGCATCTGACTGAAAAATTGTTGCGGCTCCCGTGTTTGCCAGTCAAATAACTGATCAAGCCGAATCCGCCCAATTGAACGTTGGAATAATGAAAAATAAAGGTGATGATGATCATCTTTAGTCCAAACGCGATTAAAATCAGCTCTCAGTTCTTGACCAGGTAAAATTGCACCTGTTTTCAGTTCATCATCAATAAAACCAGCATTTTGCTGATCAACTGTTTTAACAGCTTGATCAATTAGTGGCCAGTCATCGAGCATAATCAAGCCGTCTGCACTTAAATATTTGAGTAAGTTACTTGGTTTTTCGAGTAAAAAATCAACCAAAAAAGCATAATTTGAGGGCAAAGTAGCACTATTTAGCTCATCCAGAGTTTGGGTAAAGTGATCCTTCACTGCTTCTTCTGGGGCAGGCGCATCCCCCATTGCCTTAGTTATTTTAGTCACAGCCCGTTGAAAGTCTGCTTCCGTAAAAACACGGTCTTGTGCAGGACCAATTGTAACCTTGTCGATTACATCTTTACTACGCTGGCTGGACAAATCAAATTCTTTTATTGTATCAATTTCATCACCAAAAAATTCGATTCTTACCGGATTTTCGCGATCAAGTGGGTAGATATCTAAAATATCCCCACGCAAAGCAAACTCTCCAACTCGTGCAACCAAATTTTCACGACGATAGCCTGCTGCCACCAACCAGCTTGTCAATTGGGCAAGATCAAATTCTTTTCCCGTTTCAAAGTCATGCTTTGTAGCGCTATATTGCTCGGGGGCAGATAGTTTATACTGCAAGCCTTGCGGCGTGGTTACAACAATTCCCATTTGGCCGGTCAATAAAAAATTAAGCGCCTGAATTCGGCTACTTAATTCGTCTGGTGAACTAACAGCAGTTTGGGTTGCAATTGTAGCATCAACTGGAAAAATTTGAACACTTCCATCAGGCATAACTGCATTTAATTCACTATACCGCTTCTGTGCCTTATTTTCGTTTTCTTCTATTAATAATAGTGGACGGTTAAGCGAAGTCACAATCTGACATAAGAGCAGACCAAAAGCACCGGCATTAGCGCCAGTGATTAATGAATTTTTGACTTTAGCTGTCTTATTAATGAAATCTGTTAGTTCTTTATCTTCTTTAATTAACTCTGTTAAGCGCATTTTAATTATATTTATTCATCAAAAATTGACTGCCCTTGCCAGCAATAAAATCGTCGATTATTTCGCAGCTAGTATCGAATGCAACATCCATTAATTTCTGTTGCTGGCTGTCAAATTGCGATAAAACCCATGAAATAACGCTTGATTCTGTCACGTTGTCGGGATGTCTAATACCTATTTTTAACCGGTTAAAATTACTTGAGCCCAAGTCACGGATAATACTCTTAATACCATTATGACCGCCTGACTTACCATTTGCACGAATGCGGATTTTACTTAACGGCATATCCATATCATCATGAATGACTAAAATATCTTGTGGATCAATCTTAAAGAAGTGCGCAAATTGCGCAATGGAGCGCCCAGAATCATTCATATATGTTTGTGGCTCAAGCAAAATTACGTCTTCACCTTTAATTTTTTGCTTAGTATATTTACCCTCAAACTTTTCCCGTTCAAGAACCAAAGAATTTTTAGCTAAATACTGATCAAGTGCCATAAAGCCTGTATTGTGCTTAGTTCCGTCATACTTTTTGCCTGGATTTCCCAGACCCGCAATTAGTTTCATCATATTTCCCCTTAATTAAATAATCGTATTTAATGATAGCACATTCAACCCTACTCAGTTTCTCTCAGACTATTACACTTTAGTTTCAGTGAACAAAATTACTTTTTTATTTAGCTCACACGTGCTAAACTCTATTTATTCGAAAAAACTATTTTAATTTTTATTTAATCAAAAATCATATGGTATAATTGATTAGATTATTTTTAAAAACGGAGGCAGTTTCATGCTCATCAAATCTTTAGTTAGAAAAAAAGATTATCTTACAACAGTTAACGAACACGCAACGCTTGAAGAAGCACTAAAGACTTTAGAGGAGTCTGGTTTTCGGTGTGTACCGATTTTAGATGATACCGGTACAATCTTCCGCGGTAATATTTACCGCATGCATATTTATCGTCATAAGTCTGAAGGTAAGGACATGAGCCTGCCAGTTACCTACTTACTGAAAAATGCTACAAAAACTATCAAAGTTAACTCGCCATTTTTCAAAGTTTTCTTCACGATTAAGGATTTACCTTACATCAGTGTCTTAGACGAGGACAACAAGTTCTATGGTATCTTGACACACTCTCGTCTGCTCGACATGTTGTCAGCTGCTTGGAATGTTAAAACTGGTTCTTATGTATTAACTGTTTTAACCGACAATTCTCGTGGTAATTTAGTTAAAATGTCAAAAGTGATTAGTAAATATTCAGAAATTGCTGGTGTTATGAGCTTGGATTCATCACCAAACACAATTAATGATAACTTTGTTAGACGTATTCTCTTCACCCTACCTGCTGGTGTAACAGATGACACAATGAAGACCATTGTTGCCAAACTTGAAGCCAAAGGATATGTAGTTGCAGAAATTGAAGACTTACAAGCCGGAATGACCATCATGAGTGATGAAAATCCTGGTGTCTTCTTAAGTGAACCAACTGAAGACTAATTTTTAACCAAGATAAAAAGCACTGCTACTTAATTGCAGTGCTTTTTTAGTACCTTTATTTTTCATAATAAATTCGAGGTAAACGATCATCAAGTAAGCAAGCAACCTCATAATGAATTGTGTCCACATAATCAGCCGCAGCCTTAATGTCATTAGGCGCTTGGGGATCATTTGAAATTAAAATTACTTTTGTTCCTACTGGCATTTCATGCGGCAAACGTACCATCAGCTGATCCATACAAATCCTGCCAACAATTGGACAGTATTCATTGCCCACTTTTACCGTAAAGCCCTGAAACTTTCTAATAAAACCATCGGCATAACCTACAGGAACAGTCCCAATAATTTGGTCACTATCTGTAACATAAGTTGAACCATAACTGATGCCCTGATTTTTATGAACTGTATGTACCTGAACTAATTCACTTTCAAAAGATAAAGCTGGTTCTAGCTTAAAACGCACAGGCAAATCTTGACTTGCGGGATTAGATGACGGATTCAAGCCATAGGTTCCTATTCCAAAACGAACAATATCACTTTCAACTTGTTGGTGGAACTGACTTGCAGCTGTATTATCTGCGTGAATCCACTTAGGTTTAAGCTTAAGTAGGCCTTTAAAATGATTAAAGCACTCAACCTGCTTTTTAAAATACGAATCATCGCTACTATCTGCTGAGGCAAAATGGGTATACATTCCCTCGACATTAAAGTGATGATTGTCCAAAAGAAAATCGTTGGCTGCAAGAAAATCCTGATCTTCGCTGAAGCCAATGCGTCCCATACCGGAATCAACTGCAAGATGGATTTTCAGCTCATTGTCTTCTCCTGTAAGTTCTTTATCGGCCTCTTTTAGCCACGCCAAATCCGGAACAGTCAAAGATATATCATGTGAGGCAGCCAGTGAAACGTATTGCGTAGGTGTGACACCCAGAACTAAAATTGGAGCCTTAATGCCCGCCTGACGCAATTCCAGCGCTTCATCTAAGATTGCCACACAAAAGCCGTCAACGCCAACCTCAATTGCAGCTTGAGCCACTTTAACTGCTCCATGGCCGTATGCATTAGCTTTGATTACTGCAAATAGTTTTTGTCCAGGTTTGAGTTGCTGCTGTTCTTCCTTTAAGTTGTGCTTAATCGCTGCTAAATTGACATAAACAGCGGCTGGGCGATGTATTCCAGGTACCATTTTTATTTCTCCAATACAACTAAAGTAACTATTTCATGATTATCATGAGTAATACTTGACCAAATTTTGCCTTCAAACTTAGTTGAAGTTGTTATCGGATGACCATTTTCATCCCAAAGTGTTTCGACATCTTGTAAGCCAAGGTCTTTTCCTAAACCAGTTCCCATTGCCTTGGAAAATGATTCCTTAATTGAAAAGCGACCACCTAAGTATTCAACCTTACGCTTACCAGACATTTTTTGATACTGGGCAAATTCATTTGGTGTTAATGCCTTTTTGGCAAAGCCATCACCTTTGGCAACTATTTTTGCTACACGTTCTACTTCTACTGCATCAATACCAACACCATAAATCAATTTGCTCACCTCTTAAGCCAAAATTATAATACAAAAAAAGAGTTGCACTTAACCACAACCCTCTTTTTAGCAAAAACGTTAATCTTTTTTGTTTTTAATTACGAAATCATGACCACTACCTGAGCGGTTTGAACGGCCACCGCGGTAACTGCCATGACCACCGTGATTACGATCGCCACCGCGATAATTACCGTGACCGCCACGGCTATTACCACCGCGACCGCCGCCACGACCATAATGTCCACGGCCTCTGCCGCCACCATTGCGGCGACCACCACCGTTACCACCTTTATATGGCAATGGCTTTTCGGAACTAATAGTTACTTCAACATCAGAAGAATCTTTTGAAAGGTTCTTTAAAAATGCGGAAACTAGGTCGATGGCTGAGTAGTTTTCAAGTAACTCACTAGCGTCATCAGTGTACTTACTCAAATCTTCCTTCATCAAGTCTTCAATCTTAGTCTTAGCAATCTTTAATTGACCACGAAGCGCTTGATCATCTGAAGGTGGACGAAGTGGAGTCATCTTTTTCTTAGTTAATTGCTCAATTGTGCGCATGTAGCCAAGTTCGTTTGGAGTAACAAAAGTAATTGAACTACCATTTTGACCAGCACGACCTGTACGACCAATACGGTGAACATATGAATCTGGATCTTGAGGGATATCATAGTTGTAAACGTGAGTAACACCTGAGATATCAAGCCCTCGTGCTGCAACATCGGTAGCAACTAAAATATCTAATTTTCCTGCACGGAATCGCTTCAAGACACTAATTCGACGTGCTTGTGACAAGTCACCGTGAATGCCAGCAGCATTATAGCCACGTGCTTGCAAACCACGAGTAACTTCATCAACCCTTCTCTTAGTTCGAACAAAGATAACCGCTAAGTCTGGACTTTCAACGTCAATTAACCGACACATGATATTGAATTTTTCTGCGTCCTTACAGCGAACGTAGTATTGATCAATTAAATCAGCAGTTAATTCTTTAGTCTTAATGCGTACAATCTCTGGATCATGCATGAATTTTTCACTAATGCGCAAAATTGGTTTTGGCATTGTGGCACTGAAAAGCAAAGTTTGGCTGCGATTCTTCACATAACTCAAAATGCTTTCAATATCTTGAATGAAGCCCATGTCTAGCATTTCGTCAGCTTCATCAAGTACAATTGTGTTGACACCTTCCAAGTTGATTGTCTTACGCTTTAAGTGGTCAAGCAAACGACCTGGTGTACCAACCAAAATTGCTGGTACATGGTTCTTAAGTGAGCGAATTTGGCGGCCAATGTCTGCACCACCATAAACTACTTGAACACGTGCTTTTTCATCACGACCCAAGCGGAAAAGCTCCTCCTGAGTTTGAATAGCTAATTCACGTGTTGGTTCGATAATCAACGCTTGAATAGTTTTATTGTGTTTATCTAAATTTTGTAAAATTGGCAAAGCAAATGCTGCAGTTTTACCTGTACCTGTTTGCGCTTGACCAATTACGTCTTTACCCGCTAAGGCAAGAGGAATTGTCTGTTCCTGGATTGGCGTTGCTTCTTCAAAGCCTGAACGTTTAATTGCTTTTAAAAGCTCGTCATTTAATCCTAATTCTGAAAATTTCACTAAGTTCTCCTTATCTAAGCCGCTTTACTACTTTTTCAAGGTGCATCCCATGTGATCCCTTCAGAACAACAATGTCGTGCGGCTTAATATCATTTCTCAGATCAGCTATCAATCGCTGCATCTGATCTTCTTTATAATAATGTAAATTCTCTGGCTCATATGTGTTCTTTAGAACATCAGCTAAATTTTCCATTTCTGAGCCAAATAAATATACTTCGTTAATCACTTGCGGATCAAGGCAATCAGCAAGTCCAGCATGTAAAGCAGCCGATCTTTCGCCTAATTCAAGCATATCACCTAAAACGGCAATTCTGCGACTGCCCTCAGGGACCTGAATTTGACCAAAGCTGGAAATAACTGCGCGAACTGCTGTTGGGTTTGAGTTATAGACATCGCTCATGATGTCTTCGCCCACATCGCCTTTTTCCCATTCCATGCGATCAGCTGTTGGGGTAAAGCTTGCTAATGCGGTAGCAATTTCTTCATCACTTTCACCAAAATGACGACCAACACATAGCGCCGAAAGAGCATTTGAAACATTATGTTTACCAATCATTGGGATAGTAAATTGGCTGTCAGAGTCATTGACCGTAAATGTTGCATGATGCTTATAGCTACGATAGCCAGTTGCATAAACGCTATCAGTTTGGTCAAAGCCAAACGTGATTTTAGCTTGCTCAAGCTTTTCAGCACGTTCACGTAAAAGTGGTTCATCCCCATTATAGATGAGCTCGCCATCCTCACGCAAGAAATCGGTAATCTCCATTTTGGCATCAGCGATGCCTTCACGCGAACCTAAATACTCAATATGTGCTTCACCAATCATGGTAATAACAGTTACGTCAGGATGGGTTAGTTCACTTAACTGATGTAATTGACCAGCGTGATCCATTCCCATTTCCAGAACTAAAATCTCTGTATTAGGTTTCATGTCCAAAATAGTCATTGGAACACCAATTTCATTGTTGAAATTGGCGTCGGTCTTGTGGACATTAAAGCGCTTAGCTAAAACCGCTGCGGTCATATCTTTAGTAGTAGTTTTACCATTAGAACCAGTAATTGCTACTACTGTAGGATTTACCTTGTTAAGGTAATATTGCGCTAGTTGTTGCATACTCAAAAGTGGATCGTCAACCTCTAAAACAGCAATGTTTTCAGGTTTATTAGGACGGTCTTTTTGCCACAAAGTTGCACTAGCGCCATTACTAATTGCACTATTGATAAAATCATGGCCATCACGTTCGCCTTTTAGCGGCACGAATAGTCCGCCTTCAGAGATTTTTCTTGAGTCGAAGGCAACAGAAGTAATAACAGTTTGGTCGTTACCTTCACAAGTCGAATTAATTGCTTTGGCAATTTCTGCCAGTTGCATTTTCATCTAATACTCTCCTACCTAAAAGAAATTTTGCTCAACCCAACATTATGCCTGCATAATTGTTACAGCATAATAATTACGTCTTACATAAAAAAGCAGCCCCAATGGGACTGCTTCCACCAGATTAAAGATATTACTTGTTGACACCATATTTCTTGTTGAACTTTTCGATTCGTCCATCTGCTTGAGCAAACTTTTGCTTGCCTGTGTAGAATGGGTGAGAATCTGAAGTAATTTCAACTCGAATCAATGGGTAAGTTTTACCTTCGTAATCTACTGTTTCTTTTGACTTTAAGGTTGAACCAGCAACAAATTTAGCACCTGTTGCGGAATCCATAAAGACAACTTCTTGGTAATCTGGGTGAATGCCTTGTTTCATGTTTATTACTCCTTTGCCATGACTCTCTTTCAAGCCATAGATTAATCGATTAACGTTTATTACAATAACATTTTTTTGAGTCAATTTCAAGATATATTACTAAACTAGCTTTTTGTTAATTAAGAACAATATCGCTCGGCTTTACTTCTTTGCCAAAATAAGGCTTCAGTTCTTTATTGTAATCTGTCACAAAAAAGCCTTGGTTTGTTAGTTTAGTGATTTCTTGGTTAGTCCAATCAAGTAGAGATTTATTGCCCTTTTTAACTGCTGGCGCAATGTATTGATTAGGACCAATATTTTTAATCCCAACCGTATAACTTGGATTTCGTTTAACCCACGCATACAGGTATGAATTGTCATCCGCTAATGCAGCAGCTCGTTTATTCTTAATTGCATTAAACTGTTGCGTTTTTGAATCAAATTTTAACAAGCTGACCCCGCCTTTTTCAGTAAAATAATTCTCAGCAGTAGTACCCTTATTTACAATAACCGTTTTGTTTTTCAATTGATGTTCATTATTAATCGGTGCATTTTTGGGTGAAATCACTCCAACCGACACCTTCATATAGGGTCTAGCAAAATCAGCCACTTGCTTACGTTCTGGTGTCACTGTAAAGTTGGCCAAAACAATATCTGCTTTGTCAGAATTCAGTGTGTCAACCCGATTGTTGGCGTTGACCTGCGTAAACTTTGCTTTTACGCCAAGATCTTTGGCCATTCTGCGGGCCAAGCGTAAGTCATAACCACGCCGGTTACCATGTTCATCTACCCAACCATACGGTGGCAAATCACCAAAAACCGCTACACGCAAAACGCCACGCTTTTTTATTGCGACTACACTGCTGTCGCTTCCCCCGGTACTGTCATTTAATGAGGACCTGAAGCCAAAAAAGGTAACTAATAAGACAACAATTACAACTGACCAAATTGCTATACGCTTTTTAAGTTTGTTTTTCTTCATTATAACTCCTTAAAAATCCATACTCTCTAAAAAGTCGCGCGCACGTTCAGTTTTCGGTTGGGCAAAAAAAGCTTTTCCGGGCGTATTTTCTAAAATCCGCCCATCTTCTAGGAATAGGACTTGGTCCGCTATTTGTTCCGCAAAGCCCATTTCATGCGTCACAATAATCATGGTCATATGGTGCTCTTTTGATAACTTCGTCATTATCTGCAAAATACCGCGCACCATTTCTGGATCAAGTGAAGCAGTTACTTCATCAAACAACATTACCTCTGGGTGCATGATTAAGGCGCGCACAATAGCGATTCTTTGCTTTTGTCCCCCAGACAATTCTCGAGGATACGAATCCGCATACTTCTCAAGCCCAACGTCTTTTAATAATCCTTCTGCTTCTTGAGCCACCTGATCTTTTGCACGCTTCTGTACCTTAGTAGGAGCTAATAAAATGTTTTCTATGACAGTTAAGTTAGGAAATAAATCATAACTTTGAAAGACCATACCGATTTTTTGTCGTATCTCTTGCCAATTTTTATCGGTTGGATTAATTTTTTCACCTTTAAAATAAACCGCACCGCTACTAAAATCTTCCAATCCATTGAGGCATCTGATTAAAGTGCTTTTGCCTGAACCCGATGGACCAAGTAGAGTTAAAACCTCACCTTGATGCAACGTAAAATTAATATCATGTAAAATATGACGATTGCCATAAAACTTGTTTAAATTTTCTACTCGTAAAATTTCTTCTGTCATTTTTCTTACCTATTCTCTTTAGCTGCCAACTTTTTAGACCAAAGTGACAATGGATAATCGATGATAAAGTACAAAATAAAAATCAGACCATAAATCCAAAAAACTGTAGTTGGATATTTTTGGTTATTAGCTTCGATAATTTGCTGGCCAATTGCAATTACATCCATAATACTAATCATCATTAAGAGTGAAGTTGTTTTAATTACCCGCGTAGCGAGGTTAATCGTTGCAGGCAATTCCAACTGGACTGCCTGTGGTAATAACACATAGCGGAAAAGCTGCGTTTTACTTAAGCCTAATGCCAAACCAGATTCTTTTTGCGTTACTGGTACTGATTCAATTGCTCCACGTACAATATCACTAAATTCAGCAGCCACCCACAATGCAAAAGCGAGAATCGCCATCCAACTAGCCGGCCAGTTAATGTTGAAACTACGTGGCAAAATGTAATAAACCAAATAAAGCAGGACAATTGTTGGCACAATTCTAAAGAACTCAAGGTAAAGCCTTAGAATAAAGCGTAGTGGCTTATTAGGTAATGTTCTTAGAATTCCCAAAAATGTCCCCAGAACTAAACCCGCCGCTAGACTATCAACGGAAATCCACACAGATGTCCACAATCCTTGCATGATTCTGGCAAAATTGTTTCCTGCAAAAAGGACATTAATCACCGAATGTTCCATAGCGCACTCTCCTTTCAAGCAAATTCAAGAGCAAAATAATTGGAATGAGGATGATTGCATAAGCAACAACGAGAACAAACAAGTACTCGTTAGAGCGGTAATACATACCAATTAAATCAAGTGCTGTATTTGTTAATTCTGGGATAGCAATTACAGAAAAGATTGAAGTTTCCTTAATCAAAAATATGACGTTAGCAGCTAGTGCCGGCATACTCAGTGCAAAACCTTGTGGAAAAACCACATATCGCGCTAATTGTAAATTATTCATCCCCAATGCCTTACCATTATCAATTTGGGTCTGGTTAACACCACCAAAACCGCCAGTGAAACCTTCTGCCATATAAGCACCGCCCAGAAAAATCAGTCCAATAATGCCACAAGTTGTAGCGGACATTTTCAACCCAATAACAGGAAAAGCATAATACAGGAAAAATAATTGAATTAATAATGGTGTATTTCTTGCCAGTTCAACATAAGCAGTAAAAAGCTGGCTTAAAATTGGCACTTTAAAATACTGTATCAGGCTGCTTAGCGCACCAACAATCAGCGAGCCTAAGATACCAACAAACGAAAGCCATAAGGTTAGCTTAAAGGCTTGGGCAAAAATTGGTAAACTGTGACTAATAACTTGCCAGTTCATTTCTATCCCCATTTCTAAATAAAAAAGACCTATTATCCACATGGACTTCATAGGTCTTGTCTAATTCCAATAACAAAAAACCACGAGCCGCGCCGGCACGTCGATTCTTTAATTAAGCAGTTATTAACTTTAAGAATCCGCATGCCAAAAGATTGTCCACATTGTTTTTAACAAAACAGACTTTTTGACATTGCGTTTTACTTACATCAAGTTTAAACATGGTTTGTACTCCTTTTCTGTAATAACTGTTACTATTCACATGCTATGCTTATACTTACTTTTTGTCAACAGATTTGCATCATTCATTTTTAATCATTTTTTATCAATCAGTTGTCTTAGAAACTAAAAAAAGGCATCCCCCATGGGATGCCTTTTAATTAGCTTAATTTTAAGCTTGTGACTTTTCTTTAATTGCCTGTGCTGATTGCTCTAGTAACTCTTCTTCTTCAGGAGTTAACGCTAACTCAATTTTAGCTTCAATTCCGTTACGTCCAACAATTGTTGGATAAGACATATAAGTGCCATATTTTTCTTGGTAACTTGAAACCGGAAGTTCAGTATGTGAATCAGTTAAAATTGCACGTACAATTCTGACTGCAGCTGCGGAAACACCATAATTAGTATAGTGCTTACCCATAAATACCGTTTGCCCACCTGTCTTAATTTCATCTTCAAGGTCATCAAGACTCCACGAAGCTGATTTTGCCAGCTCGGTAATTGGTTGCTCCAAAACTTTGACAGTTGACCAAGCAGTGAATTGAGAGTCACCATGTTCCCCCAATGCAAAACCACTGATTGATCTTGGATCAACGTTGAATTTTTTAGCTACAACTTTCTTCATTCTAGCTGTATCCAAAAGGGTGCCTGTTCCCAAAACATGTTCTTTTGGTAAACCTGTTAATTGTTGATAAAGGTTGGTAATTGCATCAACTGGATTGGAAATTACTAGCAAGATACCGTTAAAACCACTCTTTTTAATTGATTCAGTAATTGGTTGCAATTGCTTCTTATTGTATTCAAGCTCTTGGAAACGGTCGCCCTTAGTTTCAAGCGAAATCTTTCCTAGTGTACTAATAAGAACTTCTGCATCTTTAAGAGCATCATAATCATTAACTACAATATTTGTGTGATATGGCAAATTTGCCATTGCATCTTCAAAGTCAACTGCATCGGCATTAACCTTGCCCTCGTTGACATCAATCATTACCAAATCATTAACTAAGCCCGAAATAATTAATTCATGTGCAATCGTGCAGCCAACATGGCCATCACCGATGATTCCAATTTTAGTAGACATAATTTTTAACCTTTCTTAGTTTATTATTATCGTTTTTTGCGATACATCTTTATAAAGCTAATTATAGTTTTTCTTCAGCCCAAATTAAACTTTTTACCATCTAAATTTATCGAGAAAGTTTAATTAACCTGCTCAACCTCTGCCTTGGTTGGAATTGAAGGCTGTGCACCATAACCTTGAACTGTTAAAGAAGAAGCCTTGTTAGCAAATGTAATCGCGTCACTTAAATTAGAGAAATCTGGTTTTAAAATACTGGTCATCGCACCAATAAAGGTATCACCAGCTGCTGTAGTATCAACTGCTTTTACTTTGAATGCAGGAATCAAACCCTGCTTATCTTGAAAATCGTAAAATGCACCCTTATCACCAATTGTAATTATGACGGCGGAGACACCTAATTCATGAAGTTTGTCAGCTGCCTTTTTAGCACTTTTTTCATCGACAACTTCGACTCCTGTAATAGTGGCAGCTTCGGTCTCATTAGGGATAATAATATCCGTCACTTGCAATAATTCAGCCGGAATTTCAGTAATTGCTGGTGCTGGGTTTAAGATTGTTTTTGCACTATTCTGCTGCGCAATTTTGAATCCTTGAATTGTTGCCTCAATTGGTGTTTCAAACTGCGCAACAACAAAGTCACTTGCAGCAATCAGATCACTATTTTGCTTGATATCCTCTTGGTCAAAAGCGTAGTTAGCCCCAGAATAAATGGTAATTGAGTTTTGACCAGAATCATCTACCGTAATAAAAGCTTGACCTGTTGATTCATCAGCAATTTCTTTAACACCATCAAGGTTAATGTTTTCCTTTTTCAATAAAGCAAGCATTTCTTTACCTGGTGCGTCATCGCCAACGGCACCAACAAAACTAACAGCACAACCAGAACGCGCAGCAGCTACTGCTTGGTTGGCACCTTTTCCACCAGCTGCAGAATAGTGCTCTTTGGCATGAATTGTCTCACCTGGTTTAGCCATCTGCGCAACACGTAAATTGGTATCTAAGTTAATACTTCCTATTACTGTAACTTTGTTCATTTTTTCTCCTTATCAAATCAAAAGAAAGTTAAATCATCTTTTGTTATTCAAAAAGCATGTAAGCTGTAATTGCTTTCAATTTAGCAAAAACCATACTTCAAATTCAAGTAGGCAAAGAAGAACTTTACTTAAATTTTGTTATTAGTTCAACGACTTTCTTTTTATTTTCATAATCCTAGCATATAATATTTATTAAATTTATTTTCCGTTCTTGTTATAGGGTAATTATTATGAAAAGACAACTCAATTTCTTCGCTGCCCTTGCCACTGTTATGGGAACCATGATTGGTGGCGGAGCTTTTTTCAAAATAGCTAATATTTCATCATTAACCCACAACGCGTGGTTAAGCATTTTAGTTTGGCCCCTGGCGGGCTTCATTACCCTAATGGCGGGACTCAGTATCGCTGAGCTGGCGTCCGTTTTCCCTGAAGACGGTGGACCAGTCAGATATCTTGACGAAATCTACGGTCCCAAAGTTTCATTTCTGTTTGGCTGGTCACTTATTATTATTTATTACCCAGCCAACATCGCCGCACTTTCAATTGTTTTTGCAACACAGTTAAAAGAGATTCCTCAATTTAAAAACTTCTCGACTACGATTATCGCATTGATTGTTATGCTAGTTGTTTTGTTAATTAACTGGCTTGGTTCAAAACTAAGTGGTCAAGTTCAAAAAATTACGTTGGTCATCAAGTTATTACCAATTGCAGCAATTATCATTTTTGCCCTCTTTTACCAGGGACCAAATCAATTGGCTGGAGCACCAGCTCCTCATTTAACATCAGGTGCTGGTGCAGCAACCTTTGGCCAGGCGCTATTGGCAGTTTTATTTGCCTATGACGGTTGGCTCAGCATCGGTAACTTAGCCAGTGAAATTAAGAATCCGGCTAAGACTTTAGCCAAAGCAATTATCTGGGGACTATTCGGCGTAACTATCTTTTACACCTTACTCAATTGGAGCTATGTAAAAATCATTCCCTGGTCTAAAGTTGTTGGCAATCAAACGACTGCGCTATTGACTGCACAAAAGCTTTTCGGACATTTTGGCAGTATTATCATTGCAATCGGTATTTTGGTTTCTGTTTTCGGTGCCATCAACGGTCACACGCTTTTAGGTTCTAGAATGCCCTACGTTTTGGGTAAAGAACATCAGCTACCTGCTGCTAATTTCTTTGGTTCACTAAATAGTAAAACGATGGTGCCAACAAATAGTATGCTCTTTGAATGTGCTATTGCGACCGTAATGATTTTCTCGGGAACATTCGATTCACTGACCAATATGCTTGTTTACGTTTCTTGGATCTTCTCAATCCTATTATTTGTTGGTGTATTGATTTTAAGAAAAAGGCAGCCAGAACTGGAGCGTCCTTATAAGATTCCCTGGTACCCACTGCCACCACTACTAGCAATTTGTGGCGCTCTCTTTATAGTGATTACTACCACGCTAACGCAGCCAGTCTTGTCGGCAATTGGTATTCTACTTACTTTGAGCGGCTGGCCTGTTTATCTCTATGTTCATCGCCAAAAAGCAAATTAAAAAGGTTTTGTCTTATATGACAAAGCCTTTTATTTTTGCAGATTAAAGTTCTTGATTGACTGAACGAAACTTTTGAGTGCCTTCGATTTATTGGTCTTTAAATAAATTAACTGCATTGAGTATTTCTGATTCTTTTGCTTTGATCGGAAGTGGCGATATACGATTTCAGGATCAGGCTGCATAATCTGATCGATTAAACCGCGAGGAATATATGCAATACTTTGGTTTAGCGCCGTACTCGTCATCAACTGCTCAATTGAAGACACACGCTCAATTTGATAATTTCGTATTTTTTCATCAACCGTTGCTGCAAAGGTCTTACGCATGAAGTCGGAATTTTCAATGCTGTAATAGCACAAGGTTTGTCCCACTAAGTCGTCTTCATCAAGATACTCTTTTTCACTCAGCTTGTTCTGCTTACTAATTCCCAAAACCATTTCGTTTGAATAAACAGGCACATATTCATACAAATCGGCCTGTGGAATATCGTAACTACCGTAGTGATTAATGTACGCACAATCTAATTTATTCAGAGCAAGGTCAGCTAAACTGTGCTCAACGCTTTCTTCTGTCGTAAAAAAACTGATTGGTGGTTGTGATTTTGATTTTTGGTAGTTAATAATTTCCTTTTCCATAATAAAAGCATCAAAAATGGAAAAATAGCCAATATAAAGGGTTTCTTCAACTGACTTAGCAATATTTTTCAATTCTGATACGGTGGAATCAAAATTATTCAAGTACTCCTGAGCACGCTCTGCAAAGTACTTTCCAGCAGGAGTTAAAGTAATATGATTATTCGATCGCTTAAACAATTTTACTCCAATTTCAGTTTCAAGACGTGAAATTTGGCGCGAGACTGCTCGTTGTGTCACAAACTTTTGCTCAGCTACCCTACCAAAGCTTCCTTGTTGAACTACCGCTAAAAATACCTTTAATTGTTCATTATCCATTTTATTATACCCGTACTTTTATGTCCTACTCGTGACTAAATTCACTATACCACATTACTTCTGTAAGCGGTTATACTCTTTGTGTAAAGAAAAAGGAGATTTAATAATGAAAACTAATGAACAATATGATGTCGTTATCGTTGGTGGTGGTGCTGCAGGTTTTACTGCTGCCTACCAAGCTAGTCATCGCGGCCTTTCAACTTTGGTCGTAGAAAAAGGCCGTAATACTGGTGGTAGTGGTGAATACATTGAGGGTGCTTTTGCAGTTGATTCTTACTTACAAAAAGAACACAATGTTGCTTTAACTAAAGAAGATGTTTTAAACGAAGAACTTGAATATTCTCATTATCGTGCTGATACTCAAGTTTGGAAAGAATATATTGATGCTTCAGCAGATATTATTAAGTGGTTAAAAGACCTTGGTGTTGAGTACTTAGATGTTGCTCCTTTAGGTAGCGGATACCGCACATGGCACTTATTCAAAGGACTAGGCAAATCAGTCATTCATGATGTTTTAGAGCCAAAGGCTAAGGAACAAGGGACTGATGTTATTACCTCAACCACAGTTACTAAAGTTAATTTAGATAATAATGGCAATGTAAGTGGCGTTGAACTAGAAGATTTAAGCAATCACGAGAAAAAGACTGTTGCAACTAAAGCTGTTGTTTTGGCTACCGGTGGCTACTTAAACAACGAAGACATGATTAAGAACGATACCCATTATGATGCAGAACAAATTATCCCTGTTAACTCAGAAAAAAATACTGGTGATGGTCTTAAACTCGCTTGGGACGCTGGCGCTCAAAAATACGCTATGGGGACAGCAATGCTATTCGGTGGTTATTTAAAAGATCACACTAAGCCTGGCTACGTTTACCGTTATTCCGAACTTAACGGTGCAGCCGATCAGCAATCACTTCTATGGGTTAATGAAAATGGTGATCGTTTTGTTAATGAAGAAGTTGTTGATAACTTTGCTTTAGCTGGCAATGCACTATGCACCCAGGGTAAAGTTTTTACAATTGTTGATCAGAGCACAATTGATCATTTAACAGACGATCAATTGTACAAACAAATGGGAACTTGGGACTACCACGACACTAAATTGCCTCATCTTAAAGAAGAAATGCAAAAGGCATTTGATGAAAAGGCTCCTTATTTAACTAAAGCTGACTCAATTCATGAATTAGCAGAAAAGGTAGGACTAGAGGATCTTGAAAAGACAATTGAGCACTATAACGAATTAGCACATTCTGGTAAAGATACCGATTTTGGTAAAAAGGCTGATTTCTTAATTCCAGTAGAAAATGGTCCTTTCTATGCAATTGAGTTAGGTGTCGGTGCCTTCTGTACAATGGGCGGCTTGAAGACTAACACTGAACATGAAGTACTTGATAAAGCTGGTAAACCAATTAATGGATTGTACGCTGCAGGCAATGACGCTGCTGGGATGCTAATTGGTGATACTTATGGTCCTAACATGCCAGGTACTGAAGCAGGCTTTGTCTTTTACTCCGGCAAACATGTTGCAAATATTATTTATGATCAACTCAAAGGATAATCTATTTAAAAAACAAAATATGTAAATTTAAAAAGCCAGAATTCTTCACTAAAAGATTCTGGCTTTTATATGTCAAAAGTAAATTTTATTTTTTTGAATTTCTTTTTTTAATACTGGAATTAATTTCTTTTACAGTCTGCGTCTGTGACAAAATAACGATTAGCCAAACGACAATATAAACTAATACAAAGACACCAATCAACCAAAAATTAATCGGCCACTTATTTATCCAGATCATTATTAAAACCAGTAACAGTGTTCCTAATAAATGAACGCCAAAGGCAGTAGCAAGCGGTATATCCATTGCAAAAATCATAGATAAAATACCTATTAACCCAGAAATAATGAAAACAGAAATAACACCTAAGGGACTAGTAGGAACACCTGGAAAAGCAAAGGTAAGTATTATCAAATAAGCAACTGCACCAAAGCCCATACCAGTAAAGAAATAGTTAATGAAATTACTTAATTTTCTCATTTTAAAGACCTAACTCTCTTTTTAATGCAGGCAAATACAGTCTAGAAACGTCAACTTTTAGATTGTTTTTTAAAAGTGCAATCATATTTCCTGAAAAGCCTACTTCTATCGATTCCAGAAAATTGATATTAATAATGCCGTGTTTTGAAACCTGAATAAACCCATCACCCAGTTTTTCTAGTACCTGATATAATCGACCAGTTGTTTTTATTATGTTTTCAGTAGTATAAAACGTAATATCTGTTGCTTGAACTTCTACTTTAATAATTTCTGTACGCTTAATTGTTACTATACAGTCTTCCACTTTAATTGGTAAAAGATCATATCTTTTTTTGCCAAATTTATGCAAATAGCTAATTAAATTATTAACTGCTTCACTTTTTTGAGCTGCTTTAATTTCAACTTCAATTTCTTGTTCGTCTAAAGTCGAATCTGTTTTAAATTCAATTTTCACTTTACTTATTGCGCCTTCTATCAGTGATAAAAGAAAGCAACCCAATTACCAAAATTAGTATTGCAATCATTAATAGCAAAACGAGCATATTATTTAGTCGATAACTATCCATTTTAAATTGTATTCCCAAATAATAAACAAGATGACTTTTTACATGAGTTGGAAGATCTGCCAATGTCTGTTTAAGTAAAAAGTCTCTTAAAGCAGCTGCTTCATAACTACTTGGTATTAATTTTACCAAACTTTGTGCTTGGGAGACCAATATACCGTATGGCAAATATGTCACTACAGCAAAGCCAGCAGCAGCTCCTAAAACAGCGGAAAGTCTGCTAAAAGTAGTGCTGGAATGCATGAAAAGCACGATTATTTCATCTAATAAAGTTGCTGCAATCGCACCTACCAAGATATACAAAAGTCCTGGTAAATAGGCTGATTGAGGAATCGTAATATGATCAACTAATGAAAAGTACATTGCCATCACAACAAAAGTGATGATTTGCATAAAAAAGCTGACTACTATACCGGATAAAATATATGCAAAATTTTCTGCAAAGCGTGATATTCCTGTCAGTTCAAAATCGGCCTCAACTCGAGTTTCGCGATCACTTACTTGTTGACCCAACGCTTGAAAAGCTGTAGTAATACCAGAAACTGCAACAATACCTGCTATCATCCATAAATCCAACATCTTAGTCACATGAGGTAATTGCTGCCAATTGCTTTTTAAATTATTTTGCAAAAACCCAATATAGATAAAGAAGGAAATCAGTGCACCCAAGCATGACATGAATACACCAATAATGTTAGAAAAATAGATTTTTAAATTTCTGCGAAATAGAGCAATCATTTATTGTATCTCCTTCCCAGTAATCTGCAAAAACGCATCATTGATCGTTCCCTTAGAATAAGTGAAGTCAGTGATATTTGCTTGATTGTTTTTTAATAATTCAACGGTTTTTTGCGCCGATAAAGCATCAATTTCAACTTGCTTACGATTAAGCCGAATAACTTTTTGATTAGTGTTCAAAGCCTGAATGTTATCAACAGTAAGTATTAATTTATTAGGAGCAAATTCGTTCTTGATCGTTGCGGCAGAACCACTGGCTAAGATTTGACCATTTTCAAGAATATACATTTGATCAGCATTTTCAGCTTCTTCTAAATAATGCGTTGTCAAAAAAATAGTGAGTTCTTGTTGTTGTTGCAGTTTGGTTAATAATTCCCAAATAGCATTTCTCGTTTGAATATCAAGCCCTGTAGTTGGTTCGTCTAGAAACAGTAAATTCGGTTTACTTATCAACGCACGGGCTATATCTACCCTTCTTTTTTGACCACCTGATAAAGTGCCAAACTTTTGCTTTAAAAAGTTTTTGATGCCGATTAAGTCAATTAATTGCCAGCGAATATAAACGGGCAAATTGCCAACGCTTAGTCTGTTAACTGCGAATTAAAAAAAATATTGGTCAAGTGAGCCCATAACAGCGAAAATAAAATAAAGTAAAATAATAAAAATTGCTCGTTGTTTATTAGAGCCAATCAGTCCCTTTAATGTCATGTGCTTGCGTCTTTCATTTTATGCTAAATCAATTTTATTAAATTTATCTAATAATAAAATGAATGAGCAAGGGCGTCAAATTAACGGGCAAAATATAATCGCTGGGTGTAAATAAAAAACTAATTCCTAGGAAGAAATTAGTTTAAAAATGTTTAATTCTGTGGTTTACAGTAATGACGGCAATTAAAAGTTTCTTTTTTTATTTCTTTGGCAAATTCTTACTTTCCGAAGTGTATTGCCAAAATTATTAGCCACTCTATTTTTTAAAAATTTGAGTCATTAAAAAATGCTCAATTATAGTTGAACACTCTCTATTTTCATCTTACTAATAAATTTATTCTGACTTCGAAATAACATTGTTCAACTTGCTGGTGTCACTTAAGTTGGCATTTAAAAATTCTTGATTATCAACTGGCAAATGCAATTCAAAGTTTTCTATTAGCTGAACGCTGACTACTACATCTTTCATCGTTGCTGCCAAAATGTGACCGCCAAAGCTTAAGTCATCAGCCAAAAATGATTGTGAAATCCTGATACCCCAACACCTTGAAAAACAGGTGGTGTGTAATAAGTAATCATTGTGCCTGAAATATTTTCAGCTTCAAACTCTACTTGATTTTCAGCTATTTTCCCCAGAGACGGATAAGGCTTATGAGATTTTTTAGAAGACCTTGTACGAATTTTTCGAAAAACACCTTTAGTCAATATTGCGAAAAATTGATTTCGGGCGTTATTTTTGGTTAAAGCATCTATTAACATTTCTGTCAATTCAGCATCTTGGTAGCTTTTGAATTTGTGATAATCTCCAAAACTAACGTCTGCATAAGTCACTTTAAAGTCATCTGGCAGTTTCACAGCCGGACCACTAACATCTATTTTGTAACCGACACCGTCTAAAATCACTAATTCACCATCAACGCCATCACCGGTTCCTATGCCAATATTGCCATGTTTTAACAAATCTGACAGCGGTAAAGTGCCTTCCAATAGGCCTTCAACCAACATTTGCATAGTTCCGTGTTGAAATAATGTGTTTTTCGTCATATTTTCTACTCCTTTTTTCAAAAACTGATATATAAAACAATTCTATTTTAAGATATTAGCATTGTGCTTAAAATGTATTTTTCAGTATAAAACTTTTATTTGTAAAAACATTTTATCTAAAAAAATTGATGAATATTCTGAAAAATAACCGTCTTAATTTAATAAGTAAAATTTTTTGTCTTTATGTCAATCTAAATTATAAATTCATTACTCAATGAATATGCAAATAAAAAGTAGTGTAAAAGATTACACTACTCTTTTTCTATTCATCAACTTCAAAACGCGGTAATTCATTAGTCAAATCAACTGTTTGTACCGACACATTGATGATACGCAAAAGCAAATTAAAAATGTATTTTGGATCATCGCTAAAGTCGTTAGGATCATCAGTAATACCAGACTTCTTATCAGTTTTAATTTGATATTGATCCATAATCCATTCAATTGCTGAACGCCCATTAACCATATACTCATATGCTTTATCTGGAATATTCGAAATTGTTATGTTATCGTTAAAAATAATTGCTGATTTATCATTAAAAATTTCACCTTCATTATTTAGTCTTTTGGCAAACTTCATTTTCTCTACTTGATAATCATGTTTACCGTTATAAATAATTTTTACTTGATCATAAACTTGTACTTTTTCATAGTTAAGATGAAGATCCATTAGTTGCTTACCAATTTCAACGTATTTTTCCTTATTCTTAACTATAGGAATTCGTGCTAAATCTTTCTTTAAATCATTATCATACTTTTCTCGGTATTCCTTCGAATTTAACAAACCATAAACATAAGCAAAAGAATCATCAAGTGAAAGACCAAGTTTATCAGCGAAGACTTTATTAATATTGTCATGATTAGGTATCAATTCGTTACTTTTATTTGAATTATCATAACGCATAAAACCATGACTATTCATTAGAAATTGATAGTCAACTATCAATTTCGAACAAAGAACAGAAAAACTTTTACTAGATGTTTTACCAGTTGTATTTATATTGATATTATTACTCCCCCATTTTGTTAAATATTTGCCAGGTCGCTCAATTAAATCTGGATCATACATTAACCATTTTTTTGTAAACGGACGATACATTTCCAATGTTAACATGTCTGCATGATAAATTAACTTTTCACCTTTTTTAAACTTTTTATCTAAATTTACAGTCCACTTAATCTTTGTACTGTCTCTCATAGTTGACTTTTTACCTTTACCACCTGATTTTTCAACTTCCAAATTGTAATTATTAATTAAGTTTTGCGTATGAGATAAAACTTTTTCTTTTGAAAAACCACTAATCCAGATATCCTTAGCAGTATTAATTCCAACTGCATTAGTTAAAAATGGTGAATCCTGTTCACCAGAAATTAAAGGATATTTTTGATAATTGGGATCTCTCTGATTAATCCAATCATAATTATCGTCTGGAATAATTTTATCCCAATCAATGTCTTGATTTAAAATAGTACCAAACTTTCTAATTATATTAAGCTTTTCTTTTCGGCTTAAATAGTCTCCAATATCATGATAAAAAATTTGATGATTATCAGATCCATCTTTTATTAGAATACTAATAGCAATAGGAGTTCTAGTACCTTGCCCAAAAATATTATCTTTTTCTTGACGACGTTTTTCACCAGAGGTTCTAGCATTACCTCTTAAATTAAAAATATAAAGAAAGTTAAACTCTTTATATAAAGAAGCTCGAAAGCCATCAGTACTACTGCTGTCAAGAAAACTTCCGTTCGTTATAAAACCAATAACTCCCTTATCATTAATTCGATCGCTTGCCCACCTAAATGCTTTGATATAACTATCATAAGCACCCTTGCTTAATCCAGATTTACTATTTTTAACATAGGTATTTTGAATGTTTTTTTCTAAATTCGAATATCTAACATTTTGATTATTATCATTTACGCTCTTCTGTCCTACAGAATATGGGGGATTTGAAATAATTACAGTAATTGGCTGCTTCATTTGCTCTTTTAAGCGATGATCATTGTCATTAAACATATCATCATCTAATACGCCTTCGCGTTCCGTACTTTCAAATGTATCAGTCAAAACAATTCCATCAAATGGTACATAACCATAATCTGGACCATTTACTTCATCAAATACAGCTTCAATATTAATTGCGGCAATATAATAGCTCAATAGAACAATTTCATTAGCGTGAAGTTCATGCATGTATTTACGTAAGATATCATTATAACTGATTTTACCTTGATCCATTTGCTCCTTAAGATGCTGCAATGTCCGTGTTATGAAAGTTCCCGTTCCCACAAACGGATCAAGAATATGAACATTCTTATCAGCTAATGACTTATTAAAATATTTCTTTAAAGCATCATCAACTGAATGAATAATAAAATCAACTACTTCAATTGGAGTAAAGACAATTCCCATTGCCTCTGTTGTTTTTTGGAACCCTTTTTTAAAAAAAGTTTCATATAATGTAACAATCAATTTTTGTTTTCCAGCTGCATTATCAATTCCTGAAGCGCGTGATTTAATTGAATCATAAAATGGCTTTAGCTTTTCAGTTTCTTTTGCAAAACCAAATATTTTGAAAGCTGAAATCACATCATTAATTGATCTTGAGACAACATTATTTTGTACAAAACTATAATCGCCAAATAAAGCATCAAATACAGGCTCAGTAATTAAATGCTGTGCCAACATTTGAATGGCTTGATCTTGGTCTATTGAATCATTAATATTATATTTGAGACTAGTAAGAAACTTATCAAAAGCCGCTTTAGCTCCAGAATCATTAGCGATTAAATCATTAATTTGAAAAATATACTTTTTAGCAATATCAGCAACATCCTCTGACCAATCCTCTAAATATCGTCTATCTCCTACATGCTGAACCACTTTGCCGTAAAATACATCACCCATTTGTTTCCATTCTTGAGCTAAAGTTAATGATAACTGCTCATGACCATGTACATAGTTTTCGTTCTCTTTAACATCATTATCAGGACTTGAATCAACACCAATAAAATTAATTCTTCCAGTTTTTTTCTTGTTTAAATCAAGCTTATTAACTTCTGCTTCAAACCTCTCATCAGTAGAGCGTAAAGCATTCAATACCTGCCATACCGCTTTATACTCTTTATTATTATTTAATGCTAAATTCGGGTTATCTATATCAGAAACGACAATTGGCAAAATAATATAGCCATATTCTTTACCTTCATATTTACGCATAATTCGGCCAACAGCTTGAACTATATCAATTTGAGATTTTTTGGGACTAAAGAAAATAATACCGTCTAAATTAGGAACATCAATTCCTTCAGTTAAAAAGCGAACATTTGACAAGACCCGCGCGTGATTTTCTTCAATTTTTTCATCAGCTAACCAGTTAATCTCATCTTCTTTTTGCAAGGCATTTAAACCACCATCAACGTGATGAACATCAATTCGATAGCTATTAGTAGCATTCGGGGCTAAATATTCATTAACAACAGTTTCAAACTCATTAGCGATGAATTTCGAATTTTTAATCTTATCAGTGAAAGCTATTGCTCTCTTCATTGGTTTACCTTGAATTTCACCAGTTAAGCCATCTCGTTTCACCATTGCATTCCAAACACCTATGATTTTGCCAATATCATTAGGATCTATTTTATAATCACGAGCTAACATTTTTACCATATTTTTGTCAATATAGTTTTCATTAGTTGCAAGAACCATTACTTTGTAATCTGATAAATAACCCTGTGTAACAGCATCACCAAAACCTAAACGATAAATTTCTTTACCATAAACTTTTTCATCATCCATTGATGATACAACAATGCTATTTTGCTCTGCTTTTTTCTTAGAATTTTGATCATAAATTCTAGGAGTAGCAGTTTGATAAAGACGTAGTTTACCTTTAACATTATTGTTTGAATGTACCTCAGTGAAAGCTGTATCATCACCCAATTTAGTAGCTCCAGTAGTTCTATGAGCTTCATCGGCAATAATCAAATCAAATTCAGGATAACCTTTTTCTTGAGCATTCTTAATAACATCAATTGATTGATAGGTACTAAAAACAACAGTCATATCGCGACCTAAATCAAGTTGTTGTAATTGCTTATAATGAGCCATTAACTCTTCAACATTAGTGGTTGGCTCAAAACCAATATCTTTAGCGCCAAAATCGTCCTCATTATTATTTTTTCTTTGATTAGCCTTGCGATCTGAGACGACTGACAATGAGGTAATATGAATATTCTCCGAAACATCATCATTCCAACTAAATAAAGTTTGAGATAAGAGTTGAATACTAGGTACCAAATACAAAACATTAAACTTAGTTTTATGCTGGTCTTGCATCAAAGCTTCGGTGATTTTTAAACTGGTAAAGGTTTTTCCTGTTCCTGGTGCCATAATCAATTTGCCGCGACTATGATTTTTAAAATAAGTAATTGCCTTTTCAACCGCTTCTTTTTGATATTGACGCGGCTTTTTAACTATTTTATTAGATAAATCATTATTTTCCTTAGCAAATGAAAATTTCTGCCAATTAATATCAGCATTTTTAAGTTGATTCAGGCCAATAATAGTTATTGGCTTGGTCATAAATTGCATAGCGGCTTCTGCATTTTTATTGAGCTCATTTGAAGTTGACACTAAGATCCCTGCAGAATAATAGTCTTTACCCGTTTCAGCTAAAAAAGAATTTATAGTTTCTTTGCCGACCTTACCTTTATAAAACTTAGCCTGAACTGCAGTTAGCTTGCCTTCATAATCTTTAGCAACAATGTCAACACCTAAATCTTTTTTTGGAATATGAAATTTATCTGGAACTTCGCTTAGCAGCCATACACTTTCAAACTTATGTTTATATACGGGTTCACTCTTTAAATACGAAACCACCATCTTTTCAAACGCTGTTCCGCGATCTCGTTGTTGATAAAGATTATCATTAATTTGTTTTATTAATTCATCAAAAGTGGCCAAATTTATATCCTCCACAATACTATTTACAATTTTTATATGTGTAATTTCCCTCAATTAGGGCTTTTTACATTCTCAATAAAGTACAAAATCTATAATTTAGATTATATACTTTACAAAAACGCTTAACAAAAAAATTCTAGTACTTACTAGAATTTTTCTATCTTGCTTAGAAGGTAATATTTTCCATCACTTTTTAATAAATTTTTAAATTCATTTTCTAACTTTAACTGATAGACCTCTTTTATTCCCATTCAATTGTTGAAGGTGGCTTACTCGTTACATCGTAGACAACGCGATTAATGTTGGGCACTTCATCGACAATTCTAGTCGAGATTTTTTGCAAAACATCCCATGGCAGACGGGCAAAATCTGCTGTCATCCCATCAATTGAGGTAACTGCTCGAATACCAATGGTGTAGTCATAAGTACGGCCATCACCCATAACACCAACAGATTTAATTCCAGGTAAAACAGTAAAGTATTGCCATACGTCTTCTTGCAGTCCTGCCTTTTTAATTTCGTCACGTAAAATAGCATCACTATCACGCACTATTTTTAGCTTGTCTTCTGTCACTTCACCAAGAACTCTAATACCAAGACCAGGTCCAGGGAATGGTTGACGCCAAACTAAATCGTGGGGAATGCCTAGTTTTTCGCCTAGTTCGCGCACTTCATCTTTGAACAGCTTACGCAACGGTTCAATTAACTTGAAGTTTAGGTCTTTAGGAAGGCCACCTACATTGTGGTGCGACTTAATTGTCTGTGCTGTGTTAGTTCCACTTTCAATTACATCAGTGTAAAGGGTACCTTGAGCCAAGAAATCAACATCCTTAATTTTCTTAGCTTCATCAGCAAAGACTTCGATGAATTCCTTACCAATTATTTTACGTTTTTGTTCTGGATCAGTGACACCTTTTAGTTTATTTAAAAACCGTTCTTGAGCGTTCACACGAATAATGTTCACACCCAAATCACGATTTAAGGCTGCCATTACTTCGTCACCCTCATTTTTACGCAGCATCCCGTGATCAACGAAAATTGCAGTCAATTGATCTCCAATTGCTTTATGTAAAAGTGTTGCGGTTACACTGGAGTCTACCCCACCTGATAAACCAAGAATGACCTTTTTATCACCAACCGTTTTTCTGATCTCTGCAACTTGTAAGTCAATAAAGTCGGTCATTGACCAATCATTTTTGGCACCACATACTTTAAAAGCAAAATTACGCAAAATGTCGAGACCATATTGTGTGTTGCGCACTTCGGCATGGAATTGAATACCATACATTTTGGCTTGATCGTTTGCAATCGCAGCAATCGGGCAGTTTTTACTTGAAGCAACCACTTCAAAGCCCTTAGGAGCTCCAGTTACTAGGTCCCCATGACTCATCCACACATATTGCCCTTTTGGTAAGTCACTGAATAAAACGTTGCTAGAATCTTCAACTTCAATTTCTGCACGACCGTATTCGGAGTTGTCAGCTTTTTCAACCTTACCATCCAGATAGTACGACATTAATTGCATTCCGTAGCAGATACCTAAGATTGGAATCCCTAAGTCAAAAATTGCTGGGTCAACCTTAAGTGCATTTTCACCGTAGATACTATTTGGGCCACCAGAAAAAATAATCCCCTTTGGATTAATTTCCTTGATTCTCTCCATACTGATGTCATGCGGTAGGAGCTCAGAATAAACCCCAAAATCGCGCAAGCGCCTGGTAATTAATTGATTATATTGACTACCAAAATCTAAAACGATAATTTCATCAAAATCGTGAATGTCTTTTTTCACAGATATCCGAGCTCCTCTTCTAAAAAACATAAATTTATTTAAACTGTACTAAGAATTGTCTCTTTGGTCAACTACTTTTTTCACTGGAAATTCACTTGTAAAATTTAACTATATCTGATCGATGCTGTTTCAAATTCTGAATTCCAACTTCACCTTGCACAACTTAATTTGGTTTGTTAGAATTCACTCAACAAGTAAATATTAATCTATATATTGTCGTAATGTGGTCGACAGTCTCTACTCAGAACCGTAAATTCTGAACTATGGATAAACAATAACAATTAATTCAGCGCAAGCTGCCTTAAGGGTCTTTTTTACCATAGTTTTGGTAGAGAAGGCCCTTTTATTTTTCAAGGAGGAAATTGTGAAGCTTTTAGAAGATCGGATCCGTCAAGACAGTGAGGCTCTACCTGGTGATGTACTAAAAATTAATTCTTTTCTGAATCATCAGGTTGATCCAGAGCTGATGATGGCTGTGGGCAAGGAGTTTGCTCGTCTGTTTGATCAAAGCGGAGTTACAAAAGTATTAACCTGTGAGGCTTCTGGTATTGCTCCCGGAGTAATGGCAGCATACGAGCTTCATGTGCCAATGGTTTTTGCCCGCAAGAAAAAGCCATCAACACTTAATGATGCGGTTTACTGGGCTGACGTATATTCCTACACCAAGAAAACCACAAATCAAATTTGTGTAGAACAAAAATTTTTACATGAAGACGACAACTTATTGATTATCGATGACTTTTTGGCTAACGGCGAAGCAGTCAAGGGAATGATTAACATAGCTAATCAAGCCAATGCTAATGTTGCTGGAATCGGTATCGTGGTTGCGAAAACTTTCCAAGGCGGTAGCAGCTGGATTAAAGAACACGGTTATCGTCTAGAATCCTTAGCGAATATCGCTAGTTTAGCTAACGGTGAAGTTCAATTTGCGGACGAAAAATAATGAAGCAAGAAGAAGTTAGTCACTAAAAAAGCAGCTATTTTAGGTCTACAGCACCTATTGGCCATGTACTCTGGTGCAGTTGCCGTTCCATTATTAATTGGAACCGCATTAAAGTTCAACGCAGAACAAATGACTTATCTTGTCTCAATTGACATCTTTATGTGTGGGCTTGCAACACTACTACAACTCATGCGAAACAAATACTTTGGTATTGGTTTTCCCGTAATCTTGGGTTGTGTTATCCAAGCGGTTGCACCTTTACAAATGATCGGTCAAAAGTTTTCGATTAACGATATGTATGGTGCCATTATCATTGCTGGAATCTTTGTCATCTTAATTTCTGGCGTTTTTGCAAAAATCAAGAAGTACTTTCCACCAGTGGTTACAGGAACTCTAATCACTACTATTGGTCTTACGCTGGTCCCTGTTGCCGTTCAAAATATGGGTGGTGGCAATGCTAGTGCCAAAGACTTTGGTAGTAGTCAAAACCTGATATTGGCTTTCAGTACGATGTTCATTATCTTGGCATTAGAAATCTGGACTAAAGGCTTCTTGCGGTCAATCTCGGTTCTTATCGGCTTAGTTGCCGGGACCGTAATTGCATCTTTGATGGGACGAGTTTCCTTAACACCAGTTTTAGAAGCTTCCTGGTTTCATTTACCACAATTATTCTACTTCGGTGTTCCGAAATTCGAATGGTCATCCAGTTTGACCATGATGATTATCGCATTAGTTTCAATGATTGAGTCTACCGGCGTCTTCTTTGCTACAGGAGACCTAATCGGCCATGATGTAACTGAAGAGGATTTAAAAAAGGGGTATCGTGCAGAAGGATTAGCACAAATCTTTGGTGGTTTGTTTAATGCTTTTCCGTACACTACCTTCTCACAGAACGTTGGACTACTTCAACTGTCAGGTATTAAAACAAAAAGACCAATTTATTGGGCAGCTGGCCTGTTAATGGCTATGGGACTGTTACCAAAAATTGGTGCACTAGTTACTATTATTCCTACTCCTGTTTTAGGTGGTGCAATGCTGGTAATGTTTACCATGATTGCCGTTCAAGGAATTAAAACACTTGTAAAAGTGGATTTGAGTGACAACAATAATATCCTAATCATCGCAATTTCAGTTGGCTTAGGACTTGGCGTCACTATTTATCCACAATTTTTCAAGAACTTGCCTGCAACAGTTCAATTATTTTTAAGTAACGGAATTGTTATCACGAGTTTATCCGCTACACTTCTAAATCTTTTATTGAAGGGGGGTGAGTCAAAGGAAAAATAGAAAAATCAAACTGCAAATATCATGTGAACAATTATTTTCCCTTAAAATTATTTTGTTCGCGCCAAAAGGCATCTTCTAAGTCGAAGATGCCTTTTTTAATTACCAAAATAGCTCACGCTCTATTCAATTATTGCATTCAATTTCTGTTTGGACTCATTCCCAAAATCCATATTGAAATATTGCGTGCAAGTTTCTAACATCAATTCGCCTATCTTTTCAAACGGTCGATCTTCTATTTTTCCACGTACTTCATAATTCCAACTGTTGTAATAAAGATTAGAAAAACTTGTGTTTCAGGCAAAATCTCAACCTTAGCACCTTTTGTCCTATACCCTTCTATAAACGAGCTAATCAGATTTTTGTTTAAATTAAAATCTTGATAAAACAGTTTGATGAAGTCTTGATAGTTTACACCTTTCCTTGCTCGCTCAAAGTCGATTAAACGCAGTTTTCCATTGACAAGTTTGTAATTGCGCACACCAACATCACCATGAAGTACTACCGTGGAATAAGCACATAAATCATGTTCAATTTTGGCTTTAATTGGATTAAATGCTTTTAACAGTTCTTCAAGTCTGCCCTTGACAACAAAGTTTTTTAGACTGCTAACATCCGTCTCAACCTTTTTAAAAAGCTGTTCATTAAGATAGATGCCCTCAAATGGTTTTACATTTTGATGAAAAGCTGACAATTCCTGTCCCATTTCAAAAGCTAGTTCGGCTGTAAGCGGTAGTTTTAAGTCTATCGGGGCACAATCCTTCATTATTAATATGAAGCGCTGCGGATTTTCAATCGTAAAAAAGCCTAATACGCGTGAATTAAGTTGTTCATTAACAGCTTTTTCGGTTAAAAATTTACCTTCTTGAGAAAAAACTTTGACAAAAATCACTTGTTTATAAAATTCACTATACCCAACAAAAGTGCTGTTTAGTGACTCATGCGTTATTTGGGTTAATGTTGCCTTTAATTTTTCCTGTAAAATTTTTCTAGTTTCCATATGTGTATCTCTTTTAGTCTCTATAGCTTTTTATAATTTTTAATTCAAATTAGTTCACACGATTTTCTTACCGTTCAAGGTAGAAGTCCGCAGAGGCAAAAGCCCACTGACTTATAATGATTAGATTGCTAATCTCAATAATGCTCATAGCAGAAACTGAAGTAGGCATCTCAATTGATTGTGCTGGCAACTTATTAATAAACAATTCGTCAACTGTAACCCCTAATATATCTGCCAGCTGAAAAGCCAAATCTAGTGAGGGATCATATTTGTCATTTTCAATTGCATTAATCGTTTGGCGACTAACATTGGCTTCTTTTGCTAATTGAGCCTGTGAATAGCGCTGTTTCTTACGTAATTTAAACAATATCTAATCAAGAAATATTTTCCCTCACTTTTTTCTCAACTCCAGCAATCAAATAAATAATTTCAGGTTAAGTTTGCGTATTTCTTTGCATTATAGCTGTCCTTTTTAATACAATATAGATTAAGTTATTTTGAAAGGACAGATTAAATGAAAAAAGCAGAATGTACGACTATTCTTGTCGGTAAAAATGCTTCAATTGATGGCTCAGCAATGATTGCCAGAAGCGAAGACGGTGGACGTGAAATTATTCCCGAAGGTTTCGAACTCATTACACCAGAAAAGCAACCTAAGCACTATGAAAGTGTTATTAGTCACCAAAAAATTGATGATGAGGACTTAGCAGATACTCCTTTACGCTACACCAGTGCACCAGACGCATCAGGTGAAAGTGGTATTTGGGCAGCAGCCGGAATTAACTCCGAAAACATTGCAATGACTGCAACTGAAACAATCACTACGAATTCCCGCATACAAGGAATCGACCCACTAGTAACTGAAGGTGGACTTGGTGAAGAAGACTTTGTTACTTTGACATTGCCTTATATCCACAGCGCTCTTGACGGTGTTAAACGGATGGGTTACTTACTTGAAAAGTATGGTACTTACGAAATGAATGGTATGGCTTTTGCTGACCATGATGAAATTTGGTACCTTGAAACAATCGGTGGTCATCACTGGATCGCTCGTCGCATCCCTGATGACGCTTATGTTGTTGCTCCTAATCGTTTGAACATTGATGAATTCCACTTTGGTGAAGACGGCTTCTTAGCTGATGACACCTTAGAAGACTTGATTGAGGAATACCACTTAAACCCTGATCGTGAAGGCTACAACATGCGTCACATTTTTGGTA
>CAMLHK010000001.1 GCA_946479925.1 uncultured Lactobacillus sp. | reverse complement strand
TTCCGTTGCCTTTGTTTCCGTTGCCTTTGTTTCCGTTGCCTTTGTTTCCGTTGCCTTTGTTTCCGTTGCCTTTCCCTTTACCGTTGCCAGCAGTTTCACCTTCAGTCTTGGAAGTAGTCTTACTATAAACGTAAGTAACATTCTGCTTAGTACCACTAAAGAATCCCTTGGCATTTTTTGGCCGAGTCTTTAAAGTGTAACCAGCAATGTCTTTAGCGGTTGAAACATAACCATCGCCAATATTTCCACTTAAAATCTCACTAGGTGCAATAGTCTTGCCTTTTTCATCTTGATAATGAACAATGACATCTTCTCCTTTGATAGGGTTGGATGTACCAGGGTTGGATGTACTAGGGTTGGATGTACCAGGGTTGGATGTACCAGGGTTGGATGTACCAGGGTTTTTAATGTAAACAAAGGTAAACTCGCGCTCTTTTGTGTCGTCATTATCATAAATACCAGTAACAGGGGATTGGCCAACTTTTAAAGTATAGCCTGCAACGGAGTCGCCGATAATTGAATAAGGATCGCCAAAATTACCAGGGAAAATAGTATCTTTTGCAATTTGTTTTCCTGATTCATCTACATGATGGATAGTAATAGGCTTGCCCATGCGGACATATGTTTCAGCCTTTGTGAAGTTACGTTGTTTACCAACCATGGTTATGGCACGTGCCGCCATTAATTGTTTGGAAGTATACTGTTCTGTGCCTTCAGGTCTAATTGTTGTACCATTACCAACATTGAGCCAAATTCCTTCAGTATCTAGTCCCACATCGTCGATATGACCGGTGGGTAAAATAGTTGAGAGATCAGTGTACTCACCGAGAACAAGTGTATTTAAGCTAGGTAAATTTCCTAGCATATTACTGTACTCTGGAGCACCTGGAATAATATTTTTAATGTTAAGCTTCCGCAAGCTTGTACAACCATAGAATGTATATGCTAATTCTGTATCAACTGAAGCTGGCATATGGAAGTTTTCTAAATTCAATTCAACTAAGCTGGCACAGTTCTTAAAAGTTGAATCTAGGTCTACAGGTAAAGTAGTCTTTAAACTTGATATATTTAAGTCGACTAGTTTTTCATCATCTTCAAACATGGATCCCATGTTTGTTACTTTTAAGAGACTAAAACTAGAAAGGTCAAGAGAGGGTAAAGATGAACACTTCTCAAACATAGATTCCATGTTCGTTACATTAGCAGTATCAAAGTTAGAAACATTGAGTGAAGTTAAAGATGAGCATCCATAAAACATCTTAACCATATTATTTACACTAGCAGTATCAAAACTAGAAAGGTCAAGAGAGATTAAAGACGTACACTCATTAAACATATATCTCATGTCTGTTACGTTAGCGGTATTAAAGCTAGAAAGATTGAGTGAAGTCAAAGATGTACACTCGTTAAACATATACTCCATGGTAGTTACGTTAGCAGTATTAAAGCTAGAAAGATTTAGTGAAGTTAAAGATGAACACTCGTCAAACATAGCTTCCATGCTAGCCACATTAGCAGTATTAAAGCTAGAAAGATTTAGTGAAGTCAAAGACGTACATTCGTAAAACATACCGTCCATGTTTGTTACATTAGCAGTATTGAAGTTAGAAAAGTCGATAGAGGTTAAAGATGAACACTTCTCAAACATAGCTTCCATGTTTGTTACATTAGCAGTATTGAAACTAGAAATATCAAGTGAAGTCAAATCTTTACAGCCACTAAACATGCAAGCTGTACTAGTTGCTTGAGAAAGATCCAGGTTTTCTAATCCTACAATTTTAGATGCGTTATAAAAACCAGTGAATAAATAGTTGGCATTATTTGAAGAGTTAAGATTTATTTTGCCAGTAATAACAATCTGCATAGCATTTCTAAGTTTTACGGAATTTCCTTCACTATCAGAAAGAGATTGGTTAGAAATCCACTCGTCGTAACTAATGATATTTGCATATGTTCCACCTAAAATAGTGAGCTCATCAGTGTCAAGATCATAGGAAACTTGCAGTCCAGCGACAGTTCCCTCAATTCTTTTTTTACTTGCGTTAGCATCAGAATCTTGAGCAGCTACTGCAGGTTGATTCACAGCTGGATCAGCAGTGTTTGTAGGTTCACTAATGATATCTTCTGACGGGGCTGGAATCTCATTGGTAGTGGTATCTTCCTTAGAAGCTGCTTGATTAGTAGGGACACTATCTGCTTTGACTAATTGAGGATTAGCGGAAAGCAGGCCGAGTAAAACAGCAGCTGAGCTACTAAGTAGAACTTTTCCTTTTACGTTTTTTGTGTTTTTCATTATTGAAGTACCTCATCATTTATTTATATACATCACGGTTATTATATACGTATGCGTATTCCGATATTATATATTTATGTATGTAAAAATCAAGATAACAATAAAAGAGAAAATCACGGAATTTAATAACTAATTGCAAAAAAAAATCTTGATATTACGGAAAAAATAACAAATAACGATGTCCCATGGGCTGAAAAAATTATATTTAGTAAGGACTTTGAAATTTTAAATAAACTGACTTGAAAGATAAGTTAGGTGAGGAAAAAGCAAAAAAAGGAAATCTGTTATTTAAAAAATATTTTTTAAAAGCAGTAATTTTTTGTTGCTTTTTAATGTTGGTTTAATTTGTAAATTAAAAGAGCTATCCGGAGCGTTATATTAAAATTTGGGACATAAAAAACCGAATCATATGAGATTCGGTTTTTTATTAAATATAGATTTTGATAACTAACTATATTTTATTCCCTTACGACTGCACCATGTTCCTATCAAGCCTCCAAATATTGATAAGAAACCTAGCCCTTGAAAAGACAATTGTACACCTTGCTTTATTCCTGTTTGTGGTAAATTCCGACTTGTAACATCAGCTTGGTTTGCAACGTTTGGAGTTGCGTTCTTTGTTTGTGATTTATGGGTAGCTTGAGTAGTTAATTTTGAACTAACGCCAGAGTCTCTCTTTTTATTAGAGGTACTTGCAGCATTATCTGTTTCAACATCAGCACTGGATTCAACAATTCCAACTGCCTCAGTAAGTTCATAAACATAAGTAATTGATTGTTGCTTAGAATTATAAGTGCCAGTTGCAATAGTAGGAGCTGCGAATAATGAATAGCCTGTTATCTTCCGTGAGGAAGTAGAATAGGTGCTACCGATTTTTCCTTGTAAAATCTTGTCTGGTGCAAGGGTCTTGCCTGTTCGATCAAGATAATGCACGGTAACATATCCTTTGTCACCAGAAGTTGGGGCAGCGTCTTCATCCTCTGTATTTGTCATTGTGCCATCAGAAGCACCTAGAACAAAAGTCCTCGAACCGTTCTTTCCATCCTTTTTTGATGTTTTTCTTAGTTTCTCCTTTTTAGGAGTTGCAATGTTTCCTGCTCCATAAGTAGCAGATTTTCCGTCAGAAGCTCTTAAAGAAAAAGTACTTGAACCAGTAGTTGCACCAGCAACAGGATTAGTACCAATTGAAGTTGTGCCAAAAGCTACGATTGCTAAAGAGTTCAGTAATAATTCCTTAAATTTTAAGTGTCTGTTTGTTTGTCTATTCATTTTTAGTGCACTTGCTTTTCTGTTCTCTCAAAAATAAACAAAAGTGGAATAATATAAATTGTTCTTTATGACCATTAAAGTGTAACACGTCCTCATAAAGAAGTATAGTATAAATTGATAGTTATTTGTAATTAATAATTTAATACTAGTAACTTATGATGCTAAAGGTTTAACAGACAGCTCTGTAGCAAGGCATAGACAGGTTTGGTATAGACCGAGCCTTTTCTAATAAAATGGTTAAATTATAACTTGATTTTATTAAAGCTAGGATTTTAAAAACTACAATGCAAAAGCATTGATATAAAAAGGTTGGAAGCGCTCTTTGCCAGGCGATAAAATGGGGGCGGACTGTTATTTTATATATCATATTACATATATTTATCAATTCTAACGTTCTGTTAATATATAAATTTTAAACGGTGTAGTTGACTGCTATTTCTAATTGGATAATAGATTTAATTACCAAAATTGATCATACAGTTACTTTATTTTTTAGCTATAAATATTGAAGATAAAACCAAAAAGTGCGATTTCATTTAAGGAATCGCGCTTTAAAATATAATATTTAAGTATAATTGCTATTAATTTTCTTTGCGTGTAAACCAACCGCTAGTTAAGCTACCTAAAATTGCAAGCAAGCCGAGACCAAAGAGAGAAGTTCTCTCTGTTTTATTATTACCAGTTTGAGGTAATGTGCTTTCTTTTGAAGAGGCGGTAGAAACTGAAGAAGCTTGATCTTTTTGAGGATCAGTTTGTTGTGCATAGTGGCCTGAAATTGCTGACTTCTTTTGGCTAGCTTTATTAGTGGTGCCAGTCTTACTGTTACTTTTTGCAGGAACAACGTTTTCGTTCTCCTTATCAGTGCCGATTTGGCCCGCTTTTTGATAAACATAAGTAACATCCTGAGGGTTACTGCTGAAAAAGCCAGTTGCATTATTAGGACGTTCCTGTAATACATAACCAGGAATTTCTTTTGTATTTGAAATATAACCATCGCCAATGTTGCCACTTAAAATTTCATCAGGACTAAGTGTTTTACCGTCCTTATCCTGATAGTGAACAGTAACATTTGCTGCCTTACTTGGTACAGGAACACTCGGGGTGCTTGGGGTACCTGGTGCGTCAGGTTTTTTAGTGAAGTGAATATAGCGATCATCATCTGTAACTGGATTGTAGTTTGTTGTTAATTCTTCTGAAGTCCAGTTCTTTGAAGATTCCGGATTATTATCATTATTATGTGTACCGTGACCTACGTTAATCCATTTTCCTGGCGTATTTAGCTTCGCATCCTTAATGTTGTTCTTATTACCCAATACTAAAATATCTAATGAATCTAGGTCTTCCAACATTTCGTCAGAATTGGTTACAGCGGACATATCAAAGTTGTGAATATCTAATTCTTTTAAAGCATTGCTTTGATAAAACATCCATTTCATATTAGTGACTTTTGAAGTATCAAAGCTACTGAGATTAATTTTGGTTAGTTTAGTACTTTGGAACATGTATGCCATGTCAGTAACTTTTGAAGTATCAAAACTGCTTAGATCCAGTTCTTTCATCTTTTGTAGATGATAGAACATTGAATTCATGTTGGTAACATTCGTGGTTTTAAAGTTATTGCCAAAAGTTATGTCAGTTAAGTTATCACAAACACTGACTAAGTGGGACATATCAGTGACATTTCTAGTGTCAAGACTGCTTAAATCTAGTTTAGTTAAGCTATAGCATTTGCTAAAAAGCCCAGCCATGTTAGTAACATTAGCAGTGTTGAACTTACTCAAGTCTATGCTTGGAAGTTTTGCACATAGATAGAAAAGATGCTGCATGCTTTTAACACTGGAAGTATCGAAGTTACTCAGGTCAATGCTAGGTAAACTGCTGCATTTTTCAAACATTGAAGTCATATCAGTAACATTACTGGTATCAAATTTTGTGGAGCCATTAGCAGCTGTTAAAGTTAAGTTTGTTAGAGCTTCACAATCATAAAACATTGAGTTCATAATTGTGACGTTAGTTGTGTTCAGTTGACTAACATCAAGTGAAGTTAGTTTTTGGCACATACTAAACATATGGTCCATGTTAGTAACGTTAGCTGTATTAAGCTGGCCTAGATTTAAACTAGTCAAATTAACATCATGATCAAACAAAAATGACATGTCGCTTACATCAGAAGTATCAAGCTTTTCTAACCCATTGATTGTGGTTAAATTATCTAACTCACTAAAAAGTCCTTTGATTGAACCACTTAACTTGATAGGACCAGTAATATTAATTGTTTGAATTTTCGTCGCATCAATAGCGCCTAAATTATCACAAACGCGCCCAGGGTTAGTTATCGTTTTAGAACTTCCAGGAATCGTTAATGTTTTACTGACGTCATCATAGGTTACATCATCTATCCCATTCCAATTTACAGTTTGAACTGATTGAGTTGGTGAAGAAACAAGAGTATCAGTTTCTGTTTGTACTTCTTGGTTATTCTCGGTTGGTGCAGTTGTTGGACTTTGCGTATTTTCTGTTTGTTCTGCAATAGCTGAGTCAGAGTCTACTTTGTTTGATTGATTGGCGGGTGCTGATTGACTAGTTGGCAAACTGTCAGCTTTTACATGCTTAATTTTAGTAGAAATGCCTACCAATGCAGAAGATGCAATAGCACCAAACAGTATTTTCTCTGCTTGTTGAACCTTAATTTTTTTGCTCATTTTAATATTCCCTTTACTTTAACTTATAACATGCTTAATTTTGGCATTATTATATCGTTGATAAGAATAAAGTGTTAGCAATTTGCATTTCATAATTGTATATAACTATATAAAAACAGCCCTTAAGCGATAAGTGCTTGAGAGCTGTTATTTATTTGTTTTATTAGAAGTTGGCTTTCTTAATATATCTGTTTTTGCCGACAATATAGAAACATTTGCCGTGAATTTTCACAGAGCCACCATAAGTTACAACAGATTTATGCTTTTTAAGAACTTTTCTGTTAGCTCTTTTACCCTTTGCGTTATATAAATATGCATTGTGGGTTAATCTACGTTTAATACCAGAAATATTATTAGCCTTAACGAAGCTATTGTCTCCTAAAGCGTAGTATTTCTTACCATCAATTATTTTAGTGCCATATGTTGCAATAGATTGGCCAGCAAAGTATTCACCGTTTTTAAGAGCACCATTTTGATCATAAACGTAAGTGTTATGCATTACTGTGCGGTAAACCGGTCTCTCAATTGGTTTAGGAGTAGATGGAGTAGTTGGTTTGGTTACAGTATTGTTGTTAGTAACAGGTGCGGTAACAGTAGGCGTTGAAGGAGAGGATGGGGTTACACTTGAGTGATCTTCAGCAACTTTGACATAAGTTACTGTCTTATCAGCATCTTTTTCATTTTCAACAGGGTATTTAGCAAGTAATTGGGAAGTAGAGAGTTTGTCTTTGCCCGCAGGCTTTTCAGGAGTACCAGCACCTACTTCTTGCCAGATGGCTTTTGTATTAAAACCAGTTTTACTGAGATCATCATTTATATTGAACGTAAAGTTGGTTAGACTATCCAAGCCTTCAAGCATGTTTTTCATAGTAATAGCTTTGCCTAGACCAGAAGCATTACCCAACTTAAATTTGCCAATATTTAATGAAGCTAGGCTCTTGTCGCCGGTAAACATGTAGTCCATCATATCAACTGCTGACGTATCAAAATTGCTTAAATCCAATTTTGTTAAACTTGAGCAACCATTAAACATACTAATCATGCAAGTAACCTTGCTAGTATTGAAGTAGGATAAGTCAATACTAGTCAGGCTTGAACAACCATAGAACGTGGCCCCCATGCTAGTTACGTTTGCAGTGTCTGTAAGGCCGTCAATCTCTCTTAAACCTGAGCAGAAAGCAAATAGAAGATCCATGTTTGTTACATTTGAAGTATCAACGTTAGTAAGATCAATCTTTTCTAGCTTAGGAAGATTACTAAATAAGCCAGAAGCTGAACCTTTAATAGTTAATTTGCCATTAAAGTTAATGCTATGGATTTCATTAGAATTGATATCTTTGATAGCACTAATTGATGTAGGATCAGCACCATCAGGAGCTGCTATTGTTCCTTCGGGGATGGTCAGTTCATGTGTCTTTTGATCATATGTGACTTGTAGTCCATTCCAGTCTTTTACGATTGGCTTATCTTTATTTGTGTCAGTATTACCTTTATCTGTATTGGCTTGCTCGGTAGTTTGAGCAGGTGCAGTAGTTTTGGCGCTGGCAGTGGTTGGGCTGACAGCTACTAATCCCAGTGCTGCTAGTGCCATACCGCAAAATAATAACTTTTCTTTCTTTTGTTGAATATTATTGTGATTATCCATGATATCCTCCTATAGAATAAAGTTAAGTACATTTACAGTATATTAGGATAGGATAGAACTAACCATTAAATTTCATAATATAATTTAAATCAAATTATAATTGACCAAATTTTTAATATCAGAATTAATGATTTGGCTAAATAAAATTTATGACTGACTAAAAAGTCTGTTACTTTGTTGGAATTCACAAAAATAACAAGCTTTTTCGTTCTATTAATTTAATTTATACAACAATTTACTAACACATATATATGAATATCAAAGATTCCTAATTTTTTTATTAACATGTCGTTTCAATCAAAATCACCTGTACCAAGTTCGCACTAAACACCAGCAGATAATGATGAAGAAGATAATATTAAAGCCAAGCACACAAGCATTGATTACACTCATTTTTTGAAAAAATTGTGGGTGGATACGTGAATGAACTTGAACGCGTTTTTTGACTACTTTCTTCTTGTTTTTAACAGGTAAAGAAATTTCTTTCGTATTTTCTTTGGATTCAGAATTAGCAGCTAGCTCTGCAGCGGCAAGATTTGTTTTAGTTGCCTTAACTTTACTAATTAAGTCGCCTTGGACCACAGTTCGATGCTCACCGTAACCATATTTTGACGTGTTGAAATCGGAACAGGTTATCAATGTAATCATACTTTTGTCATTAACATTATTTTCGACTTCCACCTGAGTAGGCTTTACTGCAAACGAAATACTATTTGTTTCATAGACATAAATATGATGAAGATCGGTTACGTAAATCAGGTCACCTATTTTGGCTAAATGCAGATTGTCTAAAACCGCCGGTCCATATGAGCCCATGTAATGGCCAGCTAAAACGTAGTTGTTTTTGCCGCCCATTGTTCTGTCGGGGAGGCAGGTGACTACACCGTATTCTAAATTTTGATTTTGATCACCGTATCCGGCAAACAAAGGATTATGAATGCTAACGGCTGGAATTGAAATACGCCCAATTGCATAGGCCTTAACTTGCTTTGATTTTAGTATCCTGCTTGCGCTAATCGATTCTGTTTTGCTCGCATCATAGTTAGTCTTGTGCTTTTTGTTTTTGGTAGCTTGTTTAGCGGATAATTCCGAAGTTGCTTTTTCGGCGTTTTGCTGCAAGAGATAGGAACTACCAAAGCCCGAACCAAAAAAGATTAAGGTGACACCCAAGTAAAAAAGGGCGCCAATCAGAATAATTTGAATAGAAGACCATATTTTTTGCCTTAATAATGAAGTTTTTTGCTTTTTTTTAGCCAATTTAGTTTACCTTCCGCTATTTTTAATAATCACTATACTTTATTTTAGAGAAAAAAGCGCTATTTGCACATTTATTTAAAATAAATGCAAGTACTGATAAAAATCTTCAAATAATTGTTGAAATCGCTTTAACACTGTTCTATAATCATATACGTAAATAAGTGTGTTACTGATTCGATCAGGCATTAACCTATGAACAACAAGGATATAAACCCATAGTGTTGTTCATAGGTTTTTTTATTGAAAGAGGAGTTTGCTGAGTGAAATTTATCAAGAATTTTAACAACAACGCTGCCTTGGTGTCGGATGAATCTGGTGTTGATTGGGTAGTAATCGGAAACGGCATTGGCTTTGGTAAAAAGCCGGGTGATCTGATTGATGAAGATAAAATTACCCGTCGTTTTGTTGCAGTTGAGAAGAACATGGAGATGATTGATAGTGTTAGTGATCTTGATGATCGAACATTGTCCTTAACCACCGATGTTATTAACTTAGTTAACAAGCGATTGGACGTAAAGTTTTCTGATTATCAGTATCTGGTTTTAGCTGATCACATCGATTTTATGCTAAAGCGAACCGATGATGGTGTTGAACTTGGGCAGGATACGCTCGGCTGGGAGTTAAATAAACTATTTCCCAAAGAGTATGCTGCTGCAAAAGACGCACTGAGGTTGATCGAAGGGGAAACAGGATTAGCTTTTCCAAAGACGGAAGAAGTTTTTCTTACTTACCACTTTATCAATGCTGGTTCAAACCAAGCTAAAATTCAGGACACAATCAAGATTACCAAGTCGATACGCGGTGTAGTTGAAATTATTGAATATCAATACGGCATGCAACTTGACACTGAATCATTTAATTTTAGTAGGTTTATGACGCATCTTAGATCATTTATGGTGCGACATCTCTACCCAATAGATGACGAAGGTGATGGGAGTGAGCTTGATAATTCTTTACTTGAACTAATGAAGGTAAAGTATCAAAAAGCATACGAGACGGTTTTAAAAATCGGCACTTATTTATCTAAACAAGCTAGTTGGAAATTGCAACCTGATGATGAAGTATATTTAGCACTTCATGTATGGCGAGTTACTCATCGCCAGAAGAGTGATCATACAGATGATTCAGAGCAATCTTCAATTAAAAATTAATTACTAGTTTAAACGGTGTGTTACTGTTTACAGGCATTAACCCGAGAACTTAAAGATGAGCTATGTATTTTGCGTAACGTAATTTACAGAGCAGATTCTTTATATTCTCGGTTTTTAGATTTTGGAGGGAAAAATGGCTTACGAAGAACTAAGTCGTGAAATTATCGCCAATGTTGGTGGTAAAGAAAATGTTGCAAGCGTGGTGCATTGTACAACTCGTCTACGCTTTAAATTGAAGGATACTTCAAAGGCAAATGACGAAAAAATGAAAGCAACTGATGGTGTTTTGTCACTAGTTAAATCTGGTGGACAATATCAAGTTGTTATTGGAAATAACGTTGCTGACGTCTACAATACTTTAATTAAAATTGGTGGCTTTGGTGACGGTGGATCAGTTCCTGATGATTATGTTGATAACAGTAACATGAGTTTAACTGATAAGTTTATCGACTTAATCTCTGGTATCTTCAATCCACTTTTAGGTGCAATGTGTGCCGCTGGTATGATTAAGGGCTTTAACGCAATGTTCTTAGCATTGGGCTGGCTATCTGCAACATCAGGTACCTATATTATCCTGAATGCAATTGGTGATAGTTTATTCTACTTCTTACCAGTTATTTTAGGTATTTCATCAGCTAACAAGTTTGGCATAAATACTTATTTAGGTGCAACTATCGGTGCTGCACTCTGTTATCCATCAATTGTTGCAATGACTGGTAGTAAGACTGCATTGTTTACTATCTTTAAAGGTACTTTCTTACAAGCTCCAATTCATATGACTTTCTTGGGCATCCCAGTAATTTCAATGAATTATACTTCATCAGTTATTCCAATCATTATTGCTGTTTGGTTTGCTTCTAAGGTACAAAAAGTTGCTCGTAAGATTATTCCTGACGTTGTTAAGACTTTCTTAGTACCATTTGTTGTTTTACTGATTACTGTTCCAGTTACTTTCCTTGTTATCGGACCAGTTGCAACTTGGGCAGGTAATGGTATTGCTGCAATCGTAAGTGCTATTTACAACTTTAGCCCAATTTTGGCCGGTGTATTAATGGGTGCTTTCTGGCAAGTATTTGTTATCTTTGGCGTTCACTGGGGCTTCGTTGCGGTCATGATGACCAACGTTGCTGCAATGGGCTATGACCCAATCGTTGGCTTATCATTAGCTGCATCATTTGCTCAAACTGGTGTTGTTTTAGCAATGATCTTCCAAACTAAGAATGAAAAGACTCGTAGTATTGCTATTCCAGCCTTTGTTTCAGGTATCTTCGGTGTTACTGAACCAGCTATTTATGGCCTTACTTTGCCACGTAAGAAGCCATTTATCATCAGTTGTATTGCTTCCGCAATCGGTGGTGGTTTAATTGGATTCTTTGGTACTAAACTCTACATTATGGCCGGAATGGGTATTTTCTCAATTCCAGGTGCAATGGGCAAGAATGGTTTTGACAGTACTGTATATGGTTTGATTATTGCAATGGTTGTTGCAACTGTTCTTGGTTTTGTTCTACAAATGATCTTTGGTAAGAACAGCGTTGATGAAACTTTAGATGAACAAGTTGCACTTGCTAATGCTGGTAATGCTGCAGAAGCAGGAAACGTTAAGTCAGAAGAAGAAACAGAAACTGCTGCAAAACCAGCAGCTCAAGCTTCATACAATGAAGCTGAAAAATTAGTTGCCCCATTAAATGGTACAATCGTACCTCTTAGTGATGTTAAAGACGAAGTATTTGCAAGCGGCTCAATGGGTCAAGGTGTTGCAATCGAACCAAAGGATGGACAAGTATGTGCACCATTTGATTGTGAAATTGCAATGACTTTCCCAACCGGACACGCAATTGGTTTAAGATCACCTAAGGGTGCCGAAGTTATGATTCATATTGGCATGGACACTGTTGAATTAGACGGTGAAGGGTTTAAACTATTAACTGAGAAGGGTAAAACTGTTAAAGCAGGCGAACCACTCATCGAATTTGATATCGATAAAATTAAGAAGGCTGGTTACGAAGTTACAACGCCAATCATTGTTACTAACACTAATAACTATCATAAAGTTAATGTAGTTGCTAGCGGTGATGTAACAGTTGGTGACAAGTTGCTAGACTTAGAATAATAAGTATTTAAAGAAAGGAATATCTTTTATGAAGACTAATAATTTCCCAAAAGGCTTTTTATGGGGTGGCGCAACTGCTGCTAACCAATTAGAAGGTGCTTACCAAGAAGGCGGCAAAGGACTATCACTTCCAGATGTTTTGCCTGGTGGAAAAGAGCGAATGAAGATTATCGCTTCACCTGACTTTGATTTTAAGATTGATCCTAAATATACTTACCCAAACCATGTTGGTATTGATCACTATCACCACTTTAAGGAAGACATCAAGCTTTTTGCAGAAATGGGCTTCAAATGCTACCGTTTCTCAATTGCTTGGTCAAGAGTTTTCCCTAATGGTGATGAAGAACAACCAAATGAAGAAGGACTTAAGTTCTACGATGCAGTCATTGATGAATGCTTGAAGTATGATATCGAACCAGTTATCACCATTTCACATTACGAAATGCCACTTCACCTAATTACTGAATATGGTAGTTGGACAAACAAGAAGTTAATTGATTTTTATGAGAACTTTGCACGCACAGTTTTAACTCGTTACAAGGACAAGGTTAAATACTGGATGACCTTTAACGAAATTAACAGTGCAGCTCATTTCCCAATCATGAGTCAAGGCTTGGCATTGAGCAATGGTGCAGGCGACAAGAAGAACATTTACCAATCATGGCATAATCAATTTGTTGCTGGCGCTAAAGCTGTTAAGATTGGTCATGAAATTAATCCTGACATGCAAATTGGCTGCATGATTTTATATGCAACTACTTACAGCTATGATTCTGATCCTAAGAACCAATTGGCTACTTTGCAAAATAATCAAGCTAATAACTTCTTCTGTACTGATGTACAAGTTCGTGGTCATTACCCAGCTTACACTAAGAGCTTACTGGCTCGTGATGGTGTTGAATTAAGTGACATTGACTACAATGATGAAGAACTTGATTTACTAGCTAAGAATCCTGTTGACTACATTGGCTTTAGCTACTACATGTCATCAGTAGTTGATGTAACTCACGAAAATCAAGAAACCACTAATGGTAACTTGATGGGTGGTGTTAAGAACCCATTCTTGAAAGCTAGTGACTGGGGTTGGCAAATCGACCCAACTGGTTTGAGAATTGCGCTTAACGAATTGTCAGATCGCTATGAAAAGCCATTATTTATCGTTGAAAATGGTTTGGGTGCGATTGATAAGCCAGATGAAAACCATTATGTTGATGATGACTATCGAATTGACTATCTTCGTGAACACATCGAAGCAATTTCAGAAGCAATTGATGATGGTGCTGACGTAATGGGCTACACACCTTGGGGTTGTATTGATTTAGTTAGTGCTTCAACAGGTGAAATGTCTAAGCGCTACGGCTTCATTTATGTTGATGAAGACGATGAGGGTAACGGTACATTTGATCGTTACAAGAAGAGATCATTTGACTGGTACAAGAAAGTTATCGAGACTAACGGTGCAGATTTAGCATAATTATGATATTTAATTTAGGTGAAAAAATGAAACGTAAAGTAATTACTTTTTTGACAGTACTTGTAGGAATTTTGGGGATATTCTCTACTAACTCCACTCAAATTCAAGCAAAGAGCAAGAACAATAATAAGCCTGTAGTGATTTATTTGACGCGTCATGGCGAAACTACAGCTAATGTTATGCACCTTGCACAAGGCTGGAGTGACTATACTTTGACTGATAATGGTGTCAAAGGGGCAGAGTATCTTGGAAAAGGTCTTAAAGGAACAAAGTTTAAAGCAGCATATTCTGGTGATTTGAGTAGACAAGAAAAAACTGCTCGTGGAGCTTTGGATTACTCTGGTAACAAGAAGATAAAAGTTAAGACTGACGAGCGTCTTCGCGAATGCAACTATGGTAGTTACGAAGGACGACCAGATGTAGCAAAAAATGTTCCTGAAATTGCAGCATATTTTGGTTATGACAGTATTGACGACTTTGTGAAAAAAGAAGGCAAACTGTTCCAAAATAAAATGCAAGATGGATACTATGCTTTAGATCAGCAAAATAAGTTAAACACCAATCTGCCTGAACAATACCGTGCGGAAAGCTCACAAGTTGTTGAAAAACGGATGACTGATGTACTGACTGAAATTGCAAAGAAACACCAGCGTAAAGGTGGTAATGTTCTAGTAGTAAGTTCAGGCATGTCGATTAACTTATTTTTATCAACACAGAATTTCCCTTCTTTTGAAGGTAAAGGATTAGCTAATGATTCTGTAACTAAACTAATTTATCAAAATGGCAAATTTAAGTTGTCTGGAGAAATTGGTAGTTTGGAATACTATAACAATGGCATGAAAGCTAAATAAAAAGAAGTATGACTTCGTTAAAAGCCTCGAAATTAAGTAATCTTAACTTCGGGGTTTTTATTATGTAGTCAGAAGATAAGACTAAAAACCTAAATAAAGCACTTGTCCAATTGGATAGCTAGCTGAATTAATGAAGAAGATAATTTGAGTAATGAGCAAAAACAAAAGGCGGCTTTTGCCGCCTTTTGTTTTTGCAATTACTGTGAATACCTAAATTAAAACTTAGTTGAATATTCCATGTCTTTGAATTGATGATGAGCATATTTTTTGGTTAACTTCTTGGCTCTAAAGTACTGACTGGTTACCTTGAAGTTTTTCGGATTAGCTTCGAACATGACGCGGTACTTCTTACCTTTGATTGTTTCGGTACGGCAAGTAATAGCAATGTCATCTTTTTGGATAGGTTCAGATAATGGATAGCCTAAGATAGCCCATGTGATGCCAGCATTACTTACCCACGTTCTACGCGTAGCATGGAGATACAATCTATTTGCTACACATTTTTTCTTCCATTCTTCAGGCATTTGCCACGGATAGTTATGCGTACCTTTTACATAACCGTATTCCACAATAGTGCAGTTGCCATAAACGTCACCAAAACCTTCACGGATAATGTAACGGTAATCACTTTTACCGCCCCAATAACCTTTCCAGCTCTTAGGAAAAACATCCTTTTTTAAGGCGCCATATTCATTACCAGTTTCTACTGCAATTTCTGGAGGTGTAAGCACGGTTTCATCTTCACTGCTTGCATTAACATCTCTAACACTGGCTGCTAAACCAATGCTTCCAATTCCTAGAAAAATTGCCGCAAGGGAAATAAGTTTTATTAGTTTTGCTTTTTTCATAATTGACCTCAAATATTCTGTAAATAAATGCTTATTAACAAGTATGATTATACAGCAAATTATTTGTAAAAATAAAAGCACATACACTAATTTGTCATCTTGGTGTTTTCATCAATCATTCTTTGACAGCTTTTGCTAAGCTCGGTCATACCAATTAGAGAAAGTTGTTCAACTTCTTTTTGGCAATTATCGATGTAGACTTGCTTTGGTTCATCGTGATACTTAAGCAGATTTTCTAAAATCAATAAGAGCATTTTGCTGAAACAAGTAATTGGTTTAGTTGGAACTTGCTTGGACATCTCAATTAGTTCCCAAGCATCAGTATACTTGTTCTCGCTTATGCACATTTCAATCATATTAATTAAAATGCCTAAAACAATGAATTGAGTGTCCTCGGCATTACTATTTTTAAATTGGCGAAAAATTTTCTTAGTAATCACTAAATCGCTACCAAAATCATAAAAGTACATAAAGTTCAAAAAAATGGTTATTGTATCTCTATCGAAATTTTCGGCATTAAAGAATTTACTTTTTAATTCACTCTTTTCTTTTGAACTTAGCTTTTCAGTTGTTTGTTCTATTATTGCTAACACTGAATCAACACGCAGCAAGAGCTCATCTTTATCTGCAAAAGTACTATTAATAATTGTTTGTTTGATTTCTTTTAGGTGTTTAAGGTCGCAATCATAATAAGCATCGGTGATTTGAGTAATTATTTCTTTTTCTAGTGCATCATTTGATTTGGCTTGGTAATCAATTTCATCAAAAAAAGACGCAAGATTAACATGATTTCGTCTTAATAATTCAATTAAATCTTCCGCTGAAATACGGCTTAAGCCCTTTTCAACTTTTGAATAAAAGGACGGACTGATAATCTCGCCAATCCAAGAACGTTGTGTTTTACCCGCCTTAATTCGATACTCTTTAAGTAAATTGCCGATAGTCATTTTTAGTATATCCTTAAAAACATTGTTTCATATATGACACTTTTTAATTTAAAATTCTAACTCAAATATAATAATTGTAAAGAAGTACATTTAGGAGTGAAAAGATGATTGTTTTTTTAAGAAATAAAGAATACCGCAAGTTTTCGATTGCCAGCATCTTATCAAGTGCGGGAGACATTCTATTTTATTTGGCTTTAATGACCTATGCCAGTCGGTTAAAAAATTACTCACTTGCATTGTCGTTAATTGCAATTTCTGAATCTATTCCACGCCTCTTATCTAGCTTTGGCGGTTATTTTGCAGATCGCACAAACAATAAATTTTCTAAGATTGTTTGGCTGGCAATGATTAGAGGAGCGCTCTATTTATTGGTTGGTTTTCTATTCAGTCAAAATATTGCTGGCTGGAACTTAGTAATGACCGTAATTGTGATTAACTTTATTTCAGATACCCTTGGAACATATTCAAGCGGACTAAGCACTCCTTTAATTGTTGATTTAGTTAAAGAAGATGAAGTTGGTGAAGCCGAGGGTTTTACTACTGGAGTGTCGCAAGTAATTACACTGATTAGTCAATTTATTGGTTCAGGGTTACTACTGTTTATGTCCTATTCTGTGCTAGCTGCTATTAATGGACTAACATTTATCGTAGCAGGTTTGATTTATCTTAGCATTTCGCGGAAGCGGCACAAGCATACTTCACAAGATAAAGTCCAAGAAGTAGACGATAGAAGCTATTGGGCAACAATGGCTTTGGCTTTAAAACAAGTAAAAAAGGCTGGTGGACTTTTGACCACTGTGTTAGTTATTGCATTACTAAATGGCGTTTTAAGTACGATTGAGCCTCTATTGTCAATCGTAATAGCTGGGAATCGTCAAACAATGTTAATCGGTACATATAGTTTTACAATTGCTTTAGTCGGCGCAATGGCAGGCGTCGGTGCCGCCTTAGGTAGTATTGCTGGGACTAGATTATTCAAAAATATTTCCCTTTATTTGGTTGTCTTACTTGCAAACATTGCAGCTGCCTTTGTTTGTATTTCAATTATGGGCAAACAATTAATTTGTTGCCTGATTACTTATTGTTTAATGGGCTTCTTTGCAGGAACTGCTAGTCCAAAACTAACGCAATGGCTAGTTACTACAGTTGACCGTAAAATTCTGGCATCATCTGTTGGTCTAATAAATACAGTTTTACTAGTTGTTAGCCCGTTAATGACAACCGCCTTTACAACTTTGTCGGCTGCTACGCATGTTAACTATGCTATATTAGGCTTGATAATACTGAGTCTATTAACTTTTGTAGTTACTATCATTGTAATGAATAAAACAAAAGCAAAGCCAGCTGCAAAATAAGATGGACGATAAAAAGCTAACCAGAAATTTCTGGTTAGCTTTTTACTTGCTAGTGTTTTTCTTTAAACTGAAAAAGATAATGAGCATAAAATTGATTAATAGGGTAAAGCCAGTCGTCCAAAAGACGGTTGCATAATTAAACAAACCTGAAATAGTTGATCCCATTAATGAACCAAAAACGGAACCGACAGCTTGGAACGATTGGTTGTAACTGAAGATTCGACCAAAACTTTCTGCTGGGGTATTAAGTGTCAATACAGTTTGAGCTGCAGGAAGCATTGCGGCACTGGCAATACCGAGTAGAAAACGTAACCCTGCAAGGGCCCAAGGAGAATTAGTTAAAGCCATTGGTACAAACAGAATTGCACCAACGATTAAGCCAAGACGTAAAATTTTTAGCGGGCCAATTTCATCCATTTTATGACCAATTTTTGAGGCGGCAAGTAAAGTTCCAAGGCCAGGAGTAGCAGCCACTATTCCGGCAACAAAGGCGATATTTTTACTGTTTGGCATCATTGATTTAACGTATAGCGAAACAATCGGATCAATCGACATGTTGGCAGCTTGCACTAATAGGGTGGTGATGAACATTACAAAAATCAATTTAACGTTAGGTAGAGTATGAATAATTTCCTTCATTGGTTTCATTTCTTCACGCGAAATTGGCGTAAATTTCTCTTGTACTAGGAAGGTTGAGCCAAGAAAAACTAGTACCATTAAAAAACCCGTAATGAAGAAAGGAATACGGTAACCCCAAGCACCGCCAAGCCAGTTGCCAAAAAAGTTTGATAAAACGCCACCAAGCAGTGGGCCGACAAGGTTGCCAGCAGTCCCTGCTGTCATCATCTGGCTCATTACCCAACCACTTTTTCTATGCGGTGTTTCGCCAGCAATAAGTGCTGTTGCGTTGTTAATATAACCGGAAAAAGCTCCTTGAATGAATCTCATCACAATGATATAAATCGCGTTTGGTGCAAATCCGGTTGCCGTAATAGTTAAGGCCATGACGCCAGAAGCTCTCATACACATGAGTTTACGCCCCTTACGGTCAGCAAGGTTTCCCCAATAAGGTGATACTATTGCCTGGGCAATAAAGGTCATTGCAAATGCAAGACCGGAGTACATACTGATTTGAAACTTGCTGTAATGCCCTAAATCAGCAATGAAAAGCGAAATGAAGGGCATTGTCATGGAATACCCCATACCGGTAATAAAACAACCTAACCATAGGGTATAAAAGGCTTTATGCCATCCGTCGGGTAATTGATCTGAACTTTTCAAAATATCCTCATCTTTCTTTTTAAAATTTTCAAAAAAACAACATCTTTTTTTATTCTAGCACAATAAAATTGCTAAAAATTTATAAAAAAGCGCAACCTCGAATTAAAAACGTGCTAGGATATTGTTTCTGAAAGGAAGAGGTGTTGTATGAGTCAGGATTCACACATGACAAGACGAGAGTATCGTAAAAAACATGCCAGTGAGCGGCAAGAAGTGCCCAATCGGTCCGCTGAAAACAAGTTGTCTGACCAGGATACTGCTTCGACAACACGTACTGAATATCGTCATTTAAAACTAAATTTCTGGGAAATTTTTTCAGACCGGCCTTATGTTGCTGTAGCAATAGTTGTTTTGGCTATTTTCTTTGTAATGGCTAAGTTATGGTGGCTGCTGGCAATTCTAGCAGTCATTGTTGGTGTAGGAATTTTTATTATCGGTCACAGTCATCATCCCGACCGTGTCCTCAGCCTTGAGTTTAAAATGAAGGCTTCACGTAAATTAAACATGTTACGAGCACTTCAATTTGGTGGCTCGGTTTTGATGTTTCTAGCTACTTATATGAAAAAAGTGGTAACGGTTAACTTTCCGGCCGCTGGTTCAACTGATGGCTTACAAGTGATTCAGGGCATTCTGTCTAACCGTGGTGGAGTTTATGGTCAACAAGGTTCGTACTTGTTAAGTTTGCTCAATACTTTCACTGGGGGTCAGCTTTGGGGTAAATACCGCTATGCAACCAATAGCGCACAAATGATGAATAGTGGTGCTGGTCGGTTGATCATTATGTGGGTTTTATTATTGATGATTGCACCTGCTTTTTGTGTTTTAGCGCAATTTTTTAGAGAGCCATATTCCCGTAACACCGCTCTAGTTGCCTCAATTGTTGCAATGATCAGCTTTGTTTTAACACCACATTTACTCAGTAAGTGGATTGTAGAATATGCAATGGAGAACCGAATGGCTAATGAGCAAGCGAAAGCAGCAATTAGCATTGGGCCGATGGCATATTTCGCAATGCTTTGTGCAGTTTTGGTCTTAGTGATTTCAATCTATCGGGCAATTAAAAGGGATCATTTTGAATAACGTAAAAAGCAACAAACTAACAGATTTGCTAGTTTGTTGCTTTTTTAGCACTATACTTTATCAATTATCTTTTAGCACGATAGAAAATTATTTCGCGTGCTGCAACCATCGGACCGGAAGAGCGATAAACAGTTAAGCGAACTGATTTGGCGCGTACATCACGCAAACCAATTACCTTATTTTTACTGTCAGCTTTCCAAGTGACATGGTCTGCATACACATGGTAGTTTTCGTTATCAGTTGAAACTGCCAAACTAATTTCGGTTGGGTCACCTTCATGATCAATGTTGCGTGGAACAAAGGCCATGCGACTTAATTTTTCAACGTCGCTAAATTTGAAAGTCAATTCTAAGGGATGTTCAGGGCTTACCGGTTCACTTGTTTGCCACTCGCTGGCCAGCTTTAGGTCTGTTAGGTAATCAAGTGGATGATTAGCTTTGCTGGTAAAATTGCTTGTAACAGAAATTTCTTGGATGGCATAATCTTCTGCGGCATGTTTAGTAATTACACCAAAAAGATCAGACCATTCTGAAACTTTATTGCCAATTACGTAACGCATCCGAATGATGTAGCGCGTGTTAGGCAGCAATTCATGGAACGTGAAGCTAGTGCCTTCGATTCCTTCATAGAGAAGATTGTTAATTTCAACTTGTACTTTAGCAGGATGAGTCCAAGCTAATTCGAATGAATGGGCTGAAATTTTGCTTGAAGCAACTGACGGTAGCTTAGGCGAAGGTAAAACGCCACTTGTGATTTCGTGTCCCAAAACTTCACTACTGTATGAGAAATCGCGGATAGTGACTTCAATTTTTGTAGTAGCGACCGGATGACTTGCTAACTTGATTTGAAGTGCAGTTTGTTTTGGCAGCTGATACTGTGAGAATTCAGGCAAACTATAGTTAGTATTGTAAAAAATTCCTTCACTTGCATGAGCAAAAGCATCGAGTGTACCGTATACTTGGAGGGGTACGATTTGATCATTAACCCTAACTTCAACATTTTCGGGATAAGCGTCGCAAATCAAAGTTAGAGCTGTTGGTTGGTCACTTTCTAGTCCAGGATATTGGCCTTCAGTAGGTTCGACTGTAACAACCAATTTTTCTTCGTCAAACGAACTAGTGATTCTTGTCTGGCTGTGATTACTTTCAAAATCAACTGTGCCATTATCCTCATAGGTCACACCATGACTAGTACCTTGTGGATAAATGACATAATCTCGCTTGCCAAAGTTGAAGATACTGCCACCACGGACAAAAACAGGTAGGTGCCAGGTTGGATATAAAAGATTATTGTAAACCCGACCACCGGCATACTTTTGGCCCGTAAATAGGTCAATCCACATTGTTTGCTTGCCCGGTAAGTAAAGATTGTCCTTAAGTGAACCACCTTGCTCATTTTCGCGCCCGCTGGTAATTGGTGCAATTAACAGGTTATCGCCGAGCATGAACTCGCTACTAAACATCTCAGTATAATTGGTGCGCTCTTCAGGGAAATCGATAAATAAGGGACGCACAATTGGCTGGCCTAGACTTGCTTGGGCGTTGAGAGTATAAAGGTAACTTTGCAGGCGTTGGTGCAATTGTAAGTATGCGTGATTAATATCCGTAATTTTACGATTATAAGCAAACGGTGTTTTGCTGTATTGGCCTTGATCATCAAGATTGAATAGTAGAGGTGTAAATGCCTTCCATTCAAAATCACGTACAGTAATTTGGGCGTTACCACCACCAACTGTACCGTCTACTGCTGCACCAGCAAGTGGCTGACCAGATAAGTTAGAACCAACAAGACCGGCAACTTGAGTTGCAATATTTTCCCAATTACCACCAACATCGCCATATATAAGTGCGGCATCTTTTTGTGTGCCTACAGAACCATTATCACTGAAAACAATAGCGCGCTTGTCTTGCAACTGATTTTGCAACTTAGCCTTATCCGAATCAATTAAACCAGCATCTGATGTAAAGGCAAAAGTGGTTTTTTCAGGTAGTGCAAGATCATCTTGGTGCCAAAAACCAGGAGCAACTTCTTGATTAACTGCATAGTCATTGAAAAAGTCTAAAGCATCATTTGCGGCTGTGACATTATAATTAGGCACAAACCAACTTAGCTTAAAGTGGGCTTTTTGATAGCGATCAATCATTGCACGCGCAGAAAAATGATAGTTTTCTTCTCCGTTGAGGGAAGCCTTATGGGATGCAAGTTCTTCGTTTTTGGTCCGCGTGTAAAAATTACCGTCAATTTTGGTTGCGTTGCGAACGGCAGCCTTACTTGGCTGCCACATTGTTGTACAGAAGTTGCCGATATGCCCTAATCCTAGTGCGTATTTTGGCAACATTGCAGGCTTACCGGTTAAGCGATAAAACTTGCTGAGTATTTCTTGTGGTGTAGAACCTAATAAATAGAAGTTGTCGAATAGCTGATCCTTGTGACTAATCGTAGTAACCTTAGAGTCAGTTTTGCCAAAATCATAAGTTCCAGCTTGCGAGGTATTACGTAATTCACCGTAACCCCTGTTTGACCAGAAAAATGGCACTTCACTAATGACGCCGCCTTTTCCAGTAATATGGTCGCGTTTAATTTTGATTTTTCTACCTTTATGACTGAAATAGCCGTTCTGCAAGCCGCCACCAAAATAGAATTCGTTTTTATCTTGATCTAAAAATTCAGTCGTCTGTTGCGCGCCAACTTCAATTGGACTGGATTGGGCCATACGTGTTCCATGCAATGTTTCATCGAAAATACTCATAATAGCCGGTTTTTGCCAAAAAATGATTTGATAATTACCGGAGTGAATAATTAAGGAATCATTTGTTGCACGAACACGTGATTTCTCAAAGGCATTGTTATTAAAATGGTCAAACTGAATAAAAGCGGAATTTTCTTCATTAAATTGTTGCTTTGGATCAAGTAAAAGACGGAAAATACCATCAGCCAAGATATAAAAGCGGGCAATTTCCCCTGTTTCAAAGTGCAATTCGTAATAGTTATCGCGCTTGCTTGCACCTGTTAAAGCTCCAATTTGATGTTTATCTGTTTGCGGTTCTTGTATCATAATTTTTGCTTCCTGTTTAGTCTTCTTATACCTATTATAACTAAAAATCGAAAACTTTCCGTTATATTTATAATTCATCTGGTAATGACCAGTCTATTAGTCTAAAATTGATTTTGAAAGCGAATTTACAAGTTTTAAAAGAAAGGCAAAAATTATGACCTATTATATTCACGCAGATAAATTTTTCCTTGAAAATGTAACGGAAGACGGCGGCTATCTAGAAATCCAGGATGACGGCAAGTTTGGCTTTTATTACTCGGAAGATGAAAAGCCAGAAGGTAAAATTGTCGAATATACTGGTAAATGGATTGCTCCCGGACTAGTTGATACACATGTGCACGGTTCACTAAAAGAAGATGTAATGGTAAGTGAGTGGGATGGAATCAACCGTCTTTCTGAAGGCTTTTTACGTTCCGGTGTTACCAGTTGGCTACCAACGACATATACTGCTGATGAAGCTACTTTGACTAGAATTTGTCAGATGTTTGGTGCGCATAAAGGTGAAGAGACTGGAGCAAAAATCCAAGGTTTACACTTTGAAGGACCATACTTTACTGCTGAACATGCTGGGGCAGAAAATCCTAAGTACTTACTAGACCCTAGTGTTAAGCAATTTAATGACTGGCGTGACCAATCTGAAGGTTTACTAAATAAAATCTCACTTGCTCCAGAACGGGCAGGCGCTAAAGAATTTGTTCGCACAGTGACAAAAGAAGGCGTTGTTGTATCATTAGGTCACTCAAGTGCTACTTATGATCAAGCTAAAAGATGTGTTGAAGCGGGTGCAACTATGTTTACCCATACTTTCAACGGAATGCCTGATCCATCACATCATGATTCTTCAATTTCCAACGCAGCAATGGACTTACACAATGTGACTGATGAATTAATCTGTGACGGTCACCACGTTAAGAAGGAAATGGTTCGCACGTTAATTAAGGTTAAGGGTCCAGAGCACGTTTGTTTAATTACTGACTGTATGGAAGCAGGAATGATGCCTGATGGCGACTACATGCTTGGCGAATTACCTGTATACGTTAAAGATGGTATGGCTCGCTTAAAAGATGGCGATAATCTTGCCGGCAGTATTTTACAATTAAATACAGCAGTGAAAAATGTTGTTGACTGGAATGTAGCAACTCCTGAAGAAGCTATAATGATGGCATCTTATGTTCCAGCTAAAAGTGCTAATGTCCTAGATAAATGTGGTTCGATTGCACCTGATAAGGCTGCGGACTTCATTGTTTTGAACCCAGATATGACTTTAAGCGAAACTTATTTGAACGGTAAATCACATTACAAGGCTTAAGCTTAAAAATAAAAGCACCATGGTTTTAAAATCATGGTGCTTTATTTGTTAGGAAAATATTTGCTTTCCCGAATCTGCTTTTTCTTTTATTCATGAGTAGCACTCACTTTTCATTAAAGTTAACGGTACTAAAATCACACAAATAGTTTTAAATAATATTAATAGATTGATATGATTAATAATTAAAAAGTAGAGTTAATGTTAGTAGGAGAAAAAATGATTATCAACGTTTTACAACACACCCCAAATGAAGGACCAGGCTCAATTGAAGCGTGGGCAAAACAACATCATCATGATTTTTATGTTTATCATCCATACCAATTTGGTATCTTACCAACAGCGCAGCAAACTGACTTTTTAGTTATTTTGGGCGGGCCAATGAGTCCAAATGATGATTTACCATGGATTGCGCAGGAACGGAAACTCATTAAGGAACTGCTAGATAAAGATGTTCCTATCCTGGGTGTTTGCTACGGTGCACAGCAAATTGCCAAAACACTAGGTTGCCAGATAAAAAAGGCACCAGTAAAAGAAGTAGGTTGGGCACCAGTTGAATTACAGTCAGACAAGATTAGTGATTTGCCACAAGAACTAACTGTTTTACATTGGCATGAAGAAATGTTCGAAATACCTGAAGAAGCTGATGTGCTTTTTTCTAACGAAAACTTGACCAATCAAGGATTCGTTTTAGGTCACAAAGCCGTCGGACTGCAGTTTCACTTGGAACCTGAGCAAAACGATATTAATGAAATTGTGGTAAATGATTCACAGTACATTGAAGGCTCAGTCTTAAATCAAACGGCAGAACAAGTTATCAGTAAAGTAATACCTACTGCTAATCAAGAAGCAATGGTTAGTATTTTAGATTATCTTACCAAGGCTAATTAATTTTTATTGCAAAAATAAGAATTAAATTTGCCTTGTATTTTTAGATGGCATACAAAAAAGCTCTATCGGTGAAATAGAGCTTTTTGTATGGATTCAGATGGATATCAAATCAATTATTCATGATTATTTTATCACGATGCGCATTAATATACAGCACCATCGTAGAAGTTGAAACGTGCTTTGTCGAAGTCAAAGTCCTTAAGTTCGCTGATTTTAATTGCGTTATCGCAAACGCCCCAGCTCATTAAGTTAATTGGCTTACCGTAATCTTCGTCAGGGATAACTAAGACAATGTATTTACCTTGGCTCATTGCATAACCAAGTTCCATCCCAAGACCAACATCTTCTTCTTCAGGTAAATAAACACCAATCATGATGTCACTTGCTTTAATACCAGTTAAATCACCACGGTAGGTCGCAGTTGCCCATTCACGGTCATGTAAGTATTCTGGGTGCTTACCAACATCGATTCCCTTGTATTGGTTGTCAAGTGGGATATAGCTATTTTCAAGGTCAATGGTTGGGTTAGCGTCTAGAGCTTTCATCGCATCTTGGTAAGCTTTATTTTGTTTTTCGTTGAACCAGCCAGCACCAAAGTAAACAGTCTTTGCTTTGTTCATTTGTGTCTCCTTTTTAATATTAATTCAGATAAATTTTACGCAACTTACTGATCTCTTCATCAGTTATTTTCATCATATCATGTAAATAGTTTTCAACGCCACCATAATTTCGTTGTAATGTTTCAATAACATGATCAATATATTCGGGATGCACAGTTTGTAAGTCTTTTAGGTTGCTTAAGCCTGCTTCGTTTGCGCCCTCATCTTTTGCTTTTTGAAGAAGACTGTTAACAAAGTCTGTTGTTGCGGCATTGGTGAAAAGATAGTCTTGCTTAATTGTGTCTAGCGGAACGCCTAAGGCAGTTAGTGCCAAAAGTGCCGCAAAACCAGTTCTATCTTTGCCGGCTGTACAGTGAAAAATCACGCTACGGTTTTCTTCATCATTTGCAAGCAAGACATTGAAGAATTTTCGGTAAGCATGTTGTGCTGATTCACTTTTAATCATGTCATCGTAGGCGATAAACATATGATTATAGCCATCTTTAGGGTTTTGATTATCTTGACTTAAGACTTCGTCAATTCCTTTTGATGACTCAGTCAAGTCCTCACTGAAAACAGGGTCAAAATCATAAGTTGCACCTTCTGGGACACGATCAGGTTCACGTTCAACTTCATCTTTACTTCTGAAGTCAACAACGTATTTCACGCCGTAATCTTGTAAATACTTGAGGTCGTTTTCGTCAAGTGATGCTAAGTTAGCAGTTCTGATTAATTTATGCTTCTTAATCGTTTTGCCGTCTTTAGTTTGATAGCCGCCTAACTCACGAAAGTTACGACCATTTTTGATGTTAAGTAATTGATTTTCTAATTTTATCGTCATTGCATTCTCCACCCTTACTTTCTGACATAAAATTCATTTTAACAATAAAGCTATGTCCAAACAATTATAAAAAAAGTAACTGCTAGCAAAACTATGTTAAAATAAGCTTAGAAAGAATTTCTAAAGGGTGAGGACACAAGTATGAAACAAGACAAAATTTTAGTTCCAGTTGACGGTTCAGAATCAGCTGAAAGATCCTTTGATAAAGCAGTTAAAATTGCAATGACTGAAAATGCCCACGTTGATGTTCTAAATGTCATTGATACTAGACAATTTTTAGGGGAAATGCAGGATACACTAATTACGGGTGATACTGTTTATCAGATGACACAAGATGCAGAAAAGTATCTTAAGAGTCTGAAGACTTGGGCTCATGACAACCTAGGTTTTGATGATCTTGATTACCATATCCGCTATGGCAGTCCGAAAGCTATTATTTCCTATGACTTTATTAAAGATCATCATAATAATTTGATTATTATGGGAGCTACTGGTCTTAACGCGGTTGAGAGAATGTTAATGGGTTCAGTAACAGAATACGTTAACCAGCATGCATTGGCTGATGTACTTATTGTACGTACGGACGTTGATAATAAGCCACTTAAATAATCTTGAATTTAAAAATTTAAGGCATACACCTTGGTGTATGCCTTTTTGTATCGTAAAAAAGTTGCTACCTCTTTGTTCGTGATTGTTATATTTTTAAAACGATAATTTAAATATTATCGCTAATTTTGTATAAAATTGCGAATATTTATGATATTATTTTATTGTAACGAACGTAATGCTGCTTTTTGAGAAAGGTGCCGAAAAATGAGAACAAAGAATGTAACAAATAAATTTTTGGGGCAACTACAACTTTTTTCAATGGCAGACTTATTTGTTCATTTTGCTAATAACAATATCAAACAGAGCTTGGTGTAGTCGGAAACATCGTGCTCTTTTTTGTTGGGATTTTTACCACTTGTGAAAGAAGATGAAGTAATAATAAGCATTAATCATCTAAAAAATTGTTAACAAACAGATTGTCGAAAATATAGTTAGTTTTAAGGAGTAAAAAATGAAATTGTCTAAAGTTAAGAAATTTCTGTTAGCATTTTTCTTATTGTTTTTAACTGCCGGCTTAACTGCCTGCTCAGGTGGTAAATCAACTTCAAAAAGTGACAGTACGCCAAAGTCACTGAATGTCCAATTTGTTCCTAGTGTTGGTGCCAACAAGCTCGAAGCTCGGGCAAAGCCAATGGAAAAATTATTATCAAAACGTCTAGGCATTCCAGTTCATGTTTCAATGTCAACCGACTATAACGGTTTAGTAGAAGCAATGAAGTCAAAGAAAGTTGAAGTTGGTTTCTTACCATCTGATGCATACATTTTGGCTCATAAACAAGGTGCGGCTGACTTGCTTTTGCAATCAGTTCGCTATGGCATTAAACAGCCGGGCGGTGTAGCAACTAAGAAACTGGTTAGCTCATACAGAAGTGAAATTTTAGTCAAAAAAGGTTCATCAATTAAGAGCTGGAAGGACTTAAAGGGTAAGTCAATTTCTGTTCAAGATGTTACTTCTGATTCCGGTTATGTTTTCCCAGTAGCAGAATTGAAGAAAAAGGGCCTTGATGTAACTAAGAGCTGCAAGATTGTTTCAGTTAAGGGGGCAGACCAAGGTGTGCTAAACGTACTTAACGGTGACACTGATGCAGCCTTCGTCTTTGAGGATGCCCGTAACAACGTTAAGGCCGACGAACCTAAGATTATGGACCAAGTTGTTCCAATCTACTTCTCACAAAGAATTCCAAACGACACAATTTCGGTTATTCCAAGTTTGCCAAAAGCTTTCCAAAAGAAGTTAGCTAAGGCATTCATTTCGATTGCTCATTCTAAAGAGGGTAAGAAAATTATCGAAAGTGTCTATAATCAAGAAGGATATACCTACGCTAAAGACAGTGATTACGATATCATTCGTGAATATAACAAGATCATTGCCTCAACTAAAAAATAAACCAGACTAAGTTATTATTTGGAACGCATTTACCTTAAATTTGGTCTCAGACGAAGTTTTCTGATTAAATTACTTTTCTAAAGGAAACATTTCTGCTATTATTTGTAAGAATAATTTACGGACTGTCGAAAGGGGAGTTAGAGGCATGCAAAAGTATGGATTGCGTACAGCATTCATCAAAGACATTGTTGACAGCTCTTTTCGTTCCCTTAAAAAAGAGGGTAATGTTCGTTTCTTAATTAATAATGTTATTACCAAAAGACTTAGTGTAATTCACGTTACGTGTTAATTAGATTAGGTCTTTTTTTATGTCTGGGAGGGCACGATGAAGAAATTTAAAAAAGTTTTAGCTGGTGCAGCTGTTATGCTAGTTGCATTGATGGCTACTGCATGTTCTGGTAAAAGCAAGAGCGATAACAGTAGTAGCAATGGCACACCAAAGTCATTGAACGTTCAGTTTGTTCCTAGTCAAGCTGCTACTGAACTTGAGTCACGCGCAAAGCCTTTGGAAAAGATGCTTTCTGATCGCTTAGGAATTCCAGTTCACGTTTCAATGTCAACTGACTACAACACAGTTGTTGAAGCTATGAAATCCAAGAAAGTTGATGTTGGTTTCTTGCCACCAAGTGGTTATGTGTTAGCACACAAGCAAGGCGCTGCTGATGTCTTATTACAAGCACAAAGATACGGCGTTAAGCAACCTGGCGGCCGTCCAACTAAGGACTTAGTTAATTTCTACCGTGCCGAAGTTTTAGTTAAAAAGGGTTCAGGAATTAAGTCATGGAAGGACTTAAAGGGTAAATCAATCTCCATCCAAAGCCCAACTTCTTCAGCTGGTTACGTTTACCCAATCGCTGAATTGAAGGAAAAAGGTCTTGATGTTAAGAAGAGCTGTAAATTAGTTACTGTTACAGGACAGGACCAATCAGTTTTGAACGTTTTAAACGGTGACACTGATGCAGCGTTTGTCTTTGAGGATGCACGTACAATCGTGAAGAAAGACAACCCTAAGATTATGGATCAAGTTGTGCCAATCTACTTCACTAAGCCAATTCCAAATGACACAATTTCCGTTGTTCCAAGCATGTCTAAATCATTCCGTAAGAAGTTAGCAAATGCATTTATTGATATCGGTAAATCCAAGAAGGGTAAGAAGATTATCGAAAGCATTTATACTCACGAAGGATATGTTCCAAGTAAGGACAGCGACTTTGATACTGTTCGTAAGTATGACAAAATTGTCGCATCAACTAAAAAATAAGAGATAAAGGAAGTTTATAATGGCAGATTCTGCAGTTAAGCCAGTAATTGAATTAAAAAACGTTAAAAAGGTCTATGGCAAAGATGTTGTTGGTTTAAAGGACATCAATTTAACGATCAATAAGGGTGAATTTGTCGTTATTGTCGGCTTGTCTGGTGCAGGTAAATCAACACTTTTGCGCTCAATTAACCGGTTAATTGATATTACTGAAGGCGATATTCTAATTAATGGTGAGTCAATTACCAAGGCTAAGGGAAAAGAACTACGGATGTTGCGTAGAAATATCGGTATGATTTTTCAAAGCTTCAACTTGGTTAAGCGCTCAAGTGTTTTGCGCAATGTTTTGACGGGTCGCGTTGGTTATTACCCAACCTGGAAGAGTACCCTCAACCTCTTTACTAAAGAAGACAAGCAACGCGCTTATGATGCATTGCAACAAGTTGACCTTGCAGACAAGGTTTACACACGCGCTGATGAGTTGTCCGGTGGACAGCAACAACGTGTAGCAATCGCACGGGTGCTGACGCAAGATCCTGATATTATTCTGGCTGATGAGCCAACTGCTTCACTTGACCCACAGACTTCGCGTCGTGTGATGCAAGACTTAAAGATGCTTAATGAAAAGCATGGCATGACTGTCGTAATCAATTTACACAGTGTTGAATTAGCACAAGAATTTGGTAAACGGGTTATCGGTGTCCGTGCCGGTGAAATCATTTACGATGGCAAAATGAGTGAAACACCTAAAGAAACATTTGATCAAATCTATTCTGGTGGTGACCAAGATGAGTAGTACTGAAGAAGAAACTCTAATGACACTGCCAAAGAAAAAGTTCAAAATTTTGAACTTATTCTGGATTATTCTCTTTGTTGCTGGTTTAGTTGTTTCAACTAAAGTAACCAAAACCAGCTTAGGCGCACTTTTTGCTAACTTTGGGCAATTTGCGGATATCTTTTTGCAAATGTTGCATCCAAATTGGTCATACTTAGGTGCGGTTATTCCGTTAATCCTTGAAACCATCAAGATGGCAATCTTGGGCACAGTAATCGGGTCAATTCTTGCCTTTGTTTACTCGTTGTTGATTGCTCGCAACATTGTTAAAAATAAGGCAGTGACCGGTATCTTAAGAGTCATTATGAATATTATTAGAACGGTTCCTGACTTACTTTTAGGTGCAATATTTGTAGCAATTGTTGGTATTGGACCTGTTGCAGGTATCTTAGCTTTAGCAATTTGTACGTTTGGGATTGTTGTTAAGTTGTTCTATGAAGCAATCGAAACAATTGATCCTGGTCCAATTGAGGCCTTAACTGCGGTTGGTGCTAATAAGTTACAAATTATTGTGTTTGCCGTTTTGCCACAGGTTATGACTTACTTTATTTCATACTGCTTATACGCGTTTGAAATTAACGTTCGTGCATCGACTGTCTTGGGTTATATCGGTGCCGGTGGTATTGGACTTTACTTGCAAGAAACATTGCAGGTCTTCGATTACCCTAAGACCGGTACAATTATCATTGCAATTATTTTAGTCGTAGTTCTTATCGACTATGTTTCTTCTAAATCAAGGGAGGCGTTGATGAAATAATGGATACTTCAATGAAAAAACTGCCTCCTAAGCCAGTCGATCAGAAAAAGCGCGTAGCGCATTGGGCACTGGCGATCGTAACCATTCTACTGATTGTTTGGTCATGCACTGGCATTGATTTTGGTGGAATTAAGCAAACTGCGGGTCAAATTGCAGGTGCCATTTTCTCTGGTATTTTCCACCCAGATTGGTCGTATGTCTATAATGGCACGGGTGAAGATTTGGTTTCGCAATTGTGGGATACCGTCTGCATTGCCTTTTTAGGAACTTTTATTTCGGCAATTATCTCTTTACCGTTTGCCTTCTGGGCAGCACATACAAGACACAAAAAGTGGTATGTCTCACGGGTTGGTAAAATTGTCTTGGCGAGTATTCGGTCATTTCCAGAAATTGTTTTGGCCTTGATGTTCATTAAAGCTGTTGGCCCGGGTTCAGCAGCCGGTGTTTTGGCCTTAGGCTTCCACTCGGTCGGGATGCTTGCTAAACTATTTTCAGAAGCAATTGAAAACTTGGAAGATGGTCCTAACGAAGCAGTTACTGCCGCTGGTGGCTCAAAAACCAATGTGGTAATGTTCTCGATTTTACCAAACCTCTTGCCAGCCTTGATTTCCAATACTTTATACCGATTTGATGTTTCGATTCGTTCGGCATCGGTTCTTGGACTAGTTGGTGCCGGTGGTATCGGCTATCCACTAATCATTGCCTTACAATACCGGCAATGGAATCGGGTAGGAATTATCCTGCTTGGTATTATCATCATGGTAATTGTCATTGACTGGATTTCCGGCTGGATTCGGAAAAAGTTAGTTTAAAAATAAAACGATAGAATCAATTAAAAAAGTTGGGCTACTCAAGAAGTAGTCCAGCTTTTTGTTTAACCTTGATATTTAAATGAACAAGTTTCAAGGTGATCGTTAATTAAGCCAACGGACTGTAAAAATGAGTACAGTGTAATCGGGCCAACAAAAGAAAAGCCGTCCTTCTTCATTTGTTTAGCCATTTGTGCGGTGATTTTACTGGTGCTGGGTACTTCTTCGGCAGTTTGCGCATGATGAACAATTGGCGTTTTGACAAACTGCTGCAAGTAATGAGCAAAACTGCCTTCTTTGGCATCAACTGCTAGAATCGCCTTTGCATTTTTGAGCGTAGCCGTGATTTTCATCTTGTTACGGACAATTGAACTGTCTTGCATTAAAAGTGCAATGTCATCATCAGTCATTTTTGCCACTTCTGCTGGTGCAAAGTTTTTAAAAGCCCTTTGGAAGTTTTCCCGTTTGTGCAGAATCATTGACCAATTTAGACCTGATTGAAAAAGCTCTAAAGTTAACATTTCAAATAGGTACTGTTCATCAAGATTGAGTTTGCCCCATTCGTGGTCATGATATTGCTGCATTAATGAGTCGTCTTTTGTGCCCCAAGGGCAGCGGATAAGTTCAGACATCGTTAGTCTCCTTTAATAATATTTTTTGCTATCAATATTAGATACGTAAAAAGTTGTTTTTTTCTTTTTAAAATAAATATTATTGGCCCTTATTTAGCGTGAGTAAAATCTGGTTTAAAAAACCCATTAACGAAAGGTAAAATTTTTTCTTACAAAAAGTGCAATAATAGTTTTTTTGGTATAATATAAAATGAACTTTAGGAGGATATCATGGAAAAGTTAGATACAATGACTCTGGCCGATAATTTGGCCGATAATCAAGAAAGTATTTTAAATAAAGAAACAGACTTTGATGTTGAGGCCGTTTATCGTGTGATTGATAATTTGCATGTATTGCACAAGCCAGTTAAAGACTATTTTGGCATGACTCAAGAGCAATACTATGAAACTGAAAGTGACCACAAGCTTACTTTGATTAACTTGTCAGAGCAATTAACTGATTTACATGACCGCATCTTAACTAACCATGTTGACGGTTACGCTGATCAGAATAAAATTAATCTGACTTATAATCATGAAAATCCCTATGAAGACGATTTTTATAATGAGTCAGTTGATTTACACGTGGTTACTTACAGCTTAAAGGTAATCGGTGCTGTTCAAGTAATTGCACCTAAAGTGTTACAAGAAGTATTGTCTAAAGATGCAGTTTTGTCAATCGGCTTAGCAGCCCACGCATTGGCAGATAACGCGTAGTTTCTGAAGCTGTGGCTGATCGCCCGGCTTTTTTCTTTGGGTTGAGGCACAATAATGAATGTTTTTAAGTATTCAATGGGATTATTTGATCGGAAAAATGGGGCTAAAATGCGCCGTCTTTTTAATAAAAGGAAAAATTCACTTGATCCAATGCAGGAATATGTGACGGTCGGTGAATATCATGTTGATACAGCGCAACATACACCCCAAGGTCTGCCATATAATCTGACCGTTTATAAAGATGAAAATGATGTTTTGCATCAGGCACTCAGTTTAGAAAGTGCTGATAACTTAGCGCCAGAATATGTGCGTGAATTTAGTCCTGAATTAGAACGATACCGTGCGTTTGTTAATCGCAAAACTGGGCGTCGTTATATTGTGGAAGAATACCTTGATGAATTCATTAAACGTGTCAAGGAGCGGACGCATGGGGGTAAAAATTCTGTCAATGTTAGTGTGATTACTGATACCCACTATAAGGATAGTAATAGTACGGATTTTTACGGCTGGAATGGTTTAACTCATGTTAACGAATTTTCCTATCTTGATGACTCTGGGTTACTTGATCTCAAGGTGCATTTGGGGGACTGGATTGATGGCTCTGACACGGGCTTCTTAGGCGAAAGCGAACTAATTAAGTTACGTGATTCGTTTAAATCAACCAAAGTGCCGTACTTGATGATTAAAGGCAATCATGACGAAAACGACAAGTATGATGAGCACCACGACTTAAAAGCATCATTCCCCGAGAATGAATTTGAAAAGATTATGTGGCCAGCAATGTATGCCCAGCCTGGTATGCACTATATTTCACGCCAGCACGGCGTTTGTTACTATGATGTCGATGATATCCGCTTCATTTCAGTCAATACCACTGATTTGCCTTACATTTTAAATGCTCAGGGTCAAAAGCGTTACGATGCCAAAATCACTTTGGCTGTCAGAGAAGATCAGATGGAAGAGATCATCGAAATCTTGGAGCAGTCATCCAATAAGAGCATTGTCTTTATGAGTCACGGCAATCCGATTAACCGTAAGGGCTCGAATGCACTTAAGTACAACGGCCGGTCCCTTCACGAACTACTAGTGGCATTTAACCAGGGCGAAAAAGGGCAAATGCACTCAAGCAGCGGTATCCCACCAGAATTTCGCTTAGCAAATGACTTTGATTTTACTAATGTGAAAAATGCCCGGATTATTGCCTACTTCTGTGGCCACCGTCACGTTGAAGACCAGTTCAGAATAAATGGTATCCAGTATATTTTGTTTAACTGCTCAGCTTTAATGGGACCGAACCATGTTTTGACGACTAAATATAATAAGAATTGGAATCGTCAAATCGATCATCAAACTGAATTTGCTGGGTACGTTGTAAACATTGACTTGCATCGGCACGTAATCCAGGCCTTTGGTTATGGGGCTGCCAGCAGGCGAAGAATCTTTTACATTTAGGTAAAATGGGTGGACAATTTGGAATTTGGCCGCCATTATCTTATAATGTGAAAGTTAAACTTAAAAACTAACAGGTTACTAACTAAGATTAATTAAGGAAGATAAATCTATGTGCGGAATTGTCGCATTTTATAATCCAGAAATAAATGATAAGCAAGCAGCTATTGGCAAAATGATGGCAGCGATCATGCACCGTGGTCCTGACTCAGATGGTTTTTACACCAACGATAAAGTTGCTTTAGGTTTTAGAAGATTATCAATCATTGATTTACGTGGCGGTAGCCAACCAATTTACAATGAAGACAAAACAAAGGCAATTATCTTTAATGGTGAAATTTACAACTTCCAGCCATTAAGAGACGAATTGATTGAAGCAGGTCATACATTTACCACTAAATCGGATACAGAAGTTTTGTTGCATGGTTTTGAAGAGTGGGGCATGGATGGCTTACTTAAGCGTATCCGGGGTATGTTTGCGTTTGCCATATGGGATGATAACACTCAAACGCTGTATGGCGCCCGTGATTTCTTTGGTATCAAGCCACTTTACTACAGCGATGAGAATGGTCACTTGATTATTGGCTCAGAAATCAAGAGTTTCTTGCAGTTCCCTGGTTTTAAGCGTCGTCTTAATACAGAAGCAGTTAAGCCATACTTGATGAACCAATATAATGACCTTGATGAGACTTTCTTTAAGGGCATCAAGCGGTTCCCAGCAGGCCACTGGTTTGAATATAAAGACGGTCAAATGAAGACCCATCAATACTGGGACGCTGAATATAAGGCTAACACGCTTAGTTTTGAAGAGACGGTTAATAAAATCGACGAAGATTTGCATGAATCAGTTAAGTTGCACCATATTGCGGATGTTCCTGTTGGTGCCTTCTTATCAGAAGGAGTCGATTCCAGTTACATTACCAGCATCTTAAATCCTGATGATGTCTTCTCAATTTCCTTTGACAATGCAACTTATGATGAGGCATCTAAGGCTAAGGCTTTAGCTGACATGAATGACTGGAATTTCTATTCAGACAAGGTTAAAGCTGACGAGGCAATGCATGACTTCCCAGAAATGCAGTACCACATGGATGAACCCGACGCTAATCCGTCAATCATTCCTCTTTGGTACTTGTGCAAGATGGCGCGTAAGCACGTTACGGTTGCTTTATCTGGTGAAGGTGCGGACGAATTATTTGCTGGCTACGTTAACTACGGGATGCACACGCATAACAACGTTATTAAGGTCTTTACTTCTCAATGTAAAAAGTTGCCGAAGAAGACAAGGGTTAAATTGGCACATAAGATTAAAAAGATGCCAAACTTCCCTGGCAAGGTTCACATGTACACTAACTTGGCTGAACCAAGCGAATTTTACGTTGGTCAATCAGTCATCTATGACATGGATTACCCAACTATTTTCACTTCAGAAGACGCTAATGGCGTTTTGAAGCCATCATACCGCAACAAATTAACCGTTAATGGTATTTATCAAAAGGACTTTGAAAAGGTTAAGGATCTTGATAACGTTCGCCAAATGCAATACATCGATTTGCACCACTTTATGCTAAACGATATTGAGCAAAAGGCCGACAAGATTTCAATGGCTCATTCGCTCGAATTGCGTGTGCCATACCTTGACCGCAAGGTTGCTGAACGTGCTAATTCAATTCCAACCGATTACTTGGTTAACAAGTATGATACTAAATACGCTTTGCGTAAGGCATCAGAAAAAGTGCTGCCAGACGAGTGGGCTAAGCGTCCTAAGCTAGGTTTCCCAACCCCAATCAAAGAATGGTTGCAAGAACCACGCTTTTATCAACAAGTGCGTGACTTGTTCAGCGAGGATTTTGTTAATGACATTTTTGAGCAAGACAAAATTTTGCAATTGCTTGATGAAAATTACAAAGGCGATGGCTCACATCGTCGCCAAATCTGGACAATTTACACGTTCCTTGTTTGGTACAAATTATTCTTTGTTGATTACGATGAAACAGTTTCTAAGTATCAACGTGTGCAACCAGAAGTAGCTAGCTTGATTGAACAAGGAAAGCTAGTTTAATAGGAGCAGTTTTAAATGAGTCAAGATTTTACACCTATATTACTCGGTAGTGATATTAACGTATATGGGATGGCAAGATCCTTTAATGAAGCCTATGGAATTAGCGTTAAAGCGTTAGCGGATACTCAGCTAGCCCCAACCCGTTATTCTAAAATTGTCAGTGTTGAGCTTCACCCAGGATTTAGTGAAGATCCAACTTTTATTGAAGTAATGCGTGAGCAAAAAAAGCTCTACCAGGATCATCAGGAACCAGTTATTCTGATTGCCTGTGGTGACGGTTATGCGGAACTTCTTTCTAAGCACAAAGACGAATTAGCTGATGTCTTTGTTGTACCTTACATTGAATATGATCTGTTAGAAAAATTAATTTCTAAAGAGGGCTTTTATCAAATTGCCGAAGAGTGTGGTTTGCCTTACCCTAAGACTAAGATTATTACCATGACTGACTTTAAGGCAGAAAACTATCTTGAGTTGCCGTTTGACTATCCAATTGAGCTAAAACCAGAAGATCCAGTTTCTTGGCTTGATGTTCACTTTGAAGGACGTAAAAAGGCCTTCACAATTCACAACGAAACAGAATTGCGTGACATTGTTGGCAAGATTTATGGCAACGGCTATCAGGCTGACCTAATTGCGCAGGACTTTATTCCTGGTGACGATTCCAATATGCGTGTTCTTAATGCCTATGTTGACCGCCATCATCATGTTAAGATGATGTGCTTGGGTCATCCACTCTTAGAAGACCCAACTCCACAAGCCATTGGTAATTACATGGCAATTTTGCCTGAATATAATGAAAAATTGTATGAACAGGTTGAGGCTTTCTTGGAAAAGCTCAACTACACTGGGATGGCCAACTTCGACATCAAGTATGATGCGCGTGATGGCAAGTACAAGTTCTTTGAAATTAACTTGCGTCAGGGTCGCTCAAGCTTTTACGTAACCTTAAACGGCTATAATTTAGCTAAGTGGTATGTTGATGATTATGTTTATGACAGCTTGCAAGACAAGGAAACAGTCTATGGCAATAAGCTTAAGTCCAAACATGTTCTATGGCTTGGTCTACCTGTCAAGGTCTTTAAGCAATATGCACATGACAATGAGTCTAAACAACTTGCCGAAGAACTAATTCACGAAGGGCGCTATGGAACAACCGTCTTTTATGATAAAGACCGTAACTTCAAGCGTTGGCTACTAATGAAATATATGTTCCATAATTATAATGGCCGATATAAGAAATATTACCAAGAAAACAAAGGCCAATTTTTTGAAAACTAAATTAAGGATGATTACAGTTTGAACTGATAATCATTCTTTTTTATGTGTACCTAAATTCTATTCACCACCACGTTTTTAGGACTTTGAACTGTTAGGTGAGGGTGTTAATTTAGCGTACTTCTTGCTACACTGTTAAATGGAAATTAAAACAAGAAAGGACTGAATAAATGAAACTCACACACGGATCAAATACTGGAACCGAAGTTAAATTACGTTGGTTATTGCTAGGGGAACTAGCAACCTGGATCGGTTCAAGTTTTGTTTGGCCACTTACTTCAGTTTACTTAAATAAGCAATTACACATTAGCCTTTCAGTTATCGGGCTTGTACTTTTCTGCAACTGTGCAAGTAATGTTTTGGGGTCATTCACTGCTGGGCGTTTGTATGACCGCTTCAATCCATATCCGTTAATTGTTGCTGGATTGGGCACTGATGCTGTGGTCCTGTTTTTTATGGCCTTCTTTCATGGCTGGCCAGCTTACTGGATTTGGCTAATTATCACTGGGTTTGTTAGTGGTTGGAACGGAACAATGATCAATTCCATTTCCACCAGTATTAAGAAATATCCTGGGCGCTATGTATTCAACTTGATCTACTTTGCCCAAAACGTCGGTACTGTTACTGGAACTCTGCTCGTTGGTTATCTCTATGACTTCTCAATTGAGTTCCTGTTCTTATTCGCTTCTTCATTATTTGCAATTGCCTGCGTTAATGCGGCAATTCACTACCGGCCAATTATTAATTTTCATAAAGAACGCAAAGCTAAAAGTAAGGGAGCAAGCGGTAAAGTTAAAGCTGAACCAATGCCTAAGTACAACGTCATGTTGATGGTCGGCTTTCTGATTTCACTAGCAGTAACTTGGCTAATGTACATGAACTGGGAATCAAACCTATCGGTTTACATGGTTTCACTTGGAATCCCGTTTCATTTATACAGTTTACTGTGGACGCTTAACGGTGCAATTATTGTGACTGTCCAGGTTATTTTGGCTCGTTTTCCGCGCCTATTTAAAAATCTGTTCCAGCAAATAATATTTGGGACAACGATGTTCGCTCTTTCATTTACGACACTTATTTTTGCCCATGACTTTGCCCACTTTGCTTTGTCGATGGTGGTGTTAACGTTAGGAGAAGCCACAGCGTTTCCTGCTGTCCCAGCTTACATTAATGACTTGTCACCGATGACCAGTAAGGGTAAGTATCAGGGGGCAATTAGTGTTGCGCGTGGAATAGGTCAAGCCTTTGGCCCACTATTTGGAGGGATGATGATTGATCATGCAGGTTACATTCCGTTCTTCATTACGGCTGCAATTTGCATTTTCATGATGGTTTTATTGCTAATTCCTGTTCATGCAAAATTGCGTAGGCACATTAAAGTCTTCAAGTGATTTGTAAAGGCTTTTTAACACTTATTAATTGATTAAAATGATAATATTAATTTAGTGTATTTTTAATTTTAGAAAAAGGGGAGGACTCTCTCAATGAAAAATATTTCGGCAATTCGTGGCGGTAGCGGCAACGTCATTGAACCAAAAGTTGGCACAAGACCTCAGGATAACTTATACCTAGCTGTTAACTCTGAGTGGATTGAGAAAACTAAGATTCCAGAAGATCGTTCACGTATGGCATCATTTGATGGTATTGACGTTAGCGTTGAAAAGCATTTAATGCAGGATTTAGCTGATTTTGCATCTGGTAAAAAGGAAATTCCTGATATTCCTAACTTGGATGAAGCAGTTAAGCTCTATAAATTAGCATGCGATTTTGACAAGCGTAATAGAGAAGGTGCTGATCCAATTAAGGACGATTTAGCTATTCTTGACGGCATTAAGGACTTTTCTGACTACAGCTTAAATGCGCCTGCCTTATCAACTTTTGCTTCAATCCCATTTGGCTTTGATGTTTCACCTGACATGAAGAATACTAAAGTTAATGCTCTGTATTTTGCAGGCCCAGGAACATATTTACCAGATACTACAACTTATCAAACTCCTGATGCACCAAAGCTATTAGACATTTTACAAAAGCAATCAGTTAAGCTTTTAACCATGGCTGGTATTGATCAAGCTAAAGCAGAAAAATATGCAGAAGATGCTATTAAATTTGATGCTAAGCTATCTAAGATCGTTAAGTCTACAGAAGAGTGGGCAGATTATCCTGCTACTTACAATCCAATGAAGATTGAGGACTTTGAAGCTAAGTTTGATCAATTCAAGATTGCTTACTACTTGAAAGAAGCAATTGGCGAAGAACCAGAACGAATTATTGTTGAAGAACCACGCTACTTGGATCACATTAACGAAATTATCAATGAAGAAAACTTTGATGAAATCAAAGGCTGGATGATTGTTAACTTTATTAATGCTGCAGCTCCTGCTTTATCACAAGAATTTCGTGAAGCAGCGTTCCCATTCAGCCAAGCATTAAATGGTCAACCAAAATTAACAAGTGGCGAAAAGCAAGCATATCAATTTGCTAACTCAGACTTCAGCGAAGTTGTTGGTGTTTACTACGGCAAGACATATTTTGGTGAGGATGCCAAAAAAGATGTTGAAGAAATGATTCATCACATGCTTGACGTTTATAAGGATCGCTTGCAAAACAATAGTTGGTTGTCAGAAGCAACTAAAGAAAAGGCCATTGTTAAGGTTAACGCTTTAGAACTAAAGATTGGTTACCCTGACAAGATTGAAGAAGTTTACAATCGCTTAAAGGTGGTTCCAGCTAATGAGGGTGGTAGCCTTTATTCAAATGAACGTGCATTTGGCATTGTGGAGCAAAAGTACAATCTTGAACAATTACACAAGGAAGTTGATCGGACAGTTTGGGCAATGCCTGGTAACCTCGTTAATGCATGTTACGACCCACAAAGAAACGACTTAACATTCCCTGCTGCTATTCTTCAGGCACCATTTTATGACTTAAAACAAGACCGTGCTACTAATTACGGTGGTATTGGTACTGTTATTGCTCACGAAGTTTCACACGCCTTTGATAACAATGGTGCGCAATTCGATGAAATCGGTAACATGAAGAACTGGTGGACTGACGAAGACTACGCTGAATTTAAGAAGCGTACGCAAGCTGAAATTGACCTGTTTGATGGTATTGAATATGGTCCAGTTACTCTTAACGGTAAGCAAATTGTTTCAGAAAACATTGCAGACCAAGGTGGTTTAACTGCAGCAGTTGAAGCTGCTAAGAATGAGAACGAAGACTTGAAGAAATTGTTCGAAAACTTTGCTCGCATTTGGGCTAACAAGCAATTGACTGAATCAATTAAGAGTCAAACTGCAGTTGATGTTCACGCTCCTGGTCCATTACGTGCTAACGTTCAGACTCAATGTCAAGATGACTTCTACAAAGCTTTTGATGTTAAGCCAGAAGATGGTATGTGGTTAGATCCAGATAAACGCGTTTATATTTGGTAATCTAGTTTAATAGACAAAAATTAAATAAAACGAAAAGCCCCATTTCTGTTATAGAAATGGGGCTTTTCGTTTTATTTAAGATGCGTTTTGGTAAGGAAAGCTACTCTTTCTTTACTTATTCGCCTAATACTTTACCTTCTTTATCCAGCAAGCTTACACGCTTATCATTTTTGTCCTTGAGCTTCCAAAAACTTTCACTGTGGAAGCTTAGAGGACTATTATCCGGCTCGATTTTCCAGCCACCTTCTTCTTCGAAAGAGTCAGTGCGATATTCGCGCTCAAATTTCTTGAGGTAAAGGCCTTGCTGAGTAATCAATTGATCAACTATTTTTAGTGCTTCACCAGAGAGATTTCCAAAATAGACATCACAGCCATCCTCAATTTGCATTAAGGAATATTTACCATCATTTTTAAAAAGGATGGTTAGTCCTGACCAGTTTTCCATAATCACTTCTTGGATGAGTTCTGCTAAACTATCTAGTTCCAACTCTTTCAGGTCGTCATCAATCAGGTCAGGATAAACTGGATCGTCACAGTCATTATCCAAATAGACAACTGACTCATAGTAATAAAGAATAGTGAAAGCAGTAAAAATAATACCTTTAGCAAAACCTTTTTTATAGTGTTTTTCTAAATAATCAGCTAATTCCGCGAAGTCCGCATTCTGAAAAGTAATGGGAACAAAGTCAACGTAATAACTATCTTTGTTTTCGCTGAGTATCTTATTAATTATTTCGTAGTCTTTTTCAACTGACATCGGTAAGTTCTCCTTGATTTAATCAATATTTTTAACTTTTTTGAAAAATAAACCTTGGTGAGTTACTAGCTGTTCAATCATCTTTTGTGCTTCCCCAGAAAGACCAAAAAAATGTGTACTGTATTCATCTTCGATACTCATTACAGAAATGTGGTCTTTGTCTTCGGTTTGAAAGAAAATATACAAACCCATGCGGTTTTTAATTATTTTGTCTCTAATTTCTTTAGCAACGCTCTCCAAATCAGTATGGCGCAAGTCTTTATTAGTATATTTTTCTAAATAGTCATCGCCAGCTAAGAAGACTGCTGAATCATAATAACAAAGAATGGTAAAAGCAATAAAAATAATCTTTTTGGCAAAATCTGGTTTGTAATTAATTGCCAAATAATCAGCTAGTTCAGCAAAATCCTCATTCATAAAAGTGATAGGAACAAAATCAACATAGTAATGACCTTGATTTGTTTCAGATGAACAATAAGCATCAAATAGTGTAGTAGCTCGTTGTTCATCGATTAGTAGTTTATCTTTCACAAATTATCCCTCCATATATAAAACTAACATTACAGTTATTATATTTTAAAAAGCTAGAAAATGACAGTTCAATAATAGATATGCGTTTGCTTTTGATTTTTAACTTTTTCATTCTAAAGTTTATAATGTATTTATTGTATAAACTTATTCTCAGTAATAGAAAAGAAAGTTAAGCTCATGAAAGATAACCAGCAAAGTAAAAAAGATTTCTACGATATTTTTAAGTATACAGTCGTTTTATTCATTGCCTTTGTCGTAATCAATTTTTTGTTAACCAAGTTTGTAATAGTTAAATGCTCTGTATCAGGCATTTCAATGCAACCAACTTTTGAAAATCAAGAGCGCGTCATTGCTTATCGCCATAGTGAACTAAAGCGTAACGAAGTTATCATTCTAAAAGCTCCTGATGAACCAAAAGCGTTTTATATCAAACGAATCATTGGCTTACCAGGTGATACAGTTACTGCAAAGAACAATAAGATTTATGTTAATGGCAAAAAGATTGACCAGAGTTATTTAGAACCTGGCTTTAAACTGATAGACCATGAGGATGGTTTCAATGGTACGCACTACTCTGACACTGGAAACTTTTCAATTCGCTCGTTAGCAACTAAAAAAGACTATAAGAAAATTTATACGACAGCGCAGTTGAACTTGATGAGAAAAACTAATAAGGTTCCGAAAGATTCATACTTTGTATTGGGTGACCACCGGAGTGTATCAAAGGATAGTCGTTACATTGGAGCAATTCCTAGAAGTAAAATTGAAGGTGTAGTCAAAGTTCGATACTGGCCACTTAACCGACTTAGTTTGTATTAGTGACAATACGTTGGACACAATTTTATCGACATAAAAAAGCATCTGAAGATTTTTCTTCAGATGCTTCTTTTTTATTCAGTTTCCTGATCTTTTAAATTAGAGTAGTCCTTTGGTGCAACGCGCTTAATGTGCAATTTTGTCTTAGGACGGCCCAGAATTAATGGGACTTGCTCAACCACCGTATCGGTATATTCTAAGCCAAACCAAGATGCTGGATTGGAAGACAAGTTTTGTAGCCAGATACGAGCTTTTAGCATTAGCTTTTCAAAGCCTTTAAGTTTGGTAAGTGGGCTGAAGACTTCATTAACGATAACGAATGAGAAGTCTCCAACTTGGCGACCAGGCGTAGTAGTGTAATCCTGCGGTTGTGCTTCAATTGTTCCATCCTTGATTAAGTCCTGAACGATTTGCCGTAAGTAAACATTCACGCTGGTTTGCTTTTTAAAACCTAAGAAAAGCTGAACGTTGATGACATTTTTGGTGCCATAAGTATTAACCGCATAGCGCGCAGTGTAAGGCTCATTAGTAATGTTAACTGAAACGAACCAGTATGCAGCAGCTCTTTTTGGCCGTTTATCCAAAATGGAGTACATGATTTCACGTTTAATAAACTTGTTGTACTTCACTTTAGCCATATAAACTAAGTTAGTTGCATATACTGGATAATCATCATCATGACTTAAGTCAGTCAACATATTAGTGTATTCGTCCAAACGGACATAAGTTTTTGCCCCTTCGTGTTTATCACGTACTTTGTTACCGAAGTACCAAATGAACATGATTACACCGATAAAGCCGGCAATTAAGACAGTTACGTAACCGCCGTGCATAAACTTGGTTAAACTTGAAAGCAAGAACATGCCTTCGATAAAGCCAAAGACAAGCAAGAAGCAAAGACGCAAAATAAATGGGTGATGCTTAGAAGCCAAGTACTCGAATAAGAGCAGGGTGGTCATTAACATGGTGACCGTAATCGACAGACCGTAGGCTGCTTCCATGTGTTCCGAAGTACGGAAGAAAAGAACGACGCCAATGGTTGCGACACAGATCATCTTGTTAACAGATGGAATATAGATCTGACCATGCTCGGTGGTTGGGTAGTTGATTTTCATCCGTGGTAAAAACTTCAAACCACTGGCCTCAGATACAAGTGTGAATGAACCAGTAATCAAGGCTTGTGAGGCGATAATTGCGGCAATGGTTGCCAAAATGATGGCAAATAATCGTAAGTTAGCTGGCACGGCCTCGAAGAATGGGTTTAATTCGCCACCGTTAGTTTGATAATTAGGGTTTTGCAAAATCCAAACACCTTGACCAAGATAGTTTAGGGACAAGCAAACAAATACGTAAGGCCAGGAGCCAAGGATATTACCGCGGCCAACGTGACCAACATCTGAATATAGTGCTTCGGCACCGGTAGTTGCCAAGAAGATTGAACCTAGAATGAAGATACCGGCTTTGTTAGCAGGGCTGAATAAAATTTTAATTGCCCATACAGGATTAAGTGCTTCGATAATTGACCAGTCATGAGCCATATTGCTAATACCGATTACACCTAAAAAAGTGAACCAGACCAACATTATTGGTCCAAACGCTTTACCGATACTACTTGTTCCCAACATTTGAATTGAAAACAGTAGTAACAAAATGACAATGGTAATCAAAATGACAGAGTTCTGATTAGGAACAGGGACACTACTGCCAAAATGCATATTTTTCAGACCTTCAATTGAAGTCGTAACGGTAACTGCAGGTGTCAGCGTTCCGTCGGCAAGTAGTGCAGCCCCACCAATTAAGGCAGGCATGACCAACCATTTAGCTCGCTTACGAACGAGTGCATATAAGGCAAAAATACCACCTTCACCACGGTTGGTTGCGTTAAGTGCAATTATGACGTATTTAACAGTCGTTAATAACGTAACTGTCCAAAAAATCAGTGAGATTGAACCTAAAATCAATTCGCGGTTAACGTTGGCGATGCCGCCGTTACCATTAACAATCGACTTCATAACATAGAGCGGACTAGTTCCGATATCACCGTACACAATCCCAATTGTGATTAACAAACCGGCCGCGGAAATCCGCTTCTTCTTGTGATCCATAGTAATCTGATACTCCCATTAGACTATTTCAAGATTTTATTTAATTAAGTAAAAAAGAATGTCAACCGACATTCCCATTTAAGTACCTATTTTGTTCTTTTTTTCGTAATAGTACAAGTAAATTATGATAAAGAAGTAGAAATATTATTACGACGGTCTTCGTACCAGTTGTCCCAATCGCTGTATGAAGTCATTTCTTCAGGCTTAATACTATCTTGCTTAACAATTTCGTCTATTATATTTTGGAAGTTGTTAGCGTGATATTGCAAAGCATGCTTAACCAATTCATTACGTGAAAATTTGATGTTGTCCATTACATAGTGGTTAATATCAACCATGTTCGAATCAACATCATAAGTGTTCATGATTTCCAAGTCACGTTGATTAAATTTAGCAATGTAGAAGTCAGTGAAAACTCTTAAATAATCAGGTTGTTCAGCAAACTCTTCTTCAGGCATTGTTGTCCATTCAGCCTCAGGCATGACAACCTTTAATTCTTCATTTTCTTGTTCATTATCTTGCTCTTTGATATTTGTTTCTTTTTCAGTCAAAGCAGACACCCCTTTAGTAAAAATAGGAAACGTGAAAGTCAATAGTCATTTTACAGAGTTTAAGCGGTAAAAGCAACTATACAGTAGCTACTTGAGATAAACCTAATAGCTCATTTTTTCAGTTAGTCAAATTATATCATTATTGTTGCACATGATTAAATGGCTAAAAATGCCCAAGTTAAAAGCGTCTTAGCTAAAATACTTAGACGCTTTTAAAACTTTTCTTCATTATAAAGTATCAATTATGGTTTTAGATAGTTTTGCACATCATTCTTAGTAATTTGATCAGGATTTGCACGTCCAGATTTACGGTAAAGATCGATTAAATCTTGCGGACTCCATGCCATACCTTCGTAGCCAAGTTTAGTTACACGTTTACGCAGTTGAACAATTTGGTCATTTGTAACGGTTTGACCGTGAACTTTGTGGTCGCCCATTGAGCCTTCACCAGTTTTACCTGCATTACCAGTGTCACCGCTATTAGAATTTGCACTGTTAGAACTACTATTAGAAGAAGCTTCAGCTTCATTCTTATTATCTTTAGCAGCCTGCTTGTTCTTATCAAGGCCAGCGCTAGCTTGTTTCTTATATTTAGCGTAGTACTTGCCATCAATATAAGGTAGATCTAGTACCTTTTGGTATTGATCAGCAGCTTGGTCGTATTGCTTGTCATCTTCGTTTTGCTTAGCAGCTGCAAAAATTGGTTTAATTTCGTGTTCATAATTGTCTTGAACATCCTTGATGGTCTTAGTCAGCTTTTTACCGTGATTAACTAAAACGGAATAACCGTTGCTCTGCTTAACGACATCATTAGTCTTGGCAAGAGCGTCATCGTATTCACCATCTTTAGTTGCCTTAATTGCGGCCGTCATATTGTCAGCTTGTTCTTTATAAGCTTGTGCTTGATCGGTCTTCTTAATCGAAAGGGCCTTATCAAATGCATCACTTGCTCTAGTGTAATTTTTATCTTTAACGGCTTCTTTACCAGATTGAATGGCACTGTTATAAGAAGCATCTACTTGATTGCTATTTGATTTTTGTGTTGCGTAAAAAACGCCACCACCGAGGGCAATAATGACCACGGCTGCGATCGTCCAAATCGTGGATTTCTTCATAATAGGAATTTATCCTCCTTACTAATTCTTACATTAATTATAGAGGGTTAATGTTGGTTTGACTACCAATACACGTTTTTTTGCAATAATATAAAAAATTCTCAAGAAATTTGTTACACTTTGCCTTCTCATTTCGTTAGTAATAGTGTAAGACATCTAGCGCGCTACTTCTTACATTGTTAGTTTAAATAATTCAATCAAAAGGATGGTAAAAAAATGAGTTTAGATTTATTAGAGCAAACAATCCAATACACTTTCTACAATCAACAAGACGGCAAAGATAATATTAAGTCGCGTGCCTTTAAAAATGTGAAAAAGGGTGCGTCTGCTGCTGGTTTGGCTAAGGTGGGGGGTGCACTTGCAAGTTTGCAAGGAGCTGACCTAACTGCTGCAACCTTAATTCAAAAGCAGGCAATTCCACTAGTTGACGCCGTTAGCTAAAAAAGATTTTTGCTAATTAAATATAGGAAAGAAAAGGAGCGAGATTAACTTGGTAACTAAATCAAAAACTTTACAATTAATATTTTTAAATGGTGATGATAAAAAGGTCACATTGGCCTTACCGGATGCCGCTGATCACTTAACTTCAGTAGAAGTTAAAACGGCAATGAAGACAATTGCAGAAGCTGATGCATTTGCAAAAGATGGAGTTGATGTTTATAAGATTCCAAAGTCTGCTTCATATGTTGAACGTGTGGTTACAAATTTGTTCGATGATTCTGCAGGTAGCTCAAAAAGGGCTGCAACTGTTCAAGCTCACAACTAGTTTAATTAGGAAAATCAAAAAATTTACTAATCGAAGATAATTATTTATTAAAAAGTCATGCTTTGTTTAATTAGGCATGGCTTTTTACTTTAGTTCCTGTTAATTTGTTAATGTTTTGTAAAATTAATGTTGCATAAAATAATTTAAGAACACTGGCTGATTTTTAAAAGTGGGAAAATAATTGCTACATAAGCTTTTGCGAATTAACTAAAAAATAATTTTTGCAACAATCTGTAAGCGTTTATTACAAAAGTGTGTAAAATATCCGCTCACCTTGCAATTTTAGCTAAAGGTAGGTACAATATGAAATGTGGTAAGTAATAGCTATGCTTCAGGCACGTAAGTCTGTACGCATGCGCGTTCTTCAGCCTGAAAGCTACCTCATAAGAGTTATAAACTTATGGATTCGGCTTGAAGGATGTTGTAACAATGTAGGCTCTAAACGACTGAACCTATAGCCTATTACTATTTTGTATATACACAAGGAGGAAAGACCACATGAAGAAAAATTTAAGAATTGCTAGTGCTGCTGCAGCTGCTTTATTAGCTGTTGCACCAGTTGCTGCTTCTACTGTATCAACTGTTTTAGCTGATACTACTGTTACTGTTGAAGGTGGTACACAAACTAACCCAACTACTTCAGCTGAGTTGATTTTGAATGTAACTAACGCTGCAACTCTTGTTGATGGTGATACACCAGCTAAGGTTGTTGCTTCAATCTCAACACCATCTATCCCTGCTGGTGCTACAGTTGCTCCAGCCAAGGCACAAGTATATGCACAAGATGCAACTGATGCAACTACTGACAAGTTAGTAGCTGGTACAACTTACGTTGTTAAGGTTAAGGTTAACATTACTGGTTTAACTAATCTTGCAGGTAAGACTATTAAGGTTAACGGTAAGGCTGTTGCTGTGAACGCACAAGGAATTTCAGGTGAAATTGAATTAACTAGTGCTTCATTCACTATTCCAGATAAGTCTCTTGTTGGTGCTCCATTCCTTATGGAAAAAGCTACTGGTGATAAACCAGCAGTTGCGGTAACATCAGGCTCAGTAGATCTTGCTGCAAATGCACTTAGTGTTGACGGTATAGTAAATGCTATTAAAGGTAAGTACGACGTGGCAAACACTAATGGTACAGGTACTGGTATTGCTAAAGTTGATTGGAATGTTGAAAAAGATGTTCGTGCTGCTCTTAAGGCTGCAGGCATTACTGTAAAAGCTGATGGTTCATTTACCAAACCAGCAACTGCATTCCCAGTTACTTTAAACTTAACAGCAACTAATGGCGCTACTTCTACTGCTGTAATTACTGTTAACCCTGCTGCAGTAGCTGATACTAGTTACCCAGTAATTTCTTACAATGGTGATAATTTCAACAACGGCCAAACTATCACTCTTAAAGATGGTGAGAGCTTTGACTATGTTCCAGTAAACGGTGACATTAATAAGACTGCTCTTGAAGCTGCATTTACTGCTAAGGTAAGTGGTGCTAGCTCAGCTACTTTGAAGCCAACTTTTGATTACTCAAAGGTTAACACTAAGGTTGCTGGCAAGTACCCAGTAGTTGTTAGTGCAACTAACGCTAATAAGAAGACTTCTAAAGTTACTTTCATGTTAACTGTTGGTGTTAAGGGTGCTTCATACAAGACTGTTCAATCAGACGGCGATGTACCAGTTTACGAAATCAACGGTAACACTGTAACTGACACTAAGACTGTTGTTAAGAACGGTGATCAAATTGCTGTCTTTGGCAACCCAATCACAGTTGGTGACAAGACTTATGCACGTATCAATAGTGCAGATTCTAACAAGTACGTAGAAAGCAAATATGTTGACGGTACTTTCAAGCCAGCTAACAAGGTTGCTAAGAAGGTTATGCACAATGCATACATCTACGATAAGGACCACAAGCGCGTTGGTACTAAGACTTTAGCAGCTTACTCAAACGTTAACGTTTACGGTGCAGCTACTAAGCTTGCTGACGGTAGCTTGGTTTACCAAATCGGTGACAACCAATACGTAATGGCTGATAACATCGATGGTACTGTTCGTACTTTAACTCACAACGCTTACGTATACAAGACAAGTACTAAACGTGCTGACCGTCGTGTATTACGCAAGGGTGCTAAGGTTACTACTTACGGTACACCATACAAGTTCAAGAATGGTGTTTCATACTACCGTATCGGTGGCCCAGCTAAGCAATACGTTAAGGTTGCTAACTTTTAATTAATTAGTTAAATTAATTACAGAAACGGAAACGACATTAGTCGCTTCCGTTTTTTGTTTCCTCTTCTATGAAACCGATAACAATTTGTGTATAATTGTATAGGTAAAATCAAATAGAGAGGACTGAATGAATGTTAGCAAAGAAGCAGCAGACTTTAAATCTACCGCGAGAAAAGGAACACCGTGTGTGGTCCAAGGATATTTTGCGACAAAAAGTTGGAGTAGATCAAACAATTGAGATGTATCTTACAAAAGATGCAAATTATCAAATTAACCGGGATACGATTGCGATATATGAATTCCAGAAGGAACCGCTATTAGGTAAATATAAGAGTGTAATTTTTGATTGTCAGGAAGGGATAGTCTTATGTCAAAATAGTACTCGCTCATTATTTACTGCTTTTGGACAGAAATGTCTTTTAGCCGGCTTGGAATTTCAACGTGATTTTGCCAGTAAATTAAACTTGACAAGCCGTAACATTATTGCTACAGGGAGACTGGCATATTTCTCATTGCGCAGTTACAACTCAGGCAGTATTGATTGGGTATCATTGCATCAGATGATTGGTTTTCGAGCCATTAACATATCCTCTGTTGTATTTAAAACGGTACCCTATGGAGAAATAAGCTATATTTTTGCTTATTATGATTGTAGTCGTTATGTGGTTGATCAGGTTTCCAATAGTCTGGTTTATAATCATATTCTCTGTGAGATGCTAATTGCTCACTTTGAGCAGTCACTTGGTTGGCAAGTGCAGCGGCCTACGGGAGAATCCTTAATAGATCAGCCGGAGTACTTTCATCCCCATGATCCATACAATGACCTAGCAATTAAGCCATTACTGCTTGAATTACAGGATAAAAGACAGCAACGATATGGTCGCTGTTTAGCTGATTATTTGGAATTGCCGTTGTTAACTGAATTTCATCGGGCAGTTAGGAAGGCTACTCAGCGCCGTGATACCCTATTTTGATAAAGAAGCGAATTAACTTTAGTTAATTCGCTTTTTGTTTACACTTTTTTCGTACAGCTTGCGCAAGGCATTAACCTGCAAATATTGAAGGATTATGCCTTGTTCTAGAATTAAGAACGCGCTTAACTCAATTGTTACCGCTTACGATTCTTGTTTTTACGTAGTAGCAGGAACTTGCTAAGCTATTATCTGCACAAGCGCTTGTGACACCAAAGATAAAAAGGAAGATGTCACAAATGGAAATAAGTCAGCGAGCTTTTTTACAAGCATGGGAGAATCAAAAGTTAGTCAGGGGCGCATTGAAGTACGCACATGTTAGACAGGACTATACTAATTATGAGGACTTTTTGCAGGAAGGGATTATCACTTATGCGCATATGCTCACCCAAAATCAAACCCTTCCACGTGAAGAAGTCGATCGAAACAGTTTTCGCAAGATAATCTGGCGCACAACGGACTTGTTACGCAAGGAGCAACACTCATCTGAACGTAAGCGTGAACTGACGGACCTGCAAATAGTTGAAGATAACCATAATTGGGATAATTACTTAGCGTTAGAAGCAGAGCTACCGTACTTGTCTGACGTAGAACAGAAGCTATTTTTAAAGCATCTGATTGAGCGTGAGCCGGTTCAACAGCTTAGTAGGCAAATAGGTGTCAGTAGAGGACAATTGCAACGTATTAAGAGTCAGTTACTAAATCGATTACAGGAAGTTTTTGAAAGATAACTTTTTCTTGTAATAAAAGTCGAGCTATATTACTTTTTGACTACAATTAAATGCTATCTATTGTTTCTCGTGAAATTGCTCGATACAATAAAGATGTCGATTAAGGAGGCAAACACACATCTATGAAAAAGAAACTAATCACTGGTTTTTCGGCGGCGTTACTCGCTGCGTCAGCTGTAATTCCGGTTACCAACAACTTAATTGCCGCTTCGCCAGCTCGAGCTGATCAAGTTTCAGCTGCTACAGCAACAGAAACAACTTTTTTAAATACGGCTACCAGACAGGCACAGAAGGTCGCTAAGAAGTATGGCCTATATCCATCAGTAATGATTGCACAAGCAATTGTTGAGTCGAATTGGGGACAATCAGGGCTTGCAGTAAATGCTAATAACTTATTCGGTATGAAGGCCGATGATAGTTGGCCAGGTGGTACTTATTCCGCTAAAACGCGTGAAGAAGACAAGAACGGCAAGAGTTACTATATCACTGCTAAATTCAGAAAATATAAAACCTATCAAGAGTCCTTCGATGACAATGGTAAGAAGTTGCGCCTAGGTGTTTCTTGGCAACCTGACCGTTATCAAGGCGCTTGGCTTGAAAAAGCGTCTTCATACACCGCTGCCACCAAGGCATTGACTGGAACGTATGCAACAGCCAATAACTACAACACAATTTTAAATAGTCGTATTACTGCTTATAATCTTACGCAATACGATCCGACAATTTCCAACGCGGCTAAGTCCTATGTAGTGAAAAAAGCTGGTGCTACCTATGCTTGGCCAACTGACCACTCAGTTTCTGCTAAAACAAGCTCAGTTAATAAGGGTGATGCGGTAACCGTAACAAAGACTATCACTTTTTATAACGGCAAAAAACGGATGTACATCTCAGGCAAAGGCTGGGTTAATGATACATTGTTAGATGCTGGTAGTGCACTGCCTCCTGCTTCTCAAGCACCTAAAGGTGATGAGAAGGTTAATAAGACCTTGATGCACACTTCTTACGTTTATGACGCGGAAGGTAAACGCGTTAAGGGCATGAAAGCAATTAAGGCTGGCGATGAAGGTAAGGTCATCGCAACCTATGGCACTAAAAAGATTAATGGCAAGAAGTACTACCGAATCGGTGAAGACCAATACATTGCAAGTGGCAACATTGACGGCACTTTTAGAACATTAAAGAAGAACTCTTACGTTTATAACGATTATGGCAATCGCGATAATATGAAAGTCTTGAAGAAGGGGCAATCAGTTGCAACATATGGTGCTGCAATAACAATTTATGGACACAAATACTACCGGATCGGTGTTCATCAGTATGTAAAGAAGGCTAATTTTTAAAGTAAAAACCAGCTAACAAAAAGAAATGAGGAATTAACGTTTAGAATGAAGATAAAGAAACTAATAACTACTGTTGCTATCGGAGTAGGTTTAGTTGCGCCTGTTTTTAAAGTCAGCCAGACTCAGACAGTTGAGGCGGCATCGATTAATGCAGTTGCTAAGCAAAACAGCTATGTTGGGGAAACTTACTTATACAAGATGTTGCAAACAGCCAACATCAAGTACAACAAGTTTTATGCCAATGGCAACATTATCAAGTACAGAAAAGGTAAGCCAGAAGGAATTGTAATTCACGAAACAGCAACACCAAATGCTTCTGCATATAATGAAGCTATCTACTTCAACCGTGAATGGATGAATATGTATTCCTACGTTCATGCCTTTGTTGACAGTAAACAGGTAATTCAAATGATGACACCAAATTATGGTGTCTGGGGTGCTGGTGCAGTTGCCAACAGTCGCTACATCCAAATCGAACTTTGCCAGGAAAACACTAGAGATAAGTTTGCCAAGAGTGTTAACAATGATGCAATCTATGCAGCTAAATTGTTGCACCGTTACGGCATTGTCCCAACTAATGCTTCAAACACTGGTCAAGGAACAATTTGGTCGCACCACGCAGTTTCTCGTTTTCTAGGTGGAACCAATCACACAGATCCAGATGGCTATTTTGCTAAATGGGGCTACTCAATGGATGATTTCTTCTCCTTGCTTAAGTCTTACTATAATCTTCAAGCTGGTGAAACAGATACCTCTACTGGTCAAGACGGCGTATCTAACAGTAATAGTACTGCTACTGATACAGATCCTGTTTCACAAGCGCCAACAGGTAAGAAGAAGTTGATGCATGATGCCTATGTCTACGATGCAAATGGTCAACGCACCGATGCACCACTGAAGACTGCTGGTATCGAAGTAAACGTAACTGCTACAAAAATGATCAATGGTAAGAAGTACTTACAAATTGGTGAAAATGAATATGTTGTTGCAAGTAACATCATTGGTACCTCAAGAGTTCTAACACATAACGCATATATTTATGATACTACTGGCCTACGTGCTGACAATACTAAACTATTGCGTGGCACTAGTGTTCATACTTACGGTGGTAGAATTAATATTGATGGTCAAGTCTACTATGCAATTAGTGAAAATCGCTTCGTTAAAGCAGCAAATTTCTAATACGCTAGTTAGTTAATTTTTAAAGACTACCAAAAGAGCTAATCGCAAATTTCTATTGCGATTAGCTCTTTTTCACTTTGTACTTAATTTTTTGACAAACCTTTTTTGTTTTTTCAGACATTGATAACCCAGTTTTTCATAAAATTTGTGTGCAGCTACTCGTTCCTCTCCTGAACTCAATCTTATTTCATTGATATCGAGTTCTTGTGCAAGCTCTTCTAATCTGCTCATTAGCTTAGTACCAATACCTTTTCCTTGCGTTGAACCAGCAACAGCTAATGCTAAAACGTCCAATAACGGCTCGAAGTAGGTTTCTTCAAAAATTTCAGCGTGAAGATAGCCTTCTACTTGATGGCTTACGTCATCTTCATAAACTAATAGATAATGATGGTTTGCATCCTTTAAAATACGTTGCAAGTTTTTAGTTGTTCGCTCAAGTGAGCAATCGTAACCTAATTGTGTCCGATTAATTTCCTGAATTGCTGAACTGTCAGTTATTTGTGCATTTCTAATCATTAAAACTACCTCCTAATGTAACTTGCTGTTACGATTACTTTAGCACAATGCGCTGGTTGATTAAGATTTGTCTTCAATTTTTTAAGTAATTAAATAGATTGCAAACTATTGCTAAAACTGAGTTGCTGTCCGTTTTGCTTGATACTATTTTCGTGTATAATTTTCACTGTATTTAAGGAGGCTTTTCATGGCACAGCTATCTTTATTCTTGGTTGTTTTGTTTGCTTTAATCGTACCGATTATGATGGCACGGCTTAAAGTAACGGCAATCCCAACTGCAGTGGCAGAAATTATTATTGGCATCATTTTGGGGGCTAGTGGCTTTAACTTTGTTCAGCCAACGCATGACTTAAATTTTTTATCCAGTTTGGGTGTAATCTTGTTACTATTCCTGTCAGGGATGGAAATTGATTTTGAATTATTGAAGCCTGGCAAGAAAAAGTCAGATCAGCAAGTCGATCCTTTGAAAACAGCGATTAGTGCCTTTATTGGCGTTACTGTTTTGTCGGTGTGCCTGGCGCTTGTCTTAAAGATGTTAGGATTATTCAGTGACGTAATGCTTGCAACTATTATCTTTATGACCGTAGCCTTGGGAGTCGTAATTGCGACACTGAAAGAAAAGGATATTTTGGGGCGACCGGTTGGACAGACTATTTTGTTAACAGCTGTTTTGGGTGAAGTTATCCCACTGATTCTTTTAACAGTTTACGCTGCAATCAATGGTGGTAACACTAGGCAATTATGGCTGATTATTCTATTGTTTGGCGCAGCGATTTTATTATTGTGGCGTTTTAAGCAACCATATTTATGGTTTGCCAAGGTAACTAAGTCGACAACGCAATTAGATGTGCGCCTTGCCTTTTTCTTGATTTTTGCCTTAGTGACAGTTGCTGAAAAAGTTGGCGTGGAAAATATTCTTGGTGCCTTCTTGGCAGGAATTGTGATGAAACTGCTTGAACCTAGTCATGAAACGGCAGACAAATTAACATCGATTGGTTATGGCTTTTTCATCCCGATTTTCTTTATCATGACGGGAGTAAAGCTTAATTTAAGGTCATTGTTTGCTCATCCTAGTTCATTGATTTTACTACCAGTTCTTGTTGTATTTTTGCTCTTGGCTAAACTACCGGTAGCTCTAATTTTTATGAAAAAGTTTGGCTCACGCAATGGTCTTGCTGGTGGCTTTTTGACGGCAACCACAATTACAATAGTTCTGCCAGCACTAGAAGTTGCACGTAAGCTAAATGTCATTTCTCGACTTCAATCAGACGTCTTTATCTTGGCAGCTGTTATCGTCTGTATTCTTTGTCCAATTTTGTTCAACGCTCTTTTTAAATTGCAGCCTGAAGATCGCATAAAAGAAGAAGTTGTCACTATGGGGACTAATGCGCTAACTGTGCCAATTATGCATGATTTGCACGACAACTGGTATTCCGTGAAAATGTATACGACAAGCAGTGAACACTACGATATCTATAAGAGTCGGGTGCCCAACTTAACTTTGTTACCGCATTTAGAAGAAGCTGACCTTGATCAAGCCGGTGCATTCAGTGGCAATATTTTTGTTGCTGCTTTACGCTCGGATGAAACCAATTTACGTTTAGGTGAGCAGGCAAAAGCAAGAGGTAAATTTAAGCGAATCATTATTTGTCAAAAACGGGCAGATATTGCCAAGGTAAATGAACTACGGCAAAATGGCATGGAAGTTTATGATTTAAGTAATGTGACTTCATCATTATTGCGTGCGTTGATTGAATCACCGGGAGTATATAGTGTACTAACAGATACAAAGAATGCTGTTTACTCAGTTGTTGTCCGTAATATGAAGTATTCAGGCCGTGAACTAATGGACTGGGATTTAGCTAAAGATATTACTGTCAGCCGTATTCGTCGTGGGCAAAAGTGGCTGGTTCCACATGGCCATACTGTGATTGAGGTTGGTGACGAATTAATCTTTTCTGCTAAATATGAAGCAGCAGATCGGGTACGCCGAATTGTTGGTAAAAAATAGTTTAAATAGCTAATCAATTTGATTGGCTATTTTTATGTAGACTCACACTTTAGTGCTTGCTAGATACAAAAATCTAAATTTTATAATTACTTTTTAGGTTAAAAAGCTAATAAAGGGTTTAGCTCATATTACGCCATTTTTTAGCTCATATTACTTTATAGATTTGTAGTGACAATGCAGTTAATTATTAATACTAAAATATTAAATACTGAGGAAGATTATTTTATTTAAACTTATTTTGCCTGTACTATATAGCTGCATGTAATTATCTATTTGTATATAGTGTTCAAATATAAAAATGCAACGATATTATTAACTATATCGTTCTTAATACTAGCTATATTGGGAACAATAGAGTAAATGTAAAACTAGTGTGAGGTTTTTAAGAGATGAGTAAAAATAATTTTTACAAAAAAGTAATCGTTTCCGTTGCAGGTGCAACATTGTTATTAATTGGTTTAAATCAAGTTCCAAAAAATGTTATAAACAGCATACCTACCGAGGTCCGTGCAGCTCAAAAGGCTAAGGTAATTGGGGCTAATTCTGCTGTCTATAAACAAACAGACCAAAAAGTTATTAAAACCAAAAAAATCATTAGAGTCGGCGAAAAGATTCGTGTATATGGTCGAAAGACAATTGACGGCAAACTCTATTACAAGATTGGAAAAAAACAATATATCAAAGCTTCAAATGTCGATGGCAAAAAGCTTCAAGCAGCTAAAAATACAGTTTTGTATACCAGAAGCGGCAAAGTAATTAAGAATAGTAAAATTCTTAAGGGGCAAGACGTTAAAGTCTATGGTGGACAAGTAACCATAAAGGGTAAAAAGTACTATTCAACAAAATATGGTTATATCAAAGCAAGCGCACTGGTTGGCATGATACAGCCTACTGAGCCTGATAAGGAACCAAATGAGGGATCTACTACACCTAGCACACCAGCAAGTGATGGATTAAAAGATAAGAAAGCAGCAGCTAATACTGAAGTTAAGAAGGCTGCGGAAGATGCAGTCAATGCAATCGAGACTAGTCCTTTATCAGCTGATGATCAGATGGCTGCAATCGATCGAGTTAATAAAATTGTCCAAACAGCAGCTGATACTATTAATAACGCACAATCTGAAAAAGAGATAACTAGCGCCCAAAAAGATGCTATTGATGCTTGTCAACTTGAACCAAGCAAAATCGAAAGCACCGATTTAGCAACAAAAGCTGGCGAATTCGTTATTAGTACAGCAGGCGGTGATGCAGCTAAGGTAAAAGCTGCATTAGATAAGGCTAAGGAAGCAATTGTTAATGCAAAAACACAGGCTGAATTAGACAAGGCAGAAACAGATTTACAAAATGATCTTAATGCGGTAGTTCCTTTTGCAAAGCAACAAGAAGCAGCAATTAATGCAATCAAGGCAACTACCCAAGCAGCAAAATACAAAATTAATAATAATGAAAATCTATCAGATGATGATAAAGCAACAGCAAATGCTATAATTGATACTATCGCTGAAGCTTTATTAAGTGATGTACAAGATGCCACAAAGGCTTCAGATTTAGTTACAGCAGTAAATACAGTACAGGCAGTATGTGGACAAGTGCCTACTGATTCAGAGAGCACACGTTAATCAGATACTTAAATTTATTCTTCAGTAGTCAAAAATAAACAAAAAGACCATAAGCTTATCCCAGATTATTGAATCTAAATGATTCAAGTAATTAGGTGGCTTAGGTCTTTTTATTTAAAAAAACACAGCTTTTCTAAATTAATAGAATAGCTGTGTTTTAGTTTGTCTTATTTTAATGTGATTACTTTGCTACCGACTTTTTCGCTTGTGCCAGCACATCCATGACCGTGATGCTATGATCATATAATTCATCAGCGGTTTTAGTGTCGTGGTTATCAATGATCTTAACAAAGTCATTGAACTCACTAGCCATCCGGTGCTTGTAATGATTAAATTCAAAGCTATCAGTATCGCCATTTCTCAACTCAATGCTGAAGCGATCAATCACACCAGTTGAGCCGTCAAAGAAAATTGAACCTTTTTCTCCCTCAATAAAAGAACGGGGAGTAGTGTAACAATCTTTTGAAGCGATTAAACTAGCCTGCATTTCAGGATAAGTCAGATTTAGAATACCTGAAGTATCGATTCCTTTTTGCATCACAGGATAGTATTGCACAGCTTCTGGCTTGCCAAAAAGCCCAACAGCTAAATGAATATTATAGATATTTAAATCCATTAACGTGCCGCCGTCTTTTGCAGGATCAAAAACCGGTGCGATTTTTCCTTTTAGGAAATCATCATAGCGACTAGAATACTGCGTGTAATTAAGGCTGGCAATATGGATAGGCGCAATTTTCGAAAGAGCACGTTTAATTGCTAAGTAATTTTCTAAATGAATATTAGTGATTGCTTCAACGATAATGACGTGATGTTCATCAGCTAATTTTTTCAATTCCTTTGCTTCAGCAACCGTAGCAACGTATGGCTTTTCACAAATCACGTTTTTGCCATTTAGGATAGCTTGTTTAACTACACCGTAATGTAAGGAGTTAGGGACAGCAACATAGACAGTATCGACGTTTGGATCACAATAGAGCTCGTCATTATCGGAAAAAACTTCAGCAATCTGATATTGCTCAGCTAAATCCTGTGCAATTTGCTTGCTGCGTGGAGTGGTTGAAATAGCTGCTAGTTCTAAGTCGGCTATTTTATCCGCAGTTGTCAAAAAATCATGAACAATTTTTCCACTACCAATAATTCCTAGCTTCATCGATATCCTCCATTAAATTTACTTTGATTTTGCCTTCTTGGCATTTATAACCTCATCGGGTAGTTTAAGATCATTATACCCATCAAAGTGATTTGTGGATATGGTCTCACTAAATTTCATTAATTTTGCCAATTTTAAGGTAACATTGCCAGTATAGCCAACAAGTTTTTCATCTTTAATTGTGTAGGCAAATTGGATGTTGGTAAACTTGACACTTTTCTTGAACACCTTAATTTCTTTCTTACTAAATTTAGCTTTTTTGTAAAACTCCAGGAATAGCTTTTTCATTTTAGATGCACTTACATTAACAGTTAGGGTGTACACGCCATCTTGATCTGGTCCAGACAATTCACTATTATCATCTAGAGCTTTAATAAACAAATCACTGGTTTTGGTATATGTCTTAGGATCGCTCAAGAGATTAAATAATTGAGCCTCTGCACCTTTAGGCTTCTTTTTTGAAGGCTTTGGTAAGGTCGTGTATTCCCATTTACCCTTATTTTTGCTATAAAGACGATTAGTTTCTTCTGAAGCCCACATTTCCTCAGTTTCACTCGTCTTTTTGCCGTAGCTAGTCTCTAGTGTTACATGAGCTAGAGCAGGCTTAATTTTTAATTCACTATTTATCTTGAATATAATTGGCTTTTCCTTGTTAACCTTTACATTAAAAGTAGCATCTAAGCCTGTACTTTGGGTTTCTGGAGCACCTTTTTTAACAATTGATACTGCTTGTTCCCTATCAAGAGCAGCCGAAACGCTGTGTGTTTGACTTAGCCCACCTGCTAGGAAGGTGAAGGTTAATAATATACTAGAAATAACCTTTTTAGTTTTCATAATTTTTCTCCTTGTTTAATCTTAATTTAATCCTGATTTTACAGTAATTAATTAATCTAGTCTATTCTTTTCGAGCAAAAAACACTATTTCTTCAAGAAATAGTGCTCTTTTTGTAAATTAAAATTACTTTTTCTTATTTTCTTTTGGTAGTGGCTTACTATCTAGCGCATTGTTAGGAACCTTCAGGAAGTCATGGCGACCCAAGTTACTGTAACTTTGCCCTGCGCTCATTTTCATCATTTTACCAATTTTGAGATTAACAGTGTAACTGAAAGTGGATAACTTAGTGCCTTTTACTACCAGCTTTACCGTCATATCTTCAAATTTGCCTACTTTAGCTAACTTCTGATAGATTTTTTGCTGCTGCGGACTTTGGGTATTAGTTGTAAAGATTGGTGCAACTGCAGCTTTCATAATCTTTTTATCAGTGATTTTTGCTGTTAACGTGTAGGTTTTACCAGAACGTTTCATCTTATAAGCATCAGTTAAACCCTTAGGTGGATTCATTAACATTTCGTTGTTTAAAACTGCATCTAAAACGTCGGCATATGAGTGACCGGACATTTTTTCAATTTCAGTTTTATACCATGTGCTCTGACCATTGATGTAAAGATTACCGGTGTTGCTAATCCATTCATCCATGTTATGAGTTTTACCCTTAGCTTCGGTTTGGTAGTTAACGTGAAAGACGGTTGGGTCACCACCGAATGAATAGTTAGAAGCAACGACTTGACTAGAAGTGTCAGTTTTCAAATTGACAATTTGCTTTGCTTCACCACTCTTGAAGGACTTCTGTGATTTTTGGATGACTTGCGTTTTAGTTAAAATTGGATCAGCTTGCTTTTTTTGTTTAGAGCAACCGCTAGAAACCAGTGCAACGACAACGCCTATACTTAACAATACTTTTTTGAATTTCATCTTGGTTAGATATTCTCTTTCCTTATATTCATTAATATCTCTATTGTATCGTAAATCAAAAATTTAAAAAACGATTTTTAGCCCTAAACCCTATGAAAACAAAATTTAAATGTGTAAAATAGTAAGTGAAGCTTTTAATTTGCAAAGGAGATATTTTTTCATGTCGAAATTAGTTTTAATTCGTCACGGCCAAAGTGAATGGAACCTTGAAAACAAGTTCACTGGTTGGGTTGATGTTAACTTGTCAGAAAAAGGTGTAGAAGAAGCAAAGAATGCGGGTAAGTTAATTAAGGAGCACGGCCTCAAGTTTGACCAAGCTTATACCTCAGTTTTGACTCGTGCAATCAAGACTTTGCACTTCGCTTTAGAAGAAAGTGGTCAACTTTGGGTTCCTGAAACTAAATCATGGAGACTTAACGAACGCCACTATGGTGGTTTACAAGGTTTAAACAAAGAAGCAACTGCTGAAAAATATGGTGACGAACAAGTTCACATTTGGCGTCGTTCATACGATGTTTTGCCACCAAAGCTTGAAGATGATTCAGAGTTTAGTCAAGTACATGACCGTCGTTATGCAGATCTTGACCCACACATCATTCCTCGGACTGAAAACTTAAAGGTTTGTCTTGAACGAGTAATGCCATTCTGGGAAGATCACATTGCCCCAGACCTATTGGCTGGTAAGAACGTTATCATCGCTGCTCACGGAAACTCACTTCGTGCTTTAACTAAGTACATTGAAAATATTTCTGATGAAGACATCATGGACTTAGAAATGAAGACAGGTGAACCAGTAGTTTACACATTCGATGAAAAATTAAACGTTACTAACAAAGAAAAGTTAGACGACTAATTTAACTTTGAACTAAAACCATTTCGAAATTATTTTCGAAGTGGTTTTTTTTGCTTAAATAATTTAGTCATAAAAAGAGCCTCTAATAAATAGACTATAGGTCTAAATACTAGGGGCTCTTTTACTTTTTAATGGTTATTCGTTAGTTTTTAGTCATCTTCATTAAGGTTTAAGACAGCATCAAAAACACTTTGGGGCAGTTTAATATCACTTTTGACTGCTTGACGCTTGTTTAAGCTTTGTCGACGCAGTAGCTGTTGCTTTTTAGAAATGCTCCGCTTTTCACCGTTAACAGCTGCATTTTTACGTAGTGGAGGAACGTCCACACGAGCAATTGATTTGTTTTCAACCATTGCCTGAACCGGCATTGGATAGAGACGACGTGGCACCGTGTATTTTAGTTTTTCAACTAGTTTATGTGCAATTTTGTCCGCATTTTGACGTGGCACAATGATGTCGAGTGCATCGACGGCTGCGTAGTTAATCTGAATTTGAATTTTGACCACATCAACAAGTTCGTAATCAAGGAACTCTGTGTCGAGAGTTGCATATCCATGAGTAATTGATTTTAAGCTATTGAAAAAGTTATAGGCAATTTCCGAAACAGGCAGCTTATAGGTTAATGTTACTAAATCCTGTTGATTATCGAGATCAACCATTTCACCAAAATGTTGGTCGCAAAGCTTCATTACGGCACCAAGATAACTTTCTGGCGTGGTGATGACTGCTTTAACATAAGACTCAGTCACGTAATCAATTTTTGAGAAGTCAGGGAATTTAGCTGGATTAGTGATGGTTAGGTATTCTTGCTTTGGATCAGGTGACTTCAAATAGACGTGGTAAGTAGCGTTTGGTGCGGTTGTTAGCACCTCAACGTGGTACTCGTCACGCAAACGTTCCTGAATAATTTGTAAGTGGAAAATTCCGAGAAAACCGCACCGGAAACCGGCATCAAGTGCCTCTGATTGTTCAGGTGTGTAGTGAAAAGCTGAATCGTTAAGTGCAAGCTTGCTGATGGCCTGCTTCAGTGCTTCATAACTGGTATCGCCTTTAGGGTAAAGTCCAGCGTAAACCATTGACTGTGCCGGCTTAAAGTTAGGAAAAGCTTGTGCTGTTGGATTAGCTGCATCAGTCAGGGTTTCACCTACTTGAACAGCAGCTACGTCCTTTAGACCGGTGACTAAGTACCCAACTTCGCCAGTTTCGAGTTTTTCAACTGGCTTCATGTTAGGTGTAAAAATCCCAACGGCTTGAGCATTAAAGGTTTCACCTTGACTCATTAATTTCAATTTCTGCTGGGTGGTTAGTTGACCATCAATCATTCTTACTTCAGCGACGATTCCTTGATATGGGTCGTATTGGGAGTCAAAAACGAGTGCCTTGAGCGGAGCCTTGGGGTCGCCAGTTGGAGCAGGAATTTTTTGATAAATTGCTTCCAGAACGTCATGCACATTTTTACCCGTTTTAGCAGAAATTTTCAAAATATCGCAATCCTCAAATTCAGGACGGAGTGTGCGAATTTGTTTTTCAGTTGCTGCAACGTCTGCGGATAAACTATCAATTTTGTTGATAACCGGAATAATGGTTAAATGATGTTTTACTGCCAGTCGCAGGTTGGCGATTGTTTGCGCTTGAACACCTTGAGTGGCGTCCACAAGCAAAATTGCCCCGTCACTAGCGGCAAGGCTTTTTGAAACTTCGTAAGAAAAGTCAACGTGTCCAGGCGTATCAATCAAATTGTATTCATATTCCTGACCATCATCGCCATGATAAAAGTTTCGCACAGAACGTGATTTAACAGTTACACCATGCGCTTGTTCAACTTCCATGCTGTCCAATAATTGGGCACTAAGTTCGCGCTCACTTACTGTTTCAGTTTGCTCCATTATTCGATCGGCAAGAGTAGATTTGCCGTGATCAATATGAGCAATAATGGCAAAGTTACGAATATTTGCAGTTTTCATTTTCAATTATCTCTCCAATTCTTTTTGCAATCCTTGTAGATAAAACTCGAGCAGTTGGTTTGCTTCTGTTTCTAAATCAATTTGAAATTCTTTAAAATCGACTGGAAGTTGGTCATGATGAAATTCATCAAGATTCATCATATTCATTAAGCCGCTAATAATCGCACTCTGAATTACAAAAATGTGGCTAGCTTTTTTAGCCGCTAATTCTGTAATACTATTTGCAATTGTCTGACCAAGTTCTTGACTGATATGATAGAGAGCAGCTCTTCCGGTAAGCGTTTGTTCACGGTCAGCAGCTGCTTCCAAGATGGGTGCGCGCAGTGCATTAAGCCGCAATAAATCAGACTTTTCGTGAATTAAATAGTGATTTTGCTTTAATAAAAAGGCAGTTAATTGGCCCCAGGTAGTAATTTGGGGACCATTTTGCCAGTCGAATAAGACTTCTGTTAAATAGTTTTGGTAGCCGGATAAAAGAAGGTACATAAAAATATTTTCTTTGGTTTTAAAGTAGTTAAATAATGTACCTTTTGCTACGCCAGATTCATTGGCAATTTGTGCTATTGAGATTTCGTTAAAATCGTGTTCTTGAAAAAGCTTGCTCGCAGCTGTTGCAATCAGCTGTTTTTTGGCTTGTTTTTCTTCAGGAGTTAAGACGTGCATAATTGCCTCCTTTTTAATAATGACCAACGGTCATTTTACAAGTCGGTAGAAATTTTGGCAAGCAAAAATACCCATTAAAAGTCAAAAAACAAAAATTTCAAAATAAAACGTAAAAATTAAAAAGCGCTTGACTTAAAGTGCACTTGAAGGGATATCGTAAAGTTGTCAAAAATAATAAATTAACTAGGAGTAATGATGACTGCAAAAGAACATTATCGTATTGGTCAATTCAGTGAATTGACGCATTTGACACCATCGACTTTACGCTACTACGAGCAAGAAGAATTACTTGTTCCTAAAAGAGATAAAACTGGGCAACGTTACTATACAGATGATGACCTCAGCTGGCTTGAGTTTGTTTTACATCTAAAAGGTACTGGAATGACAATTCCGCAATTAAAAGAGTACATTCAACTTCGTGCTCAAGGGGATGCAACTATTCCACAGCGACTGGCTTTATTAAAAGAAGTTCAAACTAGTGCTGAAGAAAAGTTGCTAGAGCTGAAGAGCAGTATGAAAGTGCTTGGACAAAAAATCGACTGGTACCAGGCAAAGCAGGATCACAGCATTGCCGATAATGAAACTTTTGCAGCTTATCTAAAACAGATTGGAGAGACCAAGAATGACAAATAATGAAGAAAGCGTCAAAAAAGGTTTGTTTCCTTTAGGCGAAAAGAATGAAGCATATCAAAAATATTTCATTGGTCAAAGTTACTTAGAGAATTTAGTTGCAGATCCTGCATTAAATGTTGGTGTTTCAAATGTGAGTTTTGAGCCAGGATGCCGTAACAATTGGCATAAGCACAACAATGGTTTCCAGATTTTAATTGCAACAGCGGGCGAAGGCTGGTATCAAGAGGAGAATAAGCCAGCGCAGAAATTACATCCTGGAGATGTAGTGGTAGTTCATGATGGTGTCAAGCATTGGCACGGTGCTACTAAAGATAGTTGGTTTGCGCACCTTGCAATTACAGCGGGAACGCCAGAGTGGCTAGAACCCGTAACAGATGAATATTATCAAGGATTGGAGAACTAATTATGAAAAAGCAAACAGCAGGCCGTGATAATTTAGGCAAATTTGCTCCTAAATTTGCAGAATTAAATGATGATGTTTTATTTGGTGAAGTTTGGTCTCGCGAAAAGCAGTTGCCAGCACGCGATCGCAGCTTGATTACTTGTGCTGCTTTGATGGCCAAAGGAGCATATCCACAATTAAAATCGCACATGGGTATTGCAAAGACTAATGGTGTCACCAAAGAAGAAATGGTAGAACTAATTACTCATTTAGCCTTTTATTGTGGCTGGCCTAATGCATGGACTGCCTTTGATTTGGCCAAAGAAGTTTATGGTGAATAATTATCAAAAGTGTCTCTAATTAAGGCGTAAAAATTCCGTTTTAATCATTTCAATCCTGACCATATAAATGTTAGAATTGGCTTAACCGCTTATAGCTAGGAGAGACGATTATGACAAAGAAAATTCTGATTTTGCACACTGGTGGGACTATTTCAATGTCTGAAGATGCAGATGGTAATATTAAACCGAATGACCAAAATCCACTTACTGCCATTCAGCTAGAGAATAAAGGCGAAGTTGAATTAGTAACGGAAGAAATTTTTAATGTACCGTCACCGCATATGACTCCCCAAAGAATGCTTGAACTTTCTTTACGAATTCGTCGCGCTGAAGCAGAAGGCTTTTTTGGCGCAGTTGTTACCCATGGTACCGATACGCTTGAAGAAACAGCAATCTTTTTAGATTTAACTATTTCAAGTAAAATGCCAGTTGTGGTAACTGGTGCAATGCGCTCGTCTAATGAAGTGGGTAGCGACGGTTTATATAACTTTAGAACTGCAATCACAGTTGCCAGTTCACCTGAATCAGTGGGTAAGGGTGTAGTAGTGGTAATGAACGATGAGATTCATTCGGCTCGCTATGTGACAAAAACTCATACCACCAATGTTGCAACTTTCCGGACACCAACTTTTGGTCCAATTGGAATTGTTTCTGAAGGGCATGTTAATTATGTTCAAACAATTAAGCCACAAGCACACGAACCAATTGATCACGTTGTCTCAAATGTTTATCTGGTTAAAGCCTACGCTGGAATGGGTACAGAACTACTCCACGCATTAAACAAGCCGGAAACTAACGGCATTGTGATTGAAGCTTTGGGTGCCGGAAACATGCCACCAGAGACTTTGCCTGAGCTGCAATCTTTAATTGACCACAATATCCCGCTAGTCTTAGTATCACGCTGCTTCAACGGAATTGCTGAACCAGTTTACGACTACGAGGGCGGCGGCGTTAACCTTGCTAAAATGGGTATCATTTTCTGTCGTGGATTAACTGGACCAAAAGCTAGAATCAAGTTGCTAGTTGGTCTTAGCGCTGGACTTAAAGGTGAGGAATTAAAGAAATATCTCAATAACTAACATTGAGTTTCGCTTAGATGAATATAAAAATATCTTGGTAAAAAGAAGGAAGATAACTTCCTTCTTTTTTGCATAGTTATAAATTGAAAAATATAAATACAATTTATGACAAAATTTCCGATTTAAGCTCATTAAAAAGCACTTATGTGATTGATAACACAAGCTACAGAAGTAGGCTTTTGCTAAATTAACGTTAATTAAGTAGGACAATTTTTAAAAATTAATCATTCCAAAAGTAATATTAGTGATAAAATTAACTTATTAATGAAAGTGATTACAAAAAAGAAGAAGGATAGAATCATGATTTATCAAAAAGATACTAAATGGGATGCTAATTACGATGTTGTTGTACTAGGCTTTGGTGGTGCTGGTGCAACTGCTGCTCGTTTTGCAGCTGATAGTGGCTCAAAAGTACTGCTTGTTGATGCAGCACCAGAAGGTCATGAAGGAGGCAACACACGTTATTCAGCCCAGTTAATCGGAACTGGTAATGATTTTGATGAGTTAAAGAAGTACTACAAAAACTTGACTGCACCAATGTCACTTGATGAAGAGATGATCGATACTTACGTTAAAGGGATGGTTAACACACCAAACTACGTCACAAAATATTTGGGTGTAAAACCATGCAGTGCAAAACAATACGCACCTGAACGTTTACATCATGCCTACGAAGAATTTCCTGAATTTGAAGGATCAGAATCCTATGATTTCACAACTGTTCGCGAATCGTGGTTTGACGCAGCCTTATGGAAAATCCTAAGAGCAAAAGTAGTTGAACGTAAGGATAACATTGATGTTATGTACAGCACACCTGCCAAGGAACTGATTCAAGACCCTGAGACTCGTAAGATTGAGGGAGTTTTGATTGAACGCGAAGGCAAACTGCTTAAGGTTCAAGCTAAAAACGGTGTGGTAATGACAACCGGTGGTTTTGAAAATAACCAAACTATGGTTGAAGATTATCTTGGCGCCAAGAGATTAGCACCTTTAGGTACTCTTTACAATAAGGGTGACGGTATCAAGATGGCTGAACAAGTTGGTGCAGATTTCTGGCACATGCACAACTTTGAATCACTTGGCTTACTTCACGGAATGGCTTTTGCAGTGCCAAAGGGTGAACGTGGTCGTTTGATGCTTGGTGCACAAAATATTGCTGTTGCTCATGGTAGTTCATTTGTTATTGGTGATGATGGTACAAGATACTTCGATGAAGCTGAAGAAAACCGTCATGGTCACATTAAGAACCATGGCCAATGGAAAGTGCCAATCAATCAGGAACACCCATACCTAATTTTTGATGAAGCTAAAAAGGCAGAATTGGATGCAGACCCAATTATTGGTAGTTATCCAGTATACAAGGAAAATGTAGTTAAGGCCGACTCTGTAGAAGAACTAGCAGATGAGATTAAGGTAGATCCTGCTATTTTGAAAGATTCATTGGAACGCTTCAACAAGGCTGCTCAAACTGGTGATGATCCTGAGTTCCGTCGTGATCCAAAGACCATGCGTGTGTTTGCTGATGGCCCAATTTATGCTATTCAAATGGAGCAGACAATGCTTAATACCCAGGGTGGTGCAAGAAGAAATGCTCAAGCTGAAATATTGGATACTAAGGGTCAACCAATTCCTCACCTATATTCAGCTGGTGAATTTGGTGGTATTTGTGCAAATCAATATCAAGGTGGTAACAACATTGCTGAATGCTTGATTTGGGGTAAGATTGCCGGTGAAAATGCTGCTAAGGCTAAAGACGATGTTACTGTTGATGCAGCAACTGGTGCTTCTAGTCATGATGTTCACTTAACCTCTGACCTTAACCATGAAACTTTTGAAACTGGCAAAGATCAATACATTGGTAGAACAAATGGCGGTATGGGCGGCGAAATCGTCGTTCGTGTTACTGCAGACAAAGACAAGAATTTGAAGAAGATTGAAGTTCTGAAGCAGGCAGAATCTGAAGACTATGGTTTAAAAGCCGTTAAGACATTGCCTGAAGAAATGGTTAAGCAAAATAAAGTTGATGTTGATGCAGTTTCTGGTGCTTCAAGCACAAGCCGCGGACTAAAAGATGCGGTTAATGACGCATTAAGTAAAATCGATAAATAAACTTAATTAATACGTATTAAAAGACCAGTTCTTATATTTTAGAGCTGGTCTTTTTGCTTCTGACTAATCTAGAATGTTTGAAAAAATTTTTAGCTGATAATTCAACTGAATTACTGTTTTAAACAAAGTGAGGCGTTCAACGCCGATAATTTTACAGCTAAATTTCAAACCTTCTTGCAAAAATAATTTTGTGTAGTATACTACACAAATGAATTGAGGAAAATTATGAACGTATATTTAAACCGAATTGGTCCTAAAATCAAAGCTGCGAATACGCTAATTGAAAAACAACTAAATAATCAGTTTGGAGAAATGTTCAAGGAATATTCTTTAACTGGTGCACAGATATCGCTAATGGTTTTTCTGTATGAGGCCAAAGATAGAACAGTGACGCAAAAAGAAATAGCGGATATGTTTGTGCTAAGTCATCCAACAATCAGAGGAATTGTGCGACGCTTGGAAGAAAACGGTCTAATTTATACAACCCACCTTGAAACTGATCAACGTCAAATAGTTTTGCAATTATCTGACAAGGGCTTTGCTCTTGTTGATAAGAACATCACCAAAATTCATGCAATTCTTGATAACACTAATGCACAAATCACACAAGGTTCATCAGTTGTTGAAGTCGAGCAATTTGAAGCTTTTCTCGATCAAATAATTGAAGGTTTTAAATAAAGTCATGCTTTATTTCTATTAAATGTAGCTTGCTACATATTTTTAAAAGGGAGAAAAAATGGAAAAAGAAGTGAAAGAAATTTCTGGTAAAAAAAGAGTGCTGATGATGGCTGTACTGCTGTTCGGTGCCTTTGTTTCATTATTGGCTGAAACTTTTTTAAATAATGCATTACCGTCAATCATGAAGTCGTTTAACGTGGGACAGGCAACAGCTCAATGGTTAACCACGGCATATTTATTGGTAGTTGGGTTAATGATTCCAATTTCAGCTTGGATTTTTGAGTCATTTAGTCTCAAAAACAATTTTTTAACTATGATGGCAATCTTTTTTGCTGGCTCGTTAGTTTGTCTGTTTGCGCCAAATTTTGAAGCTTTGCTATTAGGGCGCATTATTGAAGCTACTGCCGCGGGAGGGCTGATGCCATTTATTCAAAATGTCATTTTAATTCTATTTCCACCAGAAAAGCGTGGAATGGCAATGGGAATCACTGGATTGGTAATTGGTTTTGGACCGGCCGTTGGACCAACCATTTCAGGCTTGATTTTGAAATACGCAGAATGGCAAATGCTATTTATAATTTTAAGCTTTGCCAGTGCTTTAGTATGTGTACTTGCCGTTTTTACAATTCAAAATATCACTGTTGCTCATTTAAGCTCAGTCGATGTGGTTTCTTTTCTGGAATCAATTGTAGGATTTGGGTTGATCTTGTATGCACTGTCAGAAATAGGTAATACTGGTAAAATCACCGTAACTTTAACTTTGATTTTTATTATTGGTATTGTAATTATTTGGCTATTTTGTCGTCGCCAGTTGAAGATGTCTAAACCTTTATTAGATATCAGAGTTTTGAAAAATTCAGGCTTTGATCTGTGTACATTGCTTAGCACAATTAGTAACATTTCAATGGTAGGAATAGAGTTAGTTTTGCCATTGTATTTACAAACAACGCGTGCGGAAACTGCATTAACTTCTGGCTTAGTGATGATGCCTGGAGCCTTAATAATGATTATCTGCAATCCGATTTCAGGTACTTTATATGATAAATTTGGCATTAAAAAACTGTCTTTGTTTGGCTTTGGGATGTTGTTGTTAGGTACTCTACCAATGCTGATTTTCAACACTAAAACAAGTCTAGTTTTAATTAGTTTATGCTATGCGCTAAGAATGATTGGTATTTCTTTTACCATGATGACTACTTTCACTGCTGGAATTAATCAAGTGGATACAAATATGACAGCTCATGCGAATGCTGTTTCATCAACCATTAGACAAATAGGTGGTTCACTTGGGACTGCCTTGGCGATGCTAGTTATAACATTAGGAGCAACTGGCAGCGGTGTAAGCGAAGCAATAAGGTTGGATAATGGCTATCGCTTAGGCTTTATCATGATGTTAATTTTTACAATTATTGGGTTTGTTTGCTCATTTATTTTGCCGTCTGCGCAAAAAGAATTACGTAAATAGTGAAAAGAAAGCTGTGATGCTAATAGCGTACAGCTTTTTTGTTGTCTTTAAGGTTAGGAGTTAAGAATATGCTGCTTGTTTTTGCATAAAAGTGAGTGATTTTGAGTAAAAATGATTGATTTTGAATGGAAACGCGCATAAAATACTCTTCGGAGGTGAGGGAAGATGCTAACACAGGAACGTCAAAAGCTGATTGAAAACTATGTTAATCAACATGAACTATGTCGTGTTTGCGACTTGTCCAAACTGACGGCAACGTCAGAGTCGACGATTCGGCGAGACCTAATTCGAATGGAAGAAAAAGGTTTAGTTCGAAGAGTTCATGGTGGTGCACAGTCGGTTAAGAAACTTGCTCATGATGTTTCGCAGCATATTCGCTTTACAATGAATCACGATGATAAGGTTCGAATTGCACGCTACGCAGTTAAGCATTACGTGCATGAAAATGATTATCTTTTTATCGATGCAGGTACAACAGCTTATGAAATGGTTCCGTTTCTTGCTAATGTAGCAGGAATAACCGTTGTCACTAATGGAATTGAAACAGCGCTAAGTGCTGTTGGGCATGGCATCAACACTATGCTTTTAGGTGGCAAGATTAAGGAAGATACTCATGCCGTGATTGGTCAATTTGCGATTGAGCAATTGCAAAGCATGAACTTTGCCGCTAGTTTTATTGGTACTAATGGAATTGATCACAATGGTAATCTGACAACGCCAGATCCAGAGGAAGCAGCCATTAAGAAGCAAGAAATTGCCTGTGCAGATCATACTTACGTTTTGACGGATGAAACTAAAATTGGTGAACGTAACTTTGCTGTTTTTGGTAATGTCAAAAATCTCACCGTGATCACAAATAAACTTGGGATGCAAAACAAAAAGATTTTACCTGCAAAGGTTAATTTGAAGGAGGCCAAATAATGATATATACGGTAACCGTTAATCCTGCTTTGGATTATGTTATTCAATTAGACAAAGTGGATAGCGGTAATGTTAACCGTAGCAATAATTGCTCATTTCTTGCTGGGGGTAAGGGAATCAACGTTTCTCAAATTCTAAATCAGCTTGAAATTGACAATACTGCTTGGGGCTTTGTCGGTGGTTTTACTGGTAAAGAATTGGTGCGTCAATTAAATCAACGCCGCATTGTTAATGACTTTGTGACTATTTCAGATGATACACGCGTCAATGTGAAGGTTCACGCACAAGACGAAACCGAGATTAATGCTGCGGGACCAAATATTACAGATCAAGAAATTACTGCTTTCAAGTCACGAATGAGTGATTTACAAAAGGGTGACATTGTGGTCTTAAGTGGATCACTTGCACCAAGTTTGCCAGTAGACTTTTACAAAGAATTACTGCCAGAAATTAAGGAAGCTGGCGCCGAGTTTGTCATTGATACAACCGGTCAGGCACTACTTGATACACTGAGCTACAAGCCATTAGTAATTAAGCCTAACCATCACGAACTTGCTGAGCTGTTCAACACTACCTTTGATTCAGATCAAGATATGCTTGAATGTGCACGTAAGTTACTTGATATGGGAGCACAAAACGTGATGGTTTCAATGGCTGGCAAAGGCGGTTATTTGATTACCAAAGATCATTTTTATCACGCTAAAGGAGCTGTGGGTACTGCTGTTAATTCAGTCGGTGCTGGTGACTCAATGATTGCTGGTTTTGTTGGAACTTATGTTAAGACCAATGATCCAGCTGAAAGCTTCCGCATCGGAATGGCATGTGGTGCAGCTACCGCCTTTACCAAGGATATTGCTGTGATGAGTCAGATTGAAGCTGTTTTACCACAGATTAATGTAGAGCAACTATCGTAATTAAGGAGAAGAACTAATGAAAATTAAAGATATTTTAGCTCCTGAATCGATGATTATGTCGCTTAATGCGACTAATAAAGAAGATGCTATTAAGGAAATGGCCGATTTAGAGGTCGAAACCGGCATCGTCAACGATGAAGATGAATTCATCAAATCGATTTGGGCACGGGAGAATGAATCAACAACCGGTATTGGTGACGGAATTGCAATGCCGCATGCGCGCAACAAGTCTATCAATAAGGCACGTGTGCTTTTTGCTAAGAGTGCACAGGGAATTGACTACAACTCACTTGATGGTCAACCAGTTAACCTCTTTTTTATGATCACTGCTCCTGATGGGGCAGACAATACTCACCTTGAGGCTTTGGCAAAACTTTCAGGTTTACTAATCAATCCTGATTTAGTTGCAGCGCTTAAGGAAGCAAAGAATCCAGAAGAAGTTATTAACTTATTCGAAGAAGCTGAACAAAAGAGCGATGCAGATAAGAAGGCTGAAAAAGAACAAGCTGCTAGTCCTGCTGCTTCAACTGGTGAAGAAAAGCCATTAATTGTTGGTGTTACTGCATGTATTAACGGTATTGCTCATACTTACATGGCTCAAGAAGCTATTATTAAAGCAGGTAAATCACGCGGTGCGGATGTCCGCATTGAAACTAATGGTTCTGAAGGTGTTAAAGATAAATTGACAGCTGACGAAATTAGTCGTGCTAAAGGTGTCATTATTGCTTCAGACAAGAAAGTGGACATGCCACGTTTTGATGGTAAGCCATTAATCAGTCGTCCAGTTGTCGATGGTATTAACAAGCCAGATGAATTAGTTGAAACAATTTTAGATTCAAAAGCTAGTGTTTACCACTCAGACGGTCAAGCAAGTTCTGAAACAAGTGATGATTCAAAGAAGGGCTTCTGGGGCTCAATTTACCAAAACCTAATGAACGGTGTTTCGCACATGTTGCCATTCGTTATCGGTGGTGGTATCTTAATGGCCATTTCCTTCATCGTTGAAAACTTTGCCGGTGGACCAAAATCACCTGCTTTCATTTTCTTAAACAATGCTGGTAACATGGCCTTTGCCTTCATGGTGCCAATCCTATCAGGTTATATTGCTGAATCAATTGGTGACCTGCCTGCCTTAATGCCAGGTTTTGTTGGTGGTTTCATGGCTACCGTTTATAGTGGAGCATACGGCGGTGCTTATGTTGCTAATGTTGTAACTAATGCTAAATCACCAGCCGGTTTCCTAGGCGGGCTTGCTTCCGGTTTTATTGCTGGTTACTTAGTAGTTGGCTTAAAGAAGCTGTTTGCTAAATTGCCAAAATCACTTGAGGGAATGAAGCCGATGCTCATTTACCCAATTTTGAGTTTGCTGCTGATTGCCTTAATTATGTACTACATTATTAACCCAATCTTCAGTGCAGTTAACTTTGCAATTACTAACTTCTTAAACCAAATGGGGACAGGCAACTTAGTAGTCTTAACAACTATTTTGGCTGCGATGATGTCAATTGATATGGGTGGACCTTTCAACAAGGCTGCTTACGTATTTGCATCAGGTGCCTTTGCTAACGACCCTCATTCAACTGTTGCCGCTGTGATGATGGCTGCCGTAATGGTTGGTGGGATGGTTCCACCATTTGCTACTGCAATTGGTACTACCTTCTTCAAGAACAAGTACACTTTGGATGAGCGTCGTGCAGGTTTAACTAACTGGATTTTAGGTTTCTCATTCATTACCGAAGGAGCTATTCCATTTGCTGCTGCAGATGCAGGTCATGTTATTCCTTCATGTATTATTGGTTCTGCTGTCGGTGGTGCTCTAGTAGGCCTATGGCGGATTGGTGTTCCTGCACCTCACGGTGGTCTATGGGTATCACCACTTGCTAACCATATTGTGCTTTACTTTGTAGCCACTATTATTGGTTCAATTGTTGCTGGTGTAATCTTAGGATTATGGAAGAAGCCAGTTGACAAGCAAGATCAAAAATAATTAGATAAATTAACCAAGTCCAGTAATGGGGATATTGCCCCTGTAAAAATGAAGAGACATCACACTTTTGTGAAGTGAGTTGTCTCTTTTTTGTTATCCAACAGTTACTGCTTTAGGATGGTAATAATGAAAGAAATAATCGGCAAAAAATGAATAGTACGTCGAATGAAGAAAAGAAAAAGATAACTAAATGTACTGAGCCTAAAAATTGTCCAGCTTCTGGGCTTTTATGATGAAAGCATATTATAGAGCATAGTTATTTACCTACTTTAAAAGCGCGCGAAATTTTCGTACGCTTTTTTGCTTACTAGCAACTGTTAGCATTATTTTTGGTTATTATTTGTAAGTAACTTCAATTGCTGTATAATGGTTATTAATAGTAAGTGAAAATACAAATCTACGACTTACTATGTGATAACGGGGTAAAAGCCGATTATTAAATTGAAAGGTTTTTTAACAAGATGAAATTTGAAAAATTGAAGAAATTTTTTGCTGTAACTGTTTTATTTAGCGTGGTAGCGATCACCCTGGGGGCATGTTCGCAAAAGCCACAGAAGAGTAGCAACAAAATTTCGATTATGACAACCACTAACGTTTATGCAGATATTGCGCAAAACGTTGTTGGCAAATATGGTAAAGCAGAAGCTCTCATTAGAAATCCTAGTGCGGATCCGCATGACTTTGAACCAACTACTGATGATGCCAAGGCTCTATCAAGTGCTGATATTGTAGTAGAAAATGGGCTAGGCTACGATAGCTGGATGGATAAACTTGCGTCTTCTGTAGAAAAAGAACCAGTTAAAGTTGGTGAGGACCTAATGGGACGCAAAAAAGGTGATAACTCGCATATCTGGTTTGATTTGAACATGCCAAAAGAGTATGTTAATTACTTAATCAAGCGTCTAAGCAAAAAGGATCCAAAACACGCTGATTACTATCGTGAAAATGGACTGAAGTATTTAGCTAAGATTGACCGAATTAAAAAAGATGCGGCAAAAATAGATCATCAGGTTGATAAGCCAGTTTATGTTAGTGAACCTGTTTTTGATTATGCCTTATCTTCTGTTAATATTAAGGTAGCAAATCAGGACTTTGAAAAAGCAATTCAAAATAATACAGATCCTAGTGCTGCGACCGTTCAAGAAATGACGCATGGAATTGAGAAGCGCAAGATAGCCTTCTTTGTTGATAATGAGCAGACTTCGAGTACGACGGTTAATAATTTTATTAAATTGGCAAAAAAGAATAAAATACCAGTTTTAAAGGTTAGAGAAACGATTCCGACTAAGATGACTTACCTTGATTGGATGACTGAAAGTTATCAAAAGTTGGCTGATGTAGCCAAGAAATAGTTGTTACGAGGGAATAAAAAATGAGGAAATTAATTGCTGCTATGGCTGTAGCCGCGGGAATGGCAGTTCCAGCCACGGCGGTTGCAATGGTCCGAAATTCTGTGGTTGTTCAGGCAAGTTCGATTAATGACATGGCTAAACAAAATAGTTATGGAGGCATAACTTACCTTGAACAAATGCTTAAACAGCAAGGCATAAAATATAACGATTTTTATGCTAGCAATCCTCTGAATTACCGTTATGGCAAGCCTGAGGGTGTGGTTGTTCACGAAACCGCCACGCCGGGCGCTTCCGCATATAATGAAGCAATTTATTTTAACCGTGAGTGGATGAATATCTATTCCTATGTTCATGCTTTTGTGGATAAAACTGGTGTAATCCAGATGACCTCACCAGATCATGGTGTTTGGGGTGCTGGCCCTGTTGCCAACAGTCGTTTTTTCCAGGTTGAACTGTGTGAAGACAATAATTTGGCTGACTTTGCCAAAAGCATCAATAACGATGCAATTTACATTGCTCAAATTATGCGCCAGTATAATCTTGCTCCTGTTAATGCTGTTCATACTGGTAAAGGAACTGTTTGGTCACATGCAGCAGTTTCTAAATTCTTAGGCGGTACTGATCATGGCGACCCAGATGGCTATTTTGCTAAATGGGGCTATTCAATGGATGATTTCTTCGACCTGATTAAATATCATTATGACAAAAGATCAGCTGGTTCCACTGTATCTGCTCCCAAGCCCTCTAAGCCGACTGCACCAGCAAAACCAACGTCGCCAAAACAACCCAAACCCACTGATACTAAGCTATTGATGCATAATGCCCTAGTTTATGATGGTAATGGTGAAAAAACTAAACAACCTACTAAGAAGGCTGGAACAAAGCTAAGCGTTTATGGTACCAAAACAATTAGAGGCAAAAAGTATTTCCAAATTGGAACAGATCAATATGTTGTCGCAACCAATATTGAAGGAAGCTTGCAGCTTTTAACGCATAATGCCTATATTTATGGTGGCGATGGCGAACGTTTTGGTACTGGTAAATTTAAACGTGGCAGTTATATTAGAACATACGGTGGCCGAGTAAAAATAGACGGTCGTAAGTATTATATTATTGATGAAGATCAATACATTAAAGTGGGAAACTTTAAGTGAAAAATATTATTAAGGAGAGAAAATTGTCTGACATTTTAGAAGTAAAAAGTCTCTCAATGAGATTTGATAAAAAGACTGTTTTTTCGGACCTCAATTTTAATTTAGAAAAAGGTTCAACAACAGCTCTTTTAGGACCAAACGGTACAGGCAAAACAACCTTAATTAGTATTTTAATGAAAATGCTAGCACCAACAACAGGCTCTTTTAGGTTCGCTGATGGTGTCAGGCTAGGTTATGTACCGCAGTTTCGTAATATTGATGCGGAATATCCTCTATCAATCGAGGCTTTTGTTGGTTTAAATGCGCCAGCTTTTAAAAAGCGTGAAGTTAAAGAAGCCATCAAGAATCAATTACAGGAAACTAATTTATATGAAATTAGGCATACCAGGATGGGCGAAGCCTCTGGTGGACAGAAGCAGCGCGCTTATTTAGCACAGGCGCTACTTGATCACCCGAACGTAATTATCCTTGATGAGGCAACGGCAAGTCTGGATCCTATGGCTAAAGACGAACTGATGAAGCTAATTAGACATTTAAATGAAAAACATAATATTACTGTTTTATTTGTTACCCATGATGTTGCATTAGCACAAAAATATATGCAGAACTATTTATATTTAATTAATGGGCACATTGAACAAGGTGAAATGGCTCAATTTAAGGAGGCGTATGAATAATGTTTGCTTTTGATTTTATGCGTAATGCCTTCTTGGCCAGTACCTTTATTGCAATAACGTGTGGTACCGTTGGCGTTTATGTAGTTGCCCGTAATTTTAGCTTTTTGGCGCACACATTATCTGAGATTGGTTTCGCAGGTGCAGCTTTTGCTGTGTGGCTTGGGATTGGACCACTTTGGGGAATGCTACTGTTTACACTACTTGGTTCAATTAGTGTTGGCGAATTATCACTTCACAGTGATCAAAAAGAATCATCCATTAGTGCAATTTCGGCACTTTTTACAGGACTAGGAGTGCTATTTTTAGCAATTTCTGGTGCAAACAGTAACTACGCAACTAATATTTTATTTGGAAGTATTGTTGGTGTTGACAAGCAGGGGGTTATCCAGCTGGTAGTCTTGTCAGTAATTGTTTTACTGATGATTTTTAGTATTCAGAGGTCGCTCAATTTTGATTCATTCGACCATATTGGAGCAGTAGCTCACGGAGTAAAAACTGGTTTAGTCAGTGTGATTTTCTTAATTGCACTGGCAATGTCTGTTTCGATTGGTGCGCAAATTGTTGGCTCATTGCTAGTTTTCATTTTGCTCACTTTACCACCCGCAACAGCCAATTATATTGGTAAAACAATTGGCTCAATGATTGCATGGTCTGTTTTCTTTGCTTTAATTGGGGTTTGGCTAGGATTGTATCTTGGCTTTATTACTAATTTACCTGTAACCTTCTTTATTGCGGTGATCGAAGTAGTAATCTATCTTGTTACGTACTTCACCCATTTAATTAAGCGTAGCCTATAAGGAAAATAATGAAGAGGAGTTTACAATGATAGATTCCTCTTTTTGCTTGTGAAAAAGCGAACGCAAAAAGGTTGATATTTACCTTTTTTGTAAATGTCACTAATAACTAAATAAGATTATTCAAGAGCTTTGTCTATATTAGGTAAATCAATATGCGACAAGGCTTTTTTTTGCGGTAAAATATGATAAATGAGAAAATAACCCAAATATATCGTTGTATTCTAATTTTCATATTATTATAATTGCAATAACTATACTAACCTCGGAGGACAGGAATAATGAAAAAAGCGTGGAAATGGCTTGAAACGCTTTTGGTAGCAATGATGATGTTGGCGTTAGTGCCACAAACCGTCAATGCTGCTGAAAGTACGCAAGCCCCAAAAGTAACGGATAATTATTTGAAAAAGGTCAAGGAAAAGGGCGAGTTAGTTATGGGAACTAGCCCCGATTTTCCTCCTTATGAATTTGTCCAAAATGTGAATGGCAAATCCAAAGTAATGGGTATGGATATCGAAGTTGGCCGCAAAATTGCCCGAGACATGGGGGTTAAGCTAGTCGTTAAAACGATGGACTTTGATTCATTATTGGTTGCCCTTGAGACAGGTAAAATTGATATGGTCATTTCCGGAATGACCGCGACACCCAAGCGGGCGCAAAGTGTTGACTTTAGCCAAACTTACTATAAAAGCGGTCAGAATCTAATCATTAGAAAGTCCGACAAGGGTAAATTCCATGATTATCGGTCCTTTGGCGGCAAAGCAATCGGTGCACAAACTGGTAGTATGCAAGCTACACTGCTTAAGGAACAAGCTAAAAAGTCTAAAATTAAAACAATGGATAAGACTAATGACCTTATTTTAGGCTTGAAAACTAACAAGTTTGATGCAGTTTTAGTTGATACTGCATCTGCTGCTGCTTTTGCTAAGAATACTGATGGCATAACATCGATACCTTCTGGGCTTAAAATACCTTCTCAGGGTAATGCTGTAGCTTTTCATAAAGGTGCTAAAAGCTTGGTTAAGTCTGCTAATAAGTCAATCGATGAAATTAAAGAGAAGAAATTAGTAACCAAAGTATATTTACCTAATGTCGGTAAATATATTGCTAAAGGCAAAACTAAAAAAGAGGTTAAGGCTTCTAATTCGATGTGGGCCTACAAGGACTTCTTTATTGCCGGTGTTGGTTATACGCTATTTATTTCGGTAATTTCAGTTTTCTTCGGCTTTCTTTTAGGAGCAATCCTAGCCTTAATGCGCTTAAGTCACAATAAAATTGCGCACTCAATTGCTACAGCATATATTGAATTCATTCGTGGCACACCATTAATGGTGCAATTATTATTCATTTACTTTGGCTTAGGCTTAGTTATTAATATACCTGCACTTTTATCAGGAATTATTGCGGTCTCACTGAACTCGGCGGCCTACGTTGCTGAAGTAATTCGGTCGGGAATTAGCTCAATTTCAGTTGGGCAAACCGAAGCTTCTCGCTCATTGGGACTGTCTAAGACTGCTACAATGCGCTATGTCATCATGCCGCAAGCAATGAAGAATATTTGGCCAGCACTTGGTAATGAATTTGTTTCCCTAATTAAGGAAAGTTCCATTGTATCGGTTATCGGTGTGAAGGATCTGATTTACCAATCAAGAATTGTCCAAGCTGATACTTACCGCGGAGTCATGCCATTAGTAATCACTATGATTTTGTACTTCATCATAACCTTTGGCTTGTCTAGCTTAATGAAAGTTTTTGAAAGGAAAATGAATCATGACTAAAAATGCGCCAGTGCTGAAAGTTGAACACTTGAAGAAAACTTTTGGCAAAAATGAAGTTTTAAAAGACATTAATGCAGAAGTTAAAGATGGCCAGGTTATTTGTTTAGTCGGACCATCAGGAGCTGGTAAGAGTACTTTTTTGCGCTGCCTTAACTTATTGGATCAACCAACTGCAGGCAAAGTGCTGTTTGAAGATAAAGAATTAACTGCTTTAAGCGAAAAACAGCTTGATACCTTGCGTGAAAAAATGGGCATGGTGTTCCAGCAATTCAACTTATTTCCACATATGAACATTATTGAAAATATTAAGCTAGCACCAATGAAAGTTAAAAACGCTAGTGATGAAGAGGCAACTGCTAAAGCTGTTGAACTTTTAAAACAAGTTGGACTAGAAGAAAAGGCGATGGCTTTTCCAGCTAATTTATCTGGTGGACAACAACAACGTGTAGCGATTGCGCGTGCATTAGCAATGGATCCTGAAGTAATGCTTTTTGATGAACCTACCTCAGCACTAGATCCTGAAATGGTCGGGGAAGTGCTTAAGGTTATGCAGGACTTGGCTCAAAAAGGAATGACAATGGTTGTTGTTACCCATGAAATGGGCTTTGCCAAAAACGTTGCAGATGAAGTATGGTTTATGGCAGATGGCTATATTCAAGAAAAAGCAACGCCGCAGGAGTTCTTTGAGCATCCAAAGACTGAACGTGCACAAGACTTTTTAGCTAAGGTACTTGAAGCATAAAAGGGGATAAAGCTGTGGAAAAAGAACGAGCACTTAAAATTTTGACCGATTTAATTGCAATTGATTCGGCTAATGATCATGAAAGTTTAGTTGCAGATTACCTAACAGATCTTTTTAAAGGATATGACGTAGAAATAGAACGTGTGTCTTATGCTCCAGGACGTGATAATCTGGTTATTACAATGGGAAGCCATGGTCCCTTGCTTGGCTTTTCAGGACACGAAGATGTTGTTTCCGCAGGAGAATTAGAAAATTGGCAGTATCCGCCTTTTGAAGCGACTGTTCAAGATGGCAAAATTTATGGCCGTGGAACTAGCGACATGAAATCAGGCCTAGCTGCCATGGTTGTAGCCATGCTCGACTTATTAGATAGTGGAAAAGAACTACCAGGTCGAATTAGGTTGTTAGCTTCCGTTGGTGAAGAGACCGGTGAATATGGTGCAGCCCAGCTAACAAAAGAAGGCTATGCAAACGACTTAGATGGATTAATAGTCGGTGAGCCATCCAATTTTGACGTCCGCGTCACGCACAAAGGTGTGATTGACTATTATGTTACTTCTAAAGGTCTTTGTGTTCATTCTTCTACACCTGAAAAGGGCCGCAATGCAATTATGCCATTGGTCACTTTTGCCCAGCGTGTACAGAAACTAATGGATCGTCATGACCAAAAAGATCCAGTCTTGGGCTCGCTTACCCATGTCATTAGTCAGGTCCAAGGTGGAAGTCAAATCAACTCGGTCCCAGATAGTGCATGGCTTTCAGGAAATATTCGGACAACGCCACTTTATTCTAATGATCAAATTTATCAGGAACTAGAAGATTTAATTGTTGAACTCAATAAGCAAGGTGCGGAATTAACAATTCGCTATAGTTTCCCTGAAGTTCCACTACCAAGTCAGGCAGGGACAAAGCTTGCTAAATTGGCTCAGGAAGTTGTTCAAAATGATTTTAATCGTTCCTGTGATTTCACTGCAGGAACTGGTGCAACGGATTCATCAGAATATATTCAGGCTGGCGCTTTTCCAATCATTATTTTGGGACCATCTGATGGTCTAACAGCACATCAGCCGAATGAATTTGTTAAAGTTGATGACTATCTTGTGGGATGTCAGCTTTACAAAGCAATTGCACAGAGGTTTTGGCAAGAATATGCTTAAGCACGCAAAAACCACTTCAAAATATGAAGTGGTTTTTATTTTTTATTTAAAATCATTTTTGATGATGTCTTTAAATTCGGCTAGGCGCTTTTTAAAGGTTTCAAAGGCTTCTTCCAGATAATCTGGTTTAGTCATATCAACTCCGGCTTTCTTCATGATTTCGACTGGGTAATCACTTGAACCTGATTTTAAGAAGTTAATATAAGCTTCTCTTTGTTCTGATGTGCCGTGCACAACATTATTGGCTAGTGCAGTTGCTGCTGCAAAGCCAGTTGCATATTGGTAAACGTAGAAATTGTAATAGAAGTGTGGGATTCTTGCCCATTCTTTAGCAATTTCACTTCCTGGTTCAACCGCATCGCCGTAGTAACGCTGATTTAAGTCACCGTAGAAGTCGTCAAGCGTGCCTGCAGTTAACGGCTCACCTTTAGCGTCTAAGTCGTGAATATACTGCTCAAATTCAGCAAATTGAGTTTGTCTGAATAATGTTCCCTTAAACGAATCAAGGTAGTAGTTAAGCACGAAAGCACGTGTTTTTGGATCAGTGATATGATCTAAAAAGTACTCGGTTAAAATGTTTTCGTTGGTGGTTGATGCAATTTCAGCTACAAAAATAGGATAGTCGCCATAAACATAAGGTTGAGTTTGCCGTGTGTACATACTGTGGACGGAGTGGCCAGTTTCATGAACAAGGGTGTAAAGTGAATCGATATTATTTTCCCAGTTCAAAAGCTCATAAGCATCTGTATCATAAGAACCACCAGAATATGCACCAGTAACCTTATTTTGCGATTCAACGACGTCAATTACACGGTTATTAAATATATAATCAACTTGCTTTAAGTAATCTTCTCCTAATGGAACTAGAGCTTTTTTAGCCTCTGCTTTGGCCTGCTCAAAAGTGTATGACAATGATGGCGTTCCAGTTAGTGGAACATATAAGTCCCACATTTGCAGATCATCCAGTCCGAGAATTTGTTTTCGTAAAGCAACGTAGTCATGAAGTAAATCAAGGTGACTGTCAACTTCACTAATCAAAGTATCATAGACAACAGTAGGTACGTGATTTTCTGCTAAAGCTGAGCTGCGTGCAGAGTCATAATTATGAACTCGAGCCAAGTAATTATGCTGTTTAACAACTCCTGAAAGAGTTGAAGCAAGTGAATTTTCAAATTGACCATAGGTAGCATACATTACATCAAAGGCATTTTTACGCACCTCACGTTTTTGCGATTGAATGAGATTGGAATAAAGTCCGTCTGACAGCTGAACCATTTCGCCATCATCTGTTTCAACGTAACCATATTCCATATCTGAATTTGTCAAAACGTTGAAGGTGTTTTCTGAAGTGCCAAGGGCATCCCCAGCATCAGCAATTATTTTTTCTTCCTGTGCCGAAAGAGTATGAGGCTTTTGTTGCATAATTTGTTCAAGCATATGAGCGTAATTGTTTAGCTTAGGCTCATCTTCCATAAACTGTTTTAATTCGGCTTGAGAGAGCTCTAAAATTGAAGGATTCATAAAGGAAGTGGCTGCTTCAAATTGGCTTGCTAAGGTTTGGGCTTGTGCTACATAGCCAAGATAGTGTGAGTCGCTTGAGTCAACGTCGCTGGACATTGTTGCATAAACATAGACTTTTTCTAAACGGCGACCAACTTCCAAAATCTTAGTTAAGCCATCGTACAAATAATGACCTTCCTTAGTAAAATCTTTCTTAAGTTTGCTTAAGTCTTGCACTTCTTTTTTGATAAGAGTATATTCTTGTTCCCAGTCATTATCTGAACTAAATACTCTTGTTAAGTCCCATTTAAGTTCTTCTGGGACTTCTGTTCTTTTAGGTATAGCCATAAAAATCTCCTTACATGTGTTAATAATAGTTATGCCAAATAATAAAAAATAAGATATTATTAATTATATTTGGTAATATTCTAATTCAACTTTGAAAGTGATACAAATAAACTTGGATAATTATGAAGGGAATTGAATAAAGGTATGGAACCAAGTTCAAAACGTAGAGAAGATTATCGTAAACATCAATCTTCTCTAAATCTTCACCGCAATCATGTTTTTGCTTCACCAGCACAAAAAATGACGGGTAATGTAATTGCTCGAATTTGCGGTATTGTAGCTGTCTTATGCTTAAGTTGTGGACTCGCTTGGGCAGCTCATATGTACTTTGCTTTGCATAGTGCCATCGATGGGCAAGACGGTAACACCGCTACCTCTGCTCGAATCGCTAATCGGCAACCTATTTCAGTTCTAATTCTTGGCGTTGATCAGGGGCTTGAGGGACGTCATGACAAGGGTAATTCTGATACAATTATTTTGGCGACGGCTAATCCAGGTAAAAATAAGGCAACGATGACCTCGATTCCGCGAGATACTTTAGCCAACATTTTGGGAGATCCAGGGGACAAATATGACATGTTCAGGGTAAATTCAGCTTATGGTATCGGCGGCAGTAAAGCGTCAATGAATACCGTATCTGCATTGTTAAACGTACCGATTAACTATTACGTAGAAGTCAACATGAAGGCCTTAAAGAGCCTAGTTGATGCTGTTGGTGGTGTCGACGTTAATGTCCCATTTAAGTTCTCTTATGACTGGTGTGATTTCCATAAAGGAAAGCAGCATTTGAATGGTCGTCATGCTGTGGCTTATGTCCGTATGCGTCATGACGATCCTAGAGGAGACTACGGCCGCCAAATGAGGCAACGACAAGTAATTAATGCTGTCGTACACAAGGCTGTTTCTGTTAATTCAATTGCTAACTACCGCAAGCTAGTTAAGATTTTTAATAAATATGTCCGAACTAACTTAACCTTCAATGACATGCTGGCTTTGGCACTAACTTACCGGGGATGTTCACAAAATATTAGCAGCGGGTATATTCAAGGTCACGATGCATGGATTAATGGTTCTTCAATCCAGGTTGCATCAACTGAAGAATTACAAAAAGCTTCAAACAAAATGCGTGCCAACTTGGAACTAGAACAACAAGTTTTGGATAATGATGAAACTAAGCTCAATAAGTTGAATGAGCAAAACAATCACATTAATTGGAAGGATCCTAATCCGTTTACTAATTATCAAATTTATCATTCTGTTGTTACTAATGAAAGCACTGATAGTGCCAATAATACTAACGGCTCTTCTGATACTGGGAATGGCACAGGCAGTGATAATTCTACTGGGCAGTAAGTCTTTTGAAGTAAGTTATTTAAGTGGAACTAAGAGGAGAAAGAAATGCAAAAGAAGGCACTTTTTCCCATTATTTATGGTGTATTGTCTGCATTAATTGGCTTTATTGCAGCATTCTTTATTTGTCTACGATCATTCCATTTGACACTCCCTGTTTCTATCATGGTTGCTGGGATTTTCGCATTATTCTTCTTTGCTCTTTCATGGTTTCGTGGGCATGCTTCCTATGAAATTAAGCGGATTGCACGTGAATTTCATTTGTCCGATGAAGATTTGGCAAAAATAACAGGAATGAAAGCAAGTGATTTTCCTATCTATAATGATAAATTGCAGTTAATCTTGCCCAAACGCTACTGGCCTAAAGTTCTAGATGCTCTACAAAAGTATGAGCAGGAACGAAAATAAAAAGATGTCTGACAAAAAGTCAGACATCTTTTATTTATGACCACCTTTAAGGTGCAAAATTTTTACCAATCAAATGTATTCTTTCTTTGTGCCAACCGCAATGGTGCTTGGATAGTCTTGACTTGAACTAAGCAATAATAGATAATTATGAAACAGTACGCAGACTATTAATAAGTCAAAGTAATTTTGACTTGAGACTGAATTTTGGCTCACATGCAGCTAATAGTTTAAAATAGCAGCTGCTATTAGGGATGATTAAAAATCCTAGCAATTACAACTAAAGAAAATCACTTAGAATAAGATAAAAATAAGAGGGTGGGCAAGACGTCCGCCTTTTTATTTCGGATGTAATTAATTAAAACTGTAAGCAAAAAAGATTACTTTACTATATAATTTGATTAACCCAAAGGAGATGCACAATGAGCTTACTAACAGTTAAAGATTTAGGTCAGGGCTTTGAAGATAAGACTTTGTATCAGGATGGCAATTTTGTGCTCAATAAAGAAGACCACATGGGAGTCACCGGCCAAAACGGAGTTGGCAAATCAACTTTAATTAAAATTTTGACTGGTGAAATTCTTCCTGATGAGGGTCAGATTAAATGGCAAAATCGTGTGACAGTTGGCTATTTAGACCAATATGCCAAATTAGCACCTGGTGTGACCATTCGACAGTTTTTACGTACAGCTTTTGAAAAGCTATACCAAAAAGAGGAAGAACTAAATAAGCTGTATGAGGAATATGCGGAAGACGGTAACGATGAGTTACTGGAAAAAGCAGGAAAGATTCAAACATACTTAGAAGAAAATAACTTTTACGGAATTGATACCGAAATCGAACGTGTTGCTTCTGGCTTAGGGCTAGCAGAATTAGGCTATGAACATGATGTTAGTCAGCTTTCAGGTGGTCAGAGATCGAAGATTATTTTAGCCAAGTTGCTACTGCAAAATCCTGATGTTCTTCTTTTGGATGAACCAACTAACTACCTTGACGTGTCACACATCGATTGGTTAGTCGATTACTTAAACGAGTTTGCCGGAGCATTTATTGTTGTCAGTCACGATTATGATTTTCTTGGTCGAATTGCCAACTGCATTATTGATATTGACCTCGGCACAATTACTCGTTACACGGGTACATTGAAACAGGCAATGCGTCAAAAAGAGGCTAATCGGGAAACTTACCTAAAGGCCTATACTAACCAGCAACGAAAAATCGCTAAGACTGAAGCCTATATTCGAAAAAATAAAGCAGGTACCCGTTCAAAAAGTGCAAAATCGCGTGAACGCCAACTGGCTAAAATGGACGTATTGAATCCGCCTAAGGGTAACCGCAAACCACATTTTGAATTTCCTTATGTAGCGACTGCTGCCAACTTGCTTTTACAAACTCAAGACTTAGTAATTGGCTATGATGAGGCAATCGTAAAGGAACCATTTAATTTTTCAGTTGGTGGTAATGAAAAAATCGCAATTACTGGCTTTAATGGAATCGGTAAGTCGACTTTATTAAAAACGTTACTAAGTCAAATAGAGCCAATCTCTGGTTCATTTAAACTATCGGAAACGGCAAAAGTTGCATATTTTAAGCAGGATTTAGCTTGGCCAAATAAGAATATGACACCGCTACAATACTTGCAGGAGATTTTTGAACGAATCAAGCCAAAAGAATTGCGTGGGGCCCTAGCTAGACTAGGTGTAACTGCGCAACAGGCAATGAGTCCACTGAAAAAGCTATCCGGTGGGGAACAGGAAAAGGTTAAGTTGGCTAAAATGCAGTTCGAACCGGCTAACCTGCTATTTTTGGATGAGCCGACCAACCACTTGGATCGTGATTCAAAAGATGCACTTAGGGATGCAATCGTGAAATTTCCGGGTGCAGTAATTATCGTTAGTCATGAGCGTGATTTTTTCCAAGGTAATTGGATTGATAAGACGATTGACATTGAGACAATGAATAATAATTAGAGGAAAAATTTATGTCTAGCAAGCAAGATAGCTCTTTTTACCATGATTTACTAGATACATGCTTAACAGTTGGCGAGCTAATGATTGAAGGCGGTAGTGAGATGTATCGTGTTGAGGACACAATGGTGCGAATCGCAAAAACCGCCGGTGAACCTGATCCGCGTGTCTTTATCGTACCGACAGGAATTTTTATGAGCCTCGATCGAGGGAACTATTGTCAAAGTATTTTGGTTCATGAGCGGAATATTAACTTGGAACTAGTTGACCGCATTAATTCATTATCACGTGATTTTGCTGCGCATAAAATTACTTTGCCACAAGTAAAAGAGCAGGTTTATAAAATTGCTAATGGCGATTTTCCAGTTTTTCCTTTATGGATACAAGTAATTGGTGCTGCTGTTTTAAGTGCGACACTAATGGTAATGTTTATTGAAAACTACGATTGGCTTGATTTCCCCGCTGCTGCAGTTGTTGGTGCAATTGGTTTTGTTTCAGCATATTACTTTAAACGATTTACAAAGGTTAAATATTTAGCTGAATTAGTTGCGGCGATGATTATGACGACAGTCGCGGTTGGAATAGTTCACCTTTTTCCAGCAATGATTATCGACAATATTTTAACGGGAGCACTGATGCCACTAGTGCCAGGTTTGGCCTTAACAAACGCGCTACGTGATTTGTTTAAGGGCGACCTGTTATCCGGAATGGTCAAAATTTGTGAAGCCTTGCTTACCGCCTTTGCACTTGGTGGCGGAGTAGGTATTATATTGAAATTTTTGGGAGCTTAAAAATGCCATTTTGGTTAGAGTTAATTATTAATATCTTATTTGCCTACCTTGCTTCTGTTGGCTTTGCACTGACCATTAATGTTCCGCATCGAGTACTGAACTTGGCGGGAGTGAGTGGAGTAGTTAGTTGGATTATTTATTGGTTAGCAATGAGAGCATCAATGGGAAGACTGATTTCAAATCTTTTAGGATCATTTGCAATTGGAATTTTGGCAATCGTTTTTGCTAGAAGAAAAAAATGTCCCGCTTCTGTATTTTATATTCCAGCAATCGTTCCATTAGTTCCAGGTGTGCCGGCCTATCAAGCCGTTAGGGAATTAACAGCTGGAAATATTAATGGTGCGAGTGACTCAGCCCTAAGAGTGATTATTGTTACAGGCTCAATCGCGCTGGGGATGTTACTATCAAACATGTTCGTCGAGATTTTTTTCAGAGCAAAAAAATTTTACAAAGAGAAGAAAAATTCGTATAATAGTTAATACGAGTCGACAAAACGCGAGATGCGTATTTGGATGAGGACACCAGCCTTAATTGGCAGACACGGGAAGTGTTGGTGCTTGACCAACCTGATGTGAACAGAAGTAGTCACTTATTTTTTAATGGGCCTCGATTTAAAAAGAGCAGATTCTTAATTGAATCTGCTCTTTTTGTTTATCAAAAACGCAATCCCATGTAATCTGGGACTGCGTTTTTAATTAATATAGATAGCCTGTTTGCCTTGCTGAATATAACTACTTTCCAAGTCCTTCCATGAGACTACCTTGTTTTTATGTCCAAATGGGTCGTTTACTAGCACTGTGCCGTTTTTCTTATTAAAACCTGTAATTACACATGCGTGTGAAGAAGGGGTTACATGGACCTTTCCTTGAGCAGTGTCCCAAGTTTGCATGTCATTAACACGGTTAAACTTGATTGTGGTGATAATTAAAACAGGATGGCCCTCAGAAACACGTTTCAGGACCTGAATAAAGTCGTGGCCGGTATAGTTTTGCACCCGATTAGTGTATTTACGTGCAACCTGTTCAAGAGGCTCATTATAAACGCACCAGCCAGCGTTAGCTTGGCTCATATATCCGACAAAGCCAACATGGGGATTACCACGATATTGACCATTATCTGTGTATGAAGCAACGTGTTTGATATTTTCTGATAAATCCAGCTTATTGACCTTGAAGCCATAATATTGCAATAGCATGGATAGTGAAGTAACTTCACAGCCATTTGGCAGGTCAGGGTACTGATTTTCTAGTGGTACATCAAGTTTTTGTTCTGACTTCAAGGTTAACCAGTCGTAGCGATCTTGAAATGCTCTTGAGTTAAGAACTGCGAAGATCAGTCCTAAAAAAATTACACCCAGAAGTAGATACATGATTTTTCGGGTAAGTGTTCTTTTCTTTCTCATAGGGCTATTTAACCACATGGTAAAGAAGAAAAGCAAAGGAATTTACTAAGTTTCATAACAATTCCAAGCTATTTAGGGGAATTTTAACCACTATATTTTGGAAAAAGAAAAACCACTCAATTGCTTGAGTGGTTTTAATTGATTTATGCAAAACTAAAATTAATTAGTGATGACTTGCACCAGAAGTAGCGTCTTCGTGGCTAGGTTCTTCATGATGCTCTTCATGGTGACTGTGGCTAGCACCTGAAAGTGCGTCTAATGAGTGGTCAACACCCTTAACAGCCATACCTTCAGTATCCATACCTGGGCAGTAAACTTCATCCATTGGGATACCCTTTTCTTCTGAGAAGGCCTTAGTTAAAGTTTCCATGTCCATTAATTCGTATGTCTTATCTGGATCCTTTGGATCAACAATTTGAATTTGAGCCATCATACCTGCATCTTCGTGTTCGATGATGTGGCAGTGGTACATGAAGACACCAGTGTTTTGGAAGTAAACCTTCAAACGAACAGTTTCTTGTGGGGCAACTTCAACAGTGTCCTTGTAAACGCCCTTTTCGTTTGGATATGGTTCTTCACCATTACGTGAAACGACTAAGAAGTGAGCACCGTGAATATGGAATGGGTGTAACATACCGTTAACCTTGTCGTTAGTGTTAGTAACGTCCCAGTATTCTGCGTTCATTAAGTCTTGCTTCAAGTCAATACGTTGCATAGCAAACTTCTTACCGTTAATCATGTTGTGGTTGTCCATAGTAACATGAGGAACTGGTGAGTTAGGGTTAACAACTGGATCATATGGCTTGAATAAGGTGTCAGGAATTACGCTGTCATCTTTTTCGTAGTTATGAATTCTAAATTCAACTAACTTGAAGTCATCAGTGTAAAGGTTAACAACGTCACCTTCTTTGTAGTTGCTGAAGTCAACAACCACTTGTTGACGTTCACCAGGTCCGATTAATACCTTGGTCATCTTAACTGGATGCTCCAAGAATGAATCATCACCACCGATTTGAGTCATTACCAAATCGTCACTAAAGTGTAAACGCCACTCACGACGGTTAGAACCACCTAAGAAAATCAAACGAACTTTTTGAGTTGTAACATCAACGTAAGGACGAACAACACCGTTGATAATTGGAGTATCACCAAAGATACCCATTGCGTTGTAGTCTGCCTTATAGTCGAATTGGTTATCTTCATGGAAGATTCTATCTTGCAAGATAATTGGGAATTCGTCTTTGCCATAAGTCTTAGGAATTGGTAATTGTGCTTCATTAGCATCAGTAACAACAACACCCATTGCAAGTCCCATCCAAACTTGTGAAGCAGTTGATGGACATGGGTGAGCGTGAAGCCATGTAAGTGCGGCTGGTTGGTTAACAACGAAGTCGATTTGCTTTTCTTCGCCTGGGTATACAGGTGAGTGACATGCACCATCGTTACCAGGACCGGAAACTTCCATACCGTGCCAGTGGTAAGTTGTTAATTCTGGTAAGCTGTTTTTCAAGGTTACATGTACATGTTGACCCTTAGTTAAAACCATTGTCTTACCAAGAACTGGGAAATTATAGCCCCAAGTATGAGTCTTCTTACCTGGCAAGAATTGGAATTCACCTTCTTGAGATTCAATGGTGTACCAAACATCATTGTTTTCTTGCTTATCAGGCTCTAGTACTGGAGGAACGATTAATGGCTGAGCCTCTACTCCTTCTGGAATATGAAGTTCTTTGTACCCCATACCATGGTTTTTGTCAAAATCATCTGAGTTATAGAAATAATCTGTGTAAACTTTGTCTGACATATTTGTCTACCTTTCAATTTAAAACTTTAGCTAAAAATTTTATATTCAAGTTAAATTTTATTCTTTGTGAAAACGCTTGTAAAGTGCGGAAAGTAATGTTTTTTAGGCTTGAAAAATATAAAAATGCTTTTTTGATTTTTAGACTATCAAAGTGTTATTTAATCCTTTTCACAAACAGCTTGAACGCAAGTGATTGTAAAGAAAAATGAATAAAAAACGGAACAAAAGTTCACTTTCTTTAAACAATTGTTCTTTAAATTTTTTTTTTAAAGAGAGAAAAATAAATTGTTTTTAATCCTGAATTTGAGTATCGTAATAGAAGACTGATAACAAATTGATTAACTTAAAAGGGAATTTTTATTTTGAAGATTAACTTAACAGACTTAGCAGAAAGAATTGAAGAGCAAAACTACCTGCAAGATTTAGAAACCGTTAAATATGCTGACATTAGCAAGTCCAAAGCCAAACTTAAGGAGCTAGCGACGAAAATGGTTAAGGAAACAGTTGCCGCAATCAAGCATGATTCTTTAAGCCATGTCGCCCTTGAAGTAACAGGACAAAGACCAGTCACTTTCATTTTAGAAAATAATATTATCAACTTACCATATAGCAATTACAAAAAGGTCAGCAACTTTTTTGAAGAGGGTAAAGACTACCCAATCTACGTTTACTTTGAAACACAGTCAGAATTTTTGAATGCATCGAATTTTCGAATTGATCAATTAGCTACTGAAGATGAAATTATGCAATCCGAAGATGAAGTCACCGCAAAGCTAGTGGAAGCAATCGAGGAAAAAATCAAGCAAGTAAGAGAATATGCTAAGCCTGAGCCAGCACCTGCTAAAAAGCCTGCCGCTAAGAAAGCTGCTACGAAAAAGAAAACTACAAAAGCCAAGAAAAAATAGCCCGATTATTTATGAACAGGAGATAGTTTAGGCTTTTTTCACTATTCAAAATCAAGTTTTTACAATATAATGAAAGCAATTACAGGAGGGTGTTATGTTTAGTTGGAATTTGCTCGGCGTCTTATTGTGGGTAGTTGTCATTTTATATTTTATCTTTGTCATTCAGAACATTCGTAGAAGGCGAATTACAATGATTATCAAAGAGCACCGCAAATTTAGCTGGACTAATTTTTTAATTGATCTAGTTGAAGTGGTGATTTTTTTAGTGGCACTTGTTTGGTTATTTGATCGCACAGTGCTTGATAATCCAGACCTTGAGGATACGAGTAAAATCACGTCAACGGTAACCTATGAACCACTGGTGATGAACACGGGAGAGGGTAACTCTTCCTACGTAACGATTAATTCGAAGAAGAAAAAGATTGGCACCCAAACATACACTTATTTCCGTAATGGTAGAAAAGCACAAGTTTCAAGCGACTTTGCAACGGTAGCATATGGTAAAAATCCAATCGATCTTAATGCTACTAGGATTCCTTATGACAAAAAACAACTAGAAAAAATGGATCAAAAATATCAGCGTGCGTATGTAGCTGTTTACTCTGCTGATTATAAAAAAGTTTGGCAAAATGGCATTGGCATGCACGCTGGACACAATGCTATTAGATATTATCTAATCAGGATTCCAGACGCGTCATTTATCAAAGAAAAGCAAAATTAATTTTAATAATAAAAAGGGTCCTGAAAGTTGTTTAGCTTTCAGGACTCTTTTCGTTAGGTAATAGCTTTAAGGATATTATTAAGTTATAAAAAGCCTTACCAAGAGTTAGGGCATATAATAAATTTCCAACCGCACTAAAGGTCAGGATTATCATCGCAATCGATTTCTTGCTGTCCAGAGTTTTTGGGGAGTCTAGATTGGTTAATTTGCTTCTGCGCATTCTTTTGCTGTGAAGCCAGTAATTGAAGTGTTCTATTACGACTTGGAGTATTTTCAACTTTAATTAATTTCACAATTTGGTCAATATTGGCTTCATTTTGCGCTTGAATCATTTCTTCGTTTTTTCTTGGATAATCAATCATTTGACCATGATTAGCTGCATATGCAGAAAGGAAAATTTTGCAGCTACGACCATTGCCTTCTCTAAAGGGATGCATAAAGTTAATTGCGTCTAATAGTTCAGCATAGTCTTAGTCTTTAGCAGATAAGGGCGTTGTTTTGGGATGCTTATGTAGCATATATTGATGTCTTTTTCGGCGAAATCAAATCTGGTGAAGTCAAAAAACTGATAGCCATTTTTACTAAAATTACCTGGGCGATATTTACCAGCCCAATCGTATAGTTCGCCAAATAAGAATTGGTGAATTTTTTTAAGGTCATTGATATCTTTTATCTGCGGCTTTTTTTGTAATAGGAATAAAGCATTTCGAGCAGATAATTCATTCTCTTTTTTCTCTAACTCTGCTGCTTCGTGAATATGGAGCTTGTTTTTTAATACACCATTTGAATACGGAGTTTTACTAATCCAATCACTCACTGTTCTTGCTCCCAAATTTTTTCAAAACGTTCAGCTACTTGAGGATTGGGATTGATTGCTTCATCTAGCAGTTCCTGAATATCTGATTTTGTTGGATTCCATCCTTCTAGGTGGTTAACTTCGACAACAGTTCTAATTTGCTGATAAGTCTCTTTATCAGCAATAAAAACGCCTTGGATAGTTTGCGTTTCATCATTTATATCTAAAATATATAGTTGCGCTTCTAATGCGTTTAATAAATCCCCTGGTCTTTCTCCTAAGCCAATTGCAAAAGCATTAAGCACACGGATTGACCAGGTTTCAATCGGTTTAACGATTGCATTTCTTAAGGTACTAAGTGGAACATTACTAATTTCAGAAACTTTTGTAACACTCATATTTTTGCTTTCAAGCAGTTTAACAATTGTTGCACTCATTCTAGAACCCCCAGTGTTTTGTCTTAATTTTACTATATTTAGACACTTTTTTGATGATATATGGGATAGAGAGCATGACACAGGATATTTTTAATTAACTAAAAAAACATAACAAAAAGTTAGGTTTAGTTATTATATCTATCACGAGTCTTTTCAATTCTGATTTAAATTGATAGTCGTATTAGTTTTCGTTTTTCGCACCTGTAATAATAAGTTTCCTTCAATGAATGCGAAGATAAAGCTGGCTGTTAGGAAGTCCATTACGTTGCCTGAATAAAAAGCTGCAAGCAAGATAAAAGCGCTTGAGACAATTAATGAACTAACCAGATATGTTCGGGCTGATTGATACCTGAGCCAGCGATAAGCAGCATAAAGTAGTATTGCCAGATAAGGTCCGACAAAGATTAACATGCCAATCCAGCCTAGAGAATAAATCTGAGCCGCAAAGTCACGCTCTAAGTTAAAAATGTTGTTTTCACGGACATAGGAGATACCTAGGAATTTGTCTAGCTTATTGTCATTAGTCTTAACAACTTGATTCAGCATAGCCTTTTCAAGATGGCGATTTTCCATACGCGTTTGACCGGGCTCGTTAATAATTCTTAACCAAAACTCAGGATCATACTGGTAAGGATAGCTCTTTAAAACAAATTTAGGATTGAGTGCATATGCTTGGTAGTTTTCCTTAATAAAGCTTCGTAAAAAGTCTTCACGTTTTTGACCAGTAGGATATTTTTTAAGGCCAGCATTCAATTCACGTGTTTCATCGGATAAATCATGGTCAGATTGCTTTGCCAAATATATTTCGTAATTATAGCGTTGAATTGCTGGACCAAAAGGTAAGATTGCAATCGAGCCTGCTCCAATTAGCAAACTAACTAAAACGGCAAGCATATTTTTTTTCGCATTCTTAAGGATATAGCGGTGGAATAGGTAGAGCAGAAGCCCAACTAGAATTCCGCCAATTAAGCCGATTGCGGCAACCTTAGTTCCAATTTCAATCATTGCTAAAGCCTGAACAACGTTCAATGTGATTGTGATCCAGTTGAAATCAGTAAACAGATAATAAATAAGTAACGGTAACAGCATAAATAAAACAGCTGAAATCATGTTGGTGAAATTAAAGAAACCTTTCGAAGCCATATGCGAATAGCCGATATTTGGATTGAAAAACCACTCGAAAATATTAGCGCTGATTACGCCTGTTTCATAAGATTTCAGTGAAATTACGAACAAGTTTGATAGGACAATTGTGCCTGAAAAAAGTCCAGAAACGCCCTCGATTACTTGTTGTAACTGTTTTGTGCCAAAATTAAGTTCTTTGGTTAAATAAATAATGACGAGTGGCAGACACATGCGAATCAAATAGAATAGCTCACCACTAGTGGAGTAACCGTAATTAGTGGGATTAACACTGGTAAATGTCCGTACGTGCACTAAATGCAGAACGCTATAAATAATTAATAAAATTAGATAGGCGATTAACCATTTTTGTGTACTCAACTTCTGCCACGACTCTTTTTGGCTAAAAAATAGACAAAATAAAACAGCTACGGCAATGAGTCGAATAATGGTCGGCAATGTAAAAGGTAAAATAGTAGCAAGGCTGCCATGGTAAAACCAGTACAAGTCAAGAAACGGTTGAACAAGGATAAACCAGAATAAAATGTTTTTTGCTTTTTCTTTCACTGTTTTTCTCCCAAAATGCTAAGTAATATGTAAGCCTAATTTTAGGCAAAAATGACCGAAAAAAAAAGAGTTTAAAAGTTTAGCTGAGCTAAAATTAAGAGGATTTGTATATCTTATCCAATAGAATAGCTATATACTCAGGAAAGTATCATATATTACGTGAATTGACTTGCAACTTATTTGATGTGATAATTGTATTGAATTTATTAAAACTAAATTAAGTAATTCAAGCTAAAGACGTGTTTTAACAGTTACGACTACTTGTTAATTAAAGAGGATTTATTATGAAAAAAAGCACTTTATGTGATAAACAAGTTCTAGAAAGTTTACTTGTATTCTTTTTCATATTAATTGCTATGCCTAGGCCATATAATATACTATTGAAGGTAGCTATTATTGTTACTTTGATTCTTTTGTCTTTCATGCTTATTAAAATATATAAGAATGAAAAGGGCGCTTAAATCAAGCAGCTGGCCATTTATAGTAATTTAAAGGGTGTAGAAGCATTTTGGCTTGTACTTCTTTTTAATTATCTCTGAGTGCAATAACAAATTACTTTCAATGAATGAGAAGCTTAACATATAAATATGGTTAAACTTTTCTAAATTTTAACTAAACTAATAATGAAGTAAGTATAATTATCATTATAGACTGAAAAAAGCCATACTATGTCAGAATTCGGGAGTGCTTTTCAGTCATAATGGAAGCTGATAATTGCAGTAGTAATTCAAAATAAGTACATTAAAAAGGAAGAATATATGAAAAAACTATTTTATTCTATTATTGGTATTATCGCACTCGCAATTGCAGCCTTGGTGGTTATACCTAATCAGTATACGGATTACTTTAATCCTCACATTAAGATGGAAACCGATTATGCAAAGGTACCGAAGAACACACAAAAATATTACAATGTTCAGGCAGTTGACCGTAATGGCAGAAAACTCCCTTATAAGATAATGTATGTTGGCGGTTATGATCCGACACAGGAGTATATTGCAATTCATCATAAGAGACAGTATGTAAAACTAATTGAATATATCCCTAAAAATAAAATGCCAAAAAATAACTGACTGGAAAAATATCCAAACAAAAAGGTCTCATTATGATATGAGACCTTTTTAATATTAATTTTTAAAAACTGCTCCCTGTTAAATTACTTTTCAGCTTTTTTATCGTCAACTTTTTGTTCATCTTCTACTTTGGCAATTTTTTCAACCTTAATATCGCTTGTAGCCTTAGCCTGAATTTCTTTGATTTTGCGTTTAGGTGCCTCTTTAAGGTTTTTAAAATTAACTACGATTTTTTGGTTAAGGTCGCTGACTGCAGTATCGTCAACTTCGTCATAGTCGATAATTGTCAACAGGGCAGAATTTTCGTAAATTTTTTCTACTTTGCCTAAAAACGGTTTGGTAAGTTCTTCTTCGGATTTTGCACTAAGAATGTCATCTATTTTTACATCTGATTTTTTCATGATGAGTTTTACTTCCTCTCTTACCCATGTTTATTTATAATAGAAAGATATTATTATAAAAAGCAATTGTTTTCAAGTAAAGGAAGCCTGGATTTTGCGAAAATTAATTTTGATTGCCGGTCCGAGTGGAGCAGGTAAAACGACAATTTCGGATTATTTAACCAAGGAATTTGCTATTCCACGTGTTGTAACACATACTACAAGACCAATGCGTAAGGGAGAAAGTCCAGATAAATCTTATTATTTTGAAAGTGAAAGTAGCTTCAAAAAGCTTCACTTTTTTGAGCATGTTAAATATGGATCATATCAGTATGGCTCAAGTAAGGAAGCACTTGATGCTGCTTGGAAAAACCATCAAGTGGTTTCACTGATAGTTGATATCAAAGGAGCTGCTTCCTATATTAATGAGCTAAAGGAGCAAGTCTATTTTTTGTATATTACAACAAGCACTAAGGAAGAGTTACGCAAGCGTCTATTGGAACGTGGTGATACTCCAGAAAAAATCAATGAGCGTCTCAGTGGTAGTGAACTAAATGCCTTGCCAGAAGAACTAATGGCAGATGCGCACATCTTGATAAATGATGATTGGGCACAAACGCAGCAAAAATTGCGTGAAATTGTTACAAATTGTCAAGTTTTATAGTGAAAATTACATAAATACCGTCTTTCCTATAAATTTCTAAATGTTTTGTAGTTCGTTTGCAATGATCGTGTAACATTCAATAAGTATTATATAGACTGTTGAGAAAGAGATTAGATATTAGGAAAGAGATTAGTTTTGGAACACGGACATAGACAAAGTTTAGTTAAGTTAGTTGCTTTAGTAGCTATATTTTTTATAGGAATCATGACCGTCGGCAAGGTATCTGCAGCCACAGCAACCGAAGTTGAAGCAAGTACTGTTACGCAAAAGCGTAATTCAGTTGCCAAACTTGCTAAAAAACAAGTTGGTAAGGGCTATGTGTTTGGTGCAACAGGTCCTTATGCCTTTGATTGTTCAGGATTAGTTCAATATGTCTATAAGAGTTCAGGCGCAGCTATTTTACCAAGAACAACTTACTCACAAGTTACTTTGGGTAAAGCTGTTTCAATGAAAAAACTTAAAAAAGGCGACTTGCTTTTTTGGGGGTCTGCCGCTTCACCGTATCATGTTGGAATTTATGTTGGTGCAAATCAGTATGTCCACGCTGCTACACCTGCTCAAGGTGTGATAAAGCAGCCAATTAGCACTTACTTTTATCCGTCAGCTGCAAAGCGTGTCATTGAATAATTAGTTTCTGCCCATTTTGGCCTTTCTCATAAAATGATAACAACTCAAACCTCACAAATTTAGCTTTGTGAGGTTTTTTACGTCTTGGTATCATTTTTGTAATGGGTTTGTAACATAGCTGAAGTAAAATTGACTCCGTGAGACTAAATAAAGTAATTAGCATATTAAAATATTGAAAACAATACGGGGGCAATTTGATTGAAAGTTAAGAGCAATTTGGTAAAATTTACTACGGCTGCAGCTCTAACCATTACTGGTTTAGGAGCAGTAAATGCTGGCAATTCAAATTCCGCCACTAGGCATGTTCAAGCTGCAACTAATAAGGTGAAAATCAACTATGTTCCAGGCTATGGTGTTAATATTTGGGACGATTATAATAACCCAAGTTTCACTGGTGAACGAGTTCAGCACGGTGAAACAGTAGACATCTTAAGTACCGCAGTTGATGCTAAAAGAAAGACATGGTATCAAATTGGTGAAGGAAAATGGATTCAAGCCCGGTATGTTGTCGATGCTAATAAAAAGATTAAGCAACAGAATGCTTCTAACACCGCAAACAGTGTGATTTCATCTTCGAAGCAAGTAAATAAGGTTGTTAATGCTGCAAACGCAGTAATTGGTAAGCCTTATACGTGGGGCGGGAACGGTCCTAACGGTTTTGATTGCTCTGGCCTGGCACAATATGTATATAGTAAAGCTGGACTTGACATTAGCCGTACAACTTATTCTCAAGTAAAAAAGGGTAAAACTGTTTCAATGAAGAACTTAAAACCAGGTGATTTGTTATTCTGGGGTTCAGCTTCCTCACCTTATCACGTTGGTATTTATGTTGGTGATAACCAATATGTTCATGCCGCAACCCCCGCTCAAGGTGTTGTAAAAGAAAGCATTAGCTCATACTTTTACCCTTCAGTTGCTAAACGTGTACTTAATTAGATTAACAGGCTAAACACTTAGATTTTAGGTCTAAGTGTTTTTTATTTTGTTCTTTTGATCGGTGCCGCTTGATAAATAAATTTAACCAGTTAAAATAAAAAGTGAGGTACTAATTTATGACCACATCGAGCTACCAGAAGGAGATTGAATTTAATGAGACGTAATTTTTTAAAAATAGGTCTTGCGACGGCGATGACACTGACTGGAGTCGCCACAATTGCACCACAGAAAATAGTGAATGCAGCTACTTTAAAAGCGCCAATTAAACGCGTCCAAATAAATTACTTACCAGGTAAGGATGTTAAAATATGGACAAATTATCAAAAAGGCCAGTTGATTAGCTTCCGCGCTAAAAACAATAGCAAATGGAATGTTGCTGAAACTGCCGTCGATAAAAAAGGCAACTTATGGTATAAAATTGGCGACAATGAATGGATTGAAGCCCGCTATACTAAAGATTTAGATGGTGAGGATAATGAATCTAATGATAAGTCAGCTAATAATAAAAAAGACAAAAAGGCTAAGAAACAAAAGCAACCTAAGCAAACAAATAAAGAGGTTACGCCAAAACCAACTAGTGTGACAAAGAAGCCTAAAAAACCTAGTCAAGCCCCAAAAAATCCTAGTTCATTGCCTGCAGCCACGGCACCAGCAGCCACTGGCAGTGCAGCACAGCGGCAACAAGCAGTTGTTAAATTGGCTAAGAGTCAGGTCGGCAAGGGTTATGTTTGGGGCGGAAATGGTCCGGATGCTTATGACTGTTCTGGATTGGTGCAATCAATCTATAGCAAAGTAGGTGGGGTACAATTGCCCCGCGTAACTACTGATCAAGTAAAAATGGGTACAACAGTTTCAATGGATCAGTTACAGCCTGGTGATTTGTTATATTGGGGCTCAGTTGATGCTCCATATCATATTGGGATTTATATTGGAAATAATCAGTATGTTCATGCTTCTACTCCTGATAAGGGTGTGGTTCTTGATACAATTAGTTCATACTTTTATCCTTGTGTTGCTAAACGTGTCATTCAATAAAAATAAAATAATAAAAGGTCACGCATTTGCGTGACCTTTTTGTGTTTTCTAAACAATATATTGATGGAACTGAGCCCGTTTTTCAGGAGCTAATCTGGCTGTTACATGGACTCCATCAGTTTTATATTCTTCCAAAATAATTTGTGCGTATTCATGTAGGTTAGCCAATGCTTTTCCATCAGCCAGTGGCACAACTAAATTAACTTTTCGGTAACTTGCAAAAACACGTTTAGTAATTAATTGGGCGAGCAGCTTAATCGATTCAGAATCAGTTGCTGAATATAAAATGCCGCTGCCCTCAATTTGCGGATAATTTCGATCGGTTTTATCGGCCTTGTTATATGCGGTAATCATTGGCACATCCTTAACGCCAATTTCGCTCAAAACATTCTGTGTGGTTCGAATCATTTGAATCATGTTTGAATCTGACGAATCAACAATGTTAATCAATAAATCAGCATCCTTAACTTCCTGTAAGGTTGCCTTAAAGGATTCAATTAGATTGTGTGGCAATTTAGAAATGAAGCCAACTGTATCAGAAAGAATAAAGCTGAAGTTATTACTTAGCTCAATTCGCCGTACGCTAGTATCCAGTGTTGCAAATAGCATGTCTTTAACAAAAACTTGCTTTTCGTCATTTTCTTTAGAAAATTCTTCCAGTAAGCCGTTCATCGTAGTTGATTTACCAGCATTTGTATAACCGACTAAAGCAACTTTGGGAATATGAGTCTGGTTGCGGCGTTTTGCTTTGATTTCTTCTTGCCCAGAAATAGCGCTAAGTTCTTTTTTAATTATCGTAATTTGCTTGCCGATTGTTCTTCGATTTAATTCCAATTTTGATTCACCAGCACCACGGTTGGCAAAACCACCGCCACGTTGCTGATCTAAATTATTTTCTGACGGGTGCAATCGCGGCAATTCATACTCTAACTGAGCTAACTGGACCTGCAGTTTAGCCTGTTTTGTACGAGCACGACTTGAAAAAATTTCTAGAATAAGTTCAGTGCGGTCAATAACACGTAATTTTGTCATTTTTTCTAAATTGCGAATCTGCACTGGGGATAACTCATCATTTAAAACAAGCACTTCAGCTTTTAAACCATGTGCCATATCTTTTATTTCATTGATTTTTCCCAGACCAAAATAAGTTCCTGCAACCACGTGCTCTAAGTTTTGTCTTGATTGTCCGACAACTTCCATATTGGCAGCTTGAGCCAAGTTAGCAAGCTCGGTCATATAGTAATCAAAATTCGAATCATCTAAATTAACGCCGGCGAGATAAGCTTTAACTTTACGAGGGGTATTATCAATCATTTGTTCCTCTTTCTACGTAAATCTTTAGTTTGTTTATTTAATATTCGCTGTTTTAATTTTAATAATCCACATGATTGCTATCTTCTTTCTTTAATTAGGTTAGTTTAATTGTAATACAAATGTTTGGGTTTACAAAGATGATAAATCTCGGTAATGAAAACCTGGATGCTTTAAGCTTACATCCAGGTTTTGGTATATATAAGTTAAGTTGTTTCGCCAACAGCCTTAGTTTTTAACTCTGGTTGCTTCATCAGGCACATAGGCAAGTAAGGACCAGTAGCGCTATTTTAAACGTTTACACAAAAAGTGAAGTTGACTTATTTTTCTACTTGGCACAAAAGAAAATAGGAGTATAATTTAACTAATTAAGGTACCTAACTAAATTCCAAAAATTGAGAGGATCTGTAAAAATGACACAAGCTTTGAGTTATCAGACTGACGAAAAAGTGCAAAAAAATAGATGGTGGATCTTAGTGGCAGTCGGGTTATTTACCTTTATGTCAACTTTAGATGGAACGATTGTTAATATCGCTTTACCAGTTATTAGTAAAAATTTGAACATTTCGATGAGTCAGTCCGAATGGGTTGTTTCATTATATTTAATTGTTGTTTGTAGTTTTATTTTATTCTTCGGTAAATTGAGTGATCTTCACGGGAAAATTAAAATCTTCCGTCTAGGTGCTATCTTCTTTATTGCTGGTTCACTTTTATCGGGATTTAGAGTTAATCTGGTATTTTTGTTAGTTTCACGTGCAATTCAGGCGTTTGGTGCCGCAATGACAATGGCAACCAATAATGGAATTATTACTGAAATTTTCCCATCAACTGAACGTGGGAAAGCGCTAGGAACAATTGGTTCATTTGTTGCCTTAGGTTCAATTGCTGGTCCTGGCTTGGGTGGCCTAATTTTGAGTCACCTGTCATGGTCATACATTTTCTGGTTGAATGTTCCTGTTGGCATTATTGCTGCAATTATTGGCGCAATCTTCCTACCAAAAGATATTACTTTTACCAATGCAGTATTGGATAAGAAGGGCTCATTTGGCTTTGCACTAGGGATGATTACTTTATTTGGTGGAATCTTCTTAGGTCAACAATTAGGTTTTACTTCTGTACCAGTTTTAACAATGTTAATAATTGGACTAATTAGTTTCATTTGGTTTGTCTATACTGAAAATCATACAACCAATCCATTATTACAATTCAATTTGTTCAAGAATCCAGACTTTTCAGTTAGTTTGTTGTGTGCATTGTTAATTTTTATTACAAACTTTTTCTTTAATGTGGTAACGCCATTCTATTTAGAAAATGCGTTACACTTGGCACCAAGTCAAGCTGGTATTATCTTAATGATTTTACCTGTAGTTCAATTATTTGCTGCTCCAGTTGCGGGTACACTTTCAGATAAAATTGGACCAAAATTGATTACTTTTATTGGTTTAGTATTATTACTAGTTAGTCAAATTGGATACTCGCTATGCAATTTGCACTCATCAATCTGGCTATTTATTATTAGTATCGCAATTATGGGACTTGGTAGTGGTATTTTCAGTTCACCAAACAACTCGTTAGTAATGAGTTCAGTAGAACAAAAGAATCTTGGGGTTGCTGGAAGTATTAACTCGCTTTCACGTAACCTCGGGATGGTAATTGGTATTTCGAGTGCAACAACAATCTTGTTTGCGGCAATGAGTCATGCAAAAGGAGCACGTGTGACTGAATACCTACCTAAGCAACCGGAAATTTTTATTTACGGTATGCATGTTGTATTTATTATTTCAATGATTATTTGTTTAATAACTGTTGTTTTAAGTGGCTGGCGTCTATTTAAAAAAGACGAAAAAGCAGCTAAGTGATCTATTATTAAAATAAAACTAAAAAACGTTATTGCATTGTTAGCAATAACGTTTTTCTTTGTACATTAAGCAAAAGAACATTGTGAAGGCCTTATTTAACAATGTTCTAATTGAGAAAAGCGGCCAATATAAAACAAAAGAATAAATAAAAATTTCATAATTTTTTCTTATTTCGCCGTTTTTGGGTATATGATGGTATTAAAGGAAAAGCTATGAACTACAACTAAACAATAGGGAGGTTGGGTAAATGGATCATCGAATTGTTACGTATCCAGCAGTTTTTAAGCCACTAGAAAATGATGTATATGTGATTCACTTTCCAGATATCAAAGGTGGTATCACAGAAGGTGAAGGTCTTCGAGAAGCGATGAAGATGGCTGCTGATACTTTGGCAAGCAGACTGTACAATAAAGCAGATTTGCCGAAGTGCAGTAAAGCAAGTGAAATAGAGCTTCCTGATGATGGATCCTTTGTTGCACCAGTTTCCGCAGATTTGACAGAAGCATCTCACGATCGGATGAATTACGAGATATAACAAAAAAGCACCCCAGTTGCTTGAGGTGCTCTTTCTTATTAACTTGTTCCAAAAACTAATTATATTCTCGGGAACAATAGTATTATAGTATATTATAACGAAATTTGCTAATAATTTAGGCTGATTTTTTAAAAAAATCAGTTGATAAAGGTGATTGAGCGCTTGCAGTAAAAGCTTAACCGATCTTTTTAATATAACTGATATTAGTTTTGTAGTATAATCCTTGCACAATGAATTTCTCAGTTAAACTTAGCTAAAAGCGGGATTCTAAGCTCGAATTGACATTAGTGTCAGTTACATGCTATTTTCTATAAGGGAGAAAGTTTGGAGTAAGCTATGCAAACAATAGAAAGTTCTATTTTGCGTGCTGCTGTCGATGAAAAGGATGCAAAATTAGTTAACTTTGTATCTCAACATGATCAAATTGATTATTTCAAAGATGGCGACATGCAAAAGAAATTAGGAGTTACCTTTTTAGGTGACGGCCAAGGTGAAAATTGGGCGAAGCTCTTACCTTGGACAGTTGTAGATAAGGGAGACTCGCGGGTCAGTTTGGCCTTAATTGATGATGGTGAAAGCTATAAAAAGTTTCCGTATCATTTTGAAGTGATCTTAACCTATATTCTTGAAGGCAACCGGATCGATATTAAGTATTATCTCAAAAATAATTCACATAAAGAAATGCCTTTCACAGTGATGTTCACATTGCCGATTATTGAGGGCTGGGTTAAAAATAGAAATGTGAATGAGATTGAGTTAAGTAATGATGAAGTTAAATTAAAACTTGCCTCATCAAGTTTTGACTTAGATGTTAAAGACCAGCAAGTTGTTGCTTTACTTGATAAAGCAACACTTGAAGGTGATAGTGATGAAGAATTCACGCTAACTTTGACGTTAAGCTAGATAATTAATGATTTTAATAAGATAATATAGACAAACCGCAGATGGTTTGTTTTTTTGTTATAATGTGTTCATTGTATTTAAATTAGGTAAGTAAAAGAATATGGATCACAATCATAATCATCCGGACAAGAGTCGGGTAGAAATACATGTAAAAGATTACAACAAAAAGAAGAAATTGATAGCATGGCTATGTGGACTTATCTTTCTCATAGCTGCTGGTGTTGCTGCATACTCGTCTTACGTTTATTTTAAAACTAAGAATGCGGTAGACAATACCTATGATAATAATACGCATGTTCAAGTAAAAAACGGCGAATTTAATGGTAAGAAAAAGTTTGCCGTCTTACTAATGGGTACCGATACTGGAGCACTTGACCGTAAGGAAAAGATTGGCAATACTGATACGCTTATCATTGCAGTTGTTAATCCACAAAAAAAGCGCTACTCACTAGTGTCTGTTCCCCGCGATACAATGGCGCAAATGGTTGGTGCTGAGCAGTTCCAAGTCGAAAAAATCAATGCGGCCTATCCAATAGGTGGTGCTAAGATGGCAATGGACAGTGTCTCTGAACTTGTTAACGTACCGATTAAATATTATGCCCTAGTTAATATGAAAGGTATCATGCGTCTTATTCGCTATGTAGGTGGAATAAATGTCAGACCTACGCTTAGCTTTGAATATGGTGGTTATGTTTTCAAGAAAGGACAGCTGACTCATATGGGTGGCGGCGGTGCCCTTGCATATTCACGGATGCGCTACGACGATCCTGAGGGTGACTATGGCCGTCAGGAACGGCAAAGACAGGTCATTACGACGCTTATTAAAAAGGCCGTTTCATTAAACACATTGACACAGCTTGATTCGGTTCTAACTTCAATTTCTGGCAATGTTAAAACTAATTTACCATTTGATTCATTGAAGGAGATTGCCTTTAATTACCGCAGCTCGACTAAGAATGTTAAAAATGACTATCTTCATGGGCATAACGCAATGGTTGATGGTGCATCTTATCAAGTTCAGTCAACTGAAGAGCTTCAACGAATTTCTGACTATCTTCGGGCTGAATTAGGCTTAAGTCCCAAAAAGGTTGATAATAATGAAACTTACCAAAACAAGCGAAATAAGGAACTCGGCTTTGATTTCACTAATCTTGCAACGCAGGACTATAATATCTTTAGTGATTATGAAGGACAATAATAAAAGAAGGTGACGATTAATGACGAGACTGCTTGCCGTTTTAATCGGCTATGCATTCGGATGTATTTTATTTGCCATGCTAGTGGGTCGTTTCTGGCTACATCAAGACCCGACTAAAGTTGGATCTGGGAACCCGGGAACTGCTAACGTTGGTGCCGTTTTTGGTAAAAAATGGGGTATAATTACTTGCATTGGTGATATTTTAAAAACACTAATTTGCTTACTACTTGTACACTATTTTTTAGGAAAAAAGGTAATGTTGACCTATGCAGGTTTAGGGCTAATTTTAGGACACTGTTTTCCTTTTTGGGATCATTTTCGAGGTGGCAAAGGAGTGACAGTTGCTGTCATTTTAGCGGCTATTTATGATGTTAAAGCTGCGGCAGTAACGCTTTTAATTGCACTTATTTTGACTATTATTCTTAAAAACTTAACGGTTCCGCCGTTAGTTTTTATTTTATTATTTAGTCTATACGAATTGACTAAACTCAGAGAAGCTGGCATTGTATTATTAATTATTACCTTGATCATGACTTTTAAATTTAGATATGATTTACGGGACTTTTTTACTGGAAAAGGAAAAAAAGTAGATATTTTATACTCAATTAAGAAAAAACTGGGTATAAAAATGCAGTGATTGATAGCATCATTTTTTAGTGAGGACAGATACTAGCAACATGAATAAAAATAAAAAATCGTTAAAAGTCGTGCAGGCGATTTGCATATTAGTAGCAACTCTCTTTATGTTAATTCAAATGTATAGTTTGAAGGGCGTTGCTGCGAGAGCGCATTACTCATTCGTGCGTTTTATGCCTAACATGATGCATAACGCAACAATGATGATTGTACCAATGGTTTTTGGTGCAGTTTATAGCAGGAAAAAGCAGAGAGTGAGTGAAAGCTTTAAGTACTGGCTGATGGCTTTTGTTACGCTAGTTGTTTATTACATCCTATTTTTCATTAAGGTACCAGCACGCTTTAATATGTGGCGTGTTTGGGGGATGTTGTTCCCAATTATTACCAGTACCTCGGTTTTGTTTTCTGGCTTGTTTTTCAGTTTACTGGCACAACCACGGATTTATGACTTACAACATAAGCTGACTAAAAAGCAAAACTTACTAGTACTTAGCTTATTAAGTCTTCTTGGCTTTGCCTTGAGTGCCGGAAACTTATCCTTCCAATATTCACTCTATGGTTTATACCTTGTTTTGTTCTTTGCGTGGGGGATGTTTTTAGCTGGCGTTAAGGTAAAAGGTAAGCTCTTTGGTCTAGCTTTATTTAGCGGAATTGTTTCATTCTTTGTTGTTGTAATCGGTGTTTCTGGTTTTGATGCTGTCTATTGGTCACAAATCATTTCCGGCAACGGTGGTGGTGACTGGAACAGAGAATTTTTGAACAATCCATCTTCACCATTTATGCTCCTGATGGTCTTAGCAGCATTCTTATTGTTCAAAAAGGTTATTATGACCTTCAATGAGAAGCAAATTCGATACTTTATCCCAGTAATCATGTTCATGGATGCGCCAATTTCGACTAGATTCATGAACGATTTCCGTTTCACTGGCTCATCTGTTGCTAACAAGCTAATCATGATTGTTGTCATGCTGCTTGCTGCTGCAATTTGGGATATGGTGCTTGAGCGGTATCTATTCAAATTTAAGCCAGTTACTAAGATTATTAAGTACTTAGATCATGAAACTAATTTAGCGAAAATTTGTGAGAAGGTCTGGGCAAAAGTTGTTAAATTCATTGTCACCAACAGGGTTAACCTTCTCACATGGGCTTGGTTCTATATTTTGAGTTTCGGTTCATTTTTAATTGAATCTGATAACTTAAGAATCCAAATCAGTACGGCAGCGACAATCAATGCAATTGTTTACTTACTTGGCACCAAGTTCTTTGCCATGATTTTAACAACAATCTTTCTTGATGCACTGTTTTCAATTTTCTACTTTGTGACTACACGTTATTGGACATCCAATGTGCTAGTCAGCCTAATTGGAATCGGTTGGGCCATTGCCAACAAGATTAAACTGCTTCTTCGTGGTGAACCAATTTACCCAACTGAAATCAGTGAGATTGTTAACTGGAAGACGCTTTTGCCAATGATTGGTAAAACAACAGTTATTGCTATTCTAGTTGCAATTGTAATCGTGATTGCGCTGGATATCTTTTTGGAAATCAAGTTTCCAATTAAGAAACGCGGCTCATGGAAAAAACGTGGTATTTGGGCACTATTGAGTTTAGCGCTATTCATGACACCATTTCGCTTTAACCATGATGGTGGAGTTATTTACCACATTAATCGTGGATTTGATAATAGACAACGGTTTAGAAACCCAGAACGTGATATCCAGGTTAACGGACCAGTTCTGAATTTCTTAAACTATATTGACTTGCAAATTATGGATCAGCCAGCAACAGGTTACTCTGCTTCGACTATCAAACAGTTGAATGATAAGTACGCTAAAGTTGCTAACAAGATCAATAAGAACAGAAAGAATAAACTTAGTGATCAAACGATTGTCTTTAACTTAAGTGAAAGTTTTGCTGATCCGAATACTTTTCCAACTATTAAGATAGAGCAGTCCGCACCAAATCCAGTTAAGTTTATTGAATCAATGAAGTCACGTTCTTCATACGGTACAATGCTTAGTGCCGGCTACGGTGGTGGTACGGCTAACATGGAATGGGAAACCTTGACTGGTTTGAACATGGGATTGTTTAAGTCTACTTTAACGCCATACGTTCAGGTTGTTCCTAACTATAACTTCTATCCAACAATCGGGATGAACTTTGATTATAAGTCAGCTATTCACCCATTTATTGGGACATACTACTCTAGACGTGAAGACTATCGTCGCTTTAAGTTTGATAAGTTTGTCTACACTGGTTCGAAGTATAAAGTTATTGATCAAAAGAAACTTGGCAAGAGTGGCTATAACTCCGACTTTACTACTTATGCTAATGGACTGCAGCAAATCAATTCGCGTAAAGATGGTCAGTTTATTAATCTAATTTCGATTCAGAACCACATGCCATACAACAATTGGTATCCACATAACGAATATATGGGTAAAATCTCGGGTGATTTATTCAATACGCCAGCAATTCGTGAGCAAATGGCGACATATGTTAAGGGAACGCAATACACTGATAAGGCAGTTAAACAATTTATTGGACAAATTGATAAGATCAAGAAGCCAATCACGCTAGTCTTCTACGGTGACCACTATCCAAGTATTATTTCACAGAGTTACACTGCCAAGTATCCAGTTGAGATGCACTCAACTCGTTACTTCATTTACTCGAATAAGTATGCTCGTGAACATGGTGCCAAAACGCATTTACCACGTAAAGCTAACAATTTCGTAAGTTCAAGTGACTTTATTGCGATGATGCTTGAGCAGACTGATTCAAAGGTTACACCATACCAAGCACTCCTTACTGAAGTTCATAAGAAATTGCCTGCAATTACAATTAACTTTAAGGGTGATAAGGGTTATGAATTAATTGGACGTAAGGGACAAGTAATTGAACCTCAGTACTTAACCAAGGAACAACAAGATCTCTTGGCTGATTACGAAACTATCCAATATGATATGACTGCTGGTAAAGCTTATGGTTTACAAATTAAGGGCTTCTATAAGTAGTATCTGGTATTGACTTATTAGAAAAAAATGAGTATTATTCATTTAGATATTTTAAGTAGCGCTTCAGTTCAGTGCTCAGAGAACTAGCGGTTGGTGTAAGCTAGGCAGGCTGAAGTTTCGCGAAATACATATCGGGTGGTTCCGCTAAAAACCGAACCTGAGGCGCTAACAAGCGCAAACGTGGGTGGTACCACGGCTAAAAAAGTAATTTAGTCGTCCCTGGATTTCTTAGGAAATCCGGGGACTTTTTTATTGGAGGAAAAAGATGGCAAACTTTGATATTTTAGAAGATTTAAAATGGCGTGGAGCAATTAACCAGCAGACAGATGCAGAAGGATTAGCTAAGTACTTAGAAGAACATGATGACTTAGCACTCTATTGTGGCACTGATCCAACTGGTGATTCACTTCACATTGGCCACCTAATCCCCTTTATGATTTTAAAGAGATTCCAATTAGCTGGTTACCATCCAGTAATTGTTATTGGTGGTGGTACTGGTACAATTGGGGACCCATCAGGTCGTAGTACCGAAAGAGTTTTACTTGATGCTGAAAAGCTTCATCAAAATGAAATTGCTTTGACTAAACAAATGGAGAAGCTGTTTGGTACTGATAACTTTGAAATTGTTAACAATGCAGAATGGCTAGACAAGCTAAGCTTAATCGACTTCTTACGTGATTACGGTAAACATTTCCAAGTAAACAACATGATTAACAAGGATGTTGTTGCCAGTCGCTTGGAAAATGGGATTTCATTTACTGAATTTTCATACCAGATTTTGCAAGCAATTGATTTTTACCAATTAAATAAAAACCACGGTGTACAGATGCAAATCGGTGGTAGTGATCAGTGGGGCAACATTACAGCAGGGATTGACCTTATTCATAAGTTGATGGGATCTGACCGCGAAGCATTTGGTTTGACTATTCCCTTAATGCTTAAAGCTGATGGAACTAAATTTGGTAAATCAGCTGGTGGCGCAATTTGGCTTGATCCAGAAAAGACCAGTCCTTACGAGTTCTACCAATTCTGGATTAATCAAGACGACCGTGATGTAGTTAAGTACCTGAAGTACTTTACTTTCCTAAGTCATGAAGAAATTGATGAGTTAGCAGAACAAGTTAAGACTGAGCCATGGAAGAGAACAGCGCAGAAGACTTTAGCCAAGGAAGTAACCAAGTTTGTTCACGGTGAAGAGGGGTTGGCTGAAGCAGAAATGATCACAGACTCTCTATTCTCTGGTAATGTCAAAGACTTAACTGTTACGCAAATTGAGCAGGGATTAAAGAGCGCACCAACTGCAGAATCAGGATCGGCTGCTAAGAATATTGTTGACTTTTTAGTTGATACCAAAATCGAATCATCTAAGCGTCAAGCACGTGAAGACGTTGAAAACGGTGCAATTTACATTAATGGTGACCGTGAACAATCAGTTGATTTTGAAGTTGATCCATCAAGAGCATTTGATGGTAAGTATGTGATTGTCCGTAAAGGAAAGAGAAAATACACTTTGATTAATATCAAAGACTAGTTATATGTATAAAAGTCTGATACTTTATGTATCAGACTTTTTTGTTATGAAGTGAAAAGTAGATGTCAAATAGTAGAGCTTTAAAATAAGGAGGGCTAAAAATGAGAGCACGAGTTGTCGTATATAATCCAGAATTAAAAGCTGTTTTATTAATTCACAGGCTAAAAAATGAGCGCGACTATTGGGTCATACCTGGTAGTGGCACAAAAAACTGGGAAACACCGATTGAAACCACAATTAGAGAAATCAATGAAGAACTGAAAATTAAGTTGTTACCGGAAAAGCTTAAGCAATTGATTGAAATTGACGATGAGGTATTCTTTTTAACCCAAACTGGGCAAACTAAAGCACCTCAAATTAGTGGGGAAGAAAAAAACGCTCGAGCACTAAAAATATTTACGAGCCGGCTTGGGTTGGCTTAAAAGATCTCACTACAATTAATTTAATGCCACCAGAAATTGCTAAACAGCTTTTAGAATCTATCAAATAATATGATACTTTTAAGCAATATTTGACAAAATATCAGGCTATAATTCATAATCTATTTAAGGCAATAATTATTTATTGCTATAAATTACCCCGTTTTAGGAGGAAAAGAAATGTCTGAAATATTAGTTACTACTACGGAAAATATTCCTGGTAAAGAGTATGAGATTATTGGTGAAGTTTTTGGCTTAACCACTCAATCTAAAAATGCTTTTAAAGATTTTGGCGCTGGCTTAAAATCAATGGTGGGTGGAGAAATCCGTAGTTACACTAAGATGTTGCAAACATCTCGTGAGCAAGCTCTTGAACGCTTACGTCAAGAAGCTGAAGAAAAAGGTGCCGATGCAATCGTGATGATGCGTTTTGACTCAGGTACAATTGGCGGTGACATGCAGTCAGTAGTTGCATACGGTACAGCAGTTAAGTTCGTACAGTAAATAATTAAATTTAGCATCCACTAACTAAGGTGGGTGCTTTTTTGTTAAAATTAATTTGCCGCTTTAGCTCAGGAGGTAGAGCACCGCCGTGGTAAGGAGGAGGTCCTCAGTTCAAATCTGGGAAGCGGCTTAAGACTAAAAAAGGAGTGATTAAAATGGAAATAACAAAGGTAATCGATTTTGTTCAAAAGCAATTAGAAGGTGAAAAAACGGGTCACGATTTTTATCATGGTCAGCGTGTGGCCCACTTAGCAAGCCAATTATATTTACAGGATAATCCTGATGCACACGCAGACAGCCGCATGGTGGCGATTATCCAGACAGCAGGGTATTTACACGATACGATTGATGAAAAGATCTGTGCGGATCCTGAGCAAGTTGTCGAGCAAATTAAGCACTTGCTGCCACAGGCTGGCTTTAGTGAGCTTGAAGTAAAGGATATTCTTTTTACCATTCAACATATGTCGTTTTCACAAAATATTGAACACCATTATCAATTACCAGTTTCCGGTGAATATGTTCAAGATGCTGATCGCATTGAGAGCTTGGGTGCAATGGGAATTGCACGCGCATTTACCTATGGCGGTGCTCACGGTAATGTGATTTATGATCCAAAGATTAAGCCTGAAAAACTGGTTAGCCATGATCAATATCGCGAACACACCGAAACCACCATTAATCACTTTTATGAAAAGCTGTTTCAATTAGAAGATTTAATGAATACTGATGGTGGCAAAAAAGAAGCACACAAACGAACTGATTTCATGCGTGCTTTTGTTCAAGAATTTATGGATGAGTGGAATGTTTAATTAATTCTGCCGTTCTAACTGTAGTAAAGCCTTTTTACGTTCAATTCCACCAGCGTACCCAGTTAGTGAACCGTCACTACCAATTACGCGATGACACGGAACGATTAGTGTGATTGGGTTATGTCCAACTGCACCACCAACTGCGCGTGCTTTATTGGTTTTGACTGCTTGTTTTGCTTGTAGTTTGTCAGAGAGCTCACCGTAAGTGGTTATTTCTCCATAAGGGATTTTTTGCAATTCATGATAAACTGCTTTTCTAAATGTTGTGACTTCTGGTCTAATTAAAATGGCAAAAGGGTCAGGCTTCAAACCAGCAAAGTAGTCATTGAGCCAGCGAAGAGTTAGTTTAAGTGGGATATTTTGAACATCATCTGCTTGATCCAACTGATAATTTGCACCGAAAAATTTTTGATCTGCAAACCATAGGCCTATTAAGGCTTCCTCATCACTAAGTAAGATCAAGTCACCTAATTTAGATTGGAAAACTGCTCGATGTAACACTTTAATCACTCCGTACTAATAAATTACTAAAACCATGCGGTTTAGCCGGATGGTATTTGTTTACGCATTATATTATTCATTTTAGCGTGCATTAATTTATTTTAATAGCGAACAACTTAAAAGCTCATTTTTTCAAAAGCTAGTTTTAATAAACATAACACAAGTAAAAAAGTTGAAATTTTTTCTTGGTATATACAAAGCTCGATGGTTTAAGAGCCAAGCGCTAATTTGGCAAAATCAAAAAATGTTGTCACATCAACACTCTATGTTGTATTAAGATTTTAACGTGAATACTAAATATTGATATTAATACTAAATATTGATATTCTAGTACTAGAAATTATATGGGGGACATACATAACTATGAAGACTAAAATCAAGAAAATCCTATCCTTTGCTACCGTAACATTTGCGGCTGGTGTTGCACTTACTGCATGTTCGGGTAAAAAGCAGGGGGGAAGCGGTAACTCAACTGATAGCGCAAAGCATTCAATCGCGTTGATTACTGATACTGCGGGTGTTAATGATAATTCATTTAACCAATCCGCTTGGCGTGGCTTTAAGGCATACGGTAAAGACCATAACTTAAAGCGTGGTAAGAACGGCTATCAGTACTTCCAATCGAGTAGTGCAGCTGACTTTGAGCCAAACTTTGACCAAGCTAGCAAAGCAGGATACCAAACAATTTTTGGTATTGGTTATAGTCTGAAAGATGCTGTTAGTGCAGCAGCTAAGAAGGACCCTAAGAAGAACTTTGTTATCGTTGATGAAGTAATCAAAGGTCAAAAGAACGTTGCTTCAGCTAACTTCAAGAGTGAGCAAGCTTCGTACTTAGCCGGTGTTGCAGCAGCAACTCAAACTAAGACAGGTGTCATTGGTTTCATCGGTGGAGCTCACGGTAACATTATTGATTTGTTTGACGCTGGCTTTACTAAAGGTGTTAACGATCAAGCTAAGAAGTTAAATAAGAAGGTTACACTTCTAAATCAATATGTTGGTAACTTTACAAGTGCTGACAAGGAAAAAGCTATCGCACAATCAATGTACGCTAAAAAAGCTGACATTATCTTCCACGCTTCTGGTTTAGCTGGTAATGGTCTCTTCCAAGAAGCTAAGGCAATCAACCAAAACCGTCCTGCTGATAAGAAAGTTTGGGTTATCGGCGTTGATGTTGACCAATCATATTTAGGTAATTACAAGAGTAAGGATAGCAAGAAAGACAACTTTGTATTAACTTCAGTAATCACTGGTGTTAATGTTGCTACTCACGATATTGCTAACCGTGCATATAACGGTAAGTTCCCTGGCGGTAAAGAATTAGTTTACGGTTTGAAGACAAACGGTGTTTCCATTACACGAGGTCATATCGAAGACAAGGCTTGGAAATACTCACGTGACGCACGTCAACAAATTATTGACGGTGAAATCAAAGTTCCAATTCACCCTTCAAAATAGTTCGATTTTAGAATAACAAAAGTTTTTATATGCAAAGTCGAATAGATTAATCTTGTCTTTTTACGTATTTTATAATAAAGTAATAGATGGAAAGTTCGTATTTTTGTGGAGGATAAAAACTAATAATGGGTAAAAAACTTGCGAGACTTTTGTCATTAGGAACTGTGGCTGCTTCAATTACTTTATTAATGAGCGGTTGTTCTGGAAAGAAACAGAATTCAACCGGTGAAAGTAAAAAGAATAGCATTGCCTTAATTACTGATAGCAACGGCGTAAACGATCAATCTTTCAACCAAGCTGCCTGGGAAGGCTTTAAAGCTTATGGTAAAGAACAAGGTCTTAAAAAGGGAAGTGGCTATCAATACTTCCAGTCAAACAGCGCAACAGACTATACGCCTAACTTTAACCAAGCGGCTAAATCAGGCTACAAAACTATTTTTGGTATTGGCTACTTATTAAAAGATTCGGTTAGCGAAGCTGCCAAGAAAAATCCAAAGAAGAATTTTGTAATTGTCGATGATGTAATCACCGGACAAAAGAATGTTGCTTCGGTAACTTTTAAGAGTAACCAAGCTTCATACCTTGGTGGTGTAGCTGCTGCTTACTCAACTAAAACTAACAAAGTCGGTTTTGTTGGTGGGGCTAAGTCAACCATTATTGAAAGCTTTGAAAACGGCTTTAAACAAGGTGTTGCAGATGCCGCTAAGGCAATGCACAAGAAGATAACAGTTGATGGACAATATGTTGGTAACTTTACCTCAACAGATAAAGCTAAATCAATGGCACAATCGATGTATGCAAACAAGTGCGATGTTATCTTCCAAGCTGCTGGTTCAGCTGGTAACGGTGTTTTCCAAGAAGCTAAAGCTCACAACCAAGCACATGCTGCTAGTCAAAAAGTTTGGGTAGTTGGTGTCGACGTTGACCAAGAAAACATGGGACAGTATAAAGACAAAGATGGCAAAAAAGACAACTTTACTTTAACTTCTGTTTTAAAAGGCTTGGACGTTGCAACTAAATCTTTAGCAGATGATGCGGTTAAGGGTAAGTTCCCTGGTGGCAAGCACCTTGTTTATTCTTTAAAGGGTAACGGTGTTTCAGTTACAAAGGGTAATTTATCATCAAAAGCTTGGAGTGCAGTTCAGAAAGCTAGAGCTGATATCTTAGCTGGTAAAACTACTGTAGCTGGAGATTAATAGCAAATAATCAAGTAATAGGAAACTCTTTGTGTTTTAATATACAAAGAGTTTTTTATAGAAAGAAATATAAGCAAAATGGAAAATACGACGAATGTAATCGAGATGAAGCATATTGTCAAAGATTTTAATGGCTTTAAAGCAAATAATGACATTAATCTAACTTTGCGCAAAGGAGAAATCTTAGCTCTTCTTGGTGAAAATGGTGCTGGCAAGTCAACCTTGATGAGTATTTTGTCTGGTTTGCTAATGCCAACTTCTGGTGAAATTGATGTTCGTGGTCAAAAAGTTGAAATTAAAAATCCAACTGTTGCCAAGAACTTAGGAATTGGAATGGTTCACCAGCACTTTATGTTGATGGAATCATTCACGGTTTTAGAAAATATTATTTTAGGTCATGAAACCACTAAGGGACCAAAGCTAGATTTTAAAAAAGCGCAACAACAAATTGAGGAGTTATCGCAACGCTATAATTTGAACATTGACCCTAAAAAGAAGGTTAGTGAAATTACGGTTGCACAGCAACAACGAGTAGAAATCCTTAAGGTGCTCTACCGTGGTGCTGATATCATGATTTTTGATGAACCAACTGCTGTTTTGACCCCGCAAGAAATTACGGAATTTATTCAAATTATTAAAGAGCTGGCTAAAGAAGGTAAGTCAATCATTCTGATTACGCATAAGCTTGAAGAAATCAAACGTGCTGCAGATCGGGTTACGGTTATCCGTGCAGGTAAGAGTGTTGGTACTTTTGATGTTAGCGATGTAACTAATAACCGCTTAGCTGAATTAATGGTCGGCCGTCACGTTAACATGAAGCTAGATAAGCCTAGTGCTGAAGTAGGGAAAACTACACTTAAAGTTAGTGACCTTAAGGTTAAGAACAAGCAAGGTATTCTAGCATTAAAGGGATTGTCATTTAATCTGCGTGCTGGTGAAATTTTGGGTGTTGCCGGTATTGACGGCAACGGACAAGACGAATTAGTACGAGCTTTGACAGGGATGCAACATGTTGATTCCGGCAAGATAAGTATTAATGATGAAGATATGACCAATCAAAAGGTACGAAAAATCACTGAAAAGGGTGTTTCGTACATTCCTTCTGATCGGCAAAAATATGGTTTAATTTTGCCATTTTCAATCTCGGATAATCTGGCGTTACAGAATTACTATCATCAACCGTATTCAAGTCATCATGTAATGCACTATGACTTAATTCATCAACATGCCGATGAGTTGATTAAAAAGTTCGATATTAGAACAACTGGCAGCAGTTTGCCAGTAAGTGACTTATCAGGTGGTAATCAACAAAAGGTAATTATTGCACGTGAATTAGATCTCGACAGTGATTTGATTATTGCCTTTCAGCCTACTCGTGGCCTTGATGTTGGTGCAATCGAATATATCCACCAGCAACTCTTGCTTGAACGGGCAAAAGGAAAAGCAATTTTGCTAATTTCCTATGAATTAGATGAAATTATGCAATTGTCTGATCGAATTATTGTTCTTCATGATGGCGACATTTCTGGTGAAGTTAAGCCGGAAGAAACAAGCGATGAAGAATTAGGCTTGTTAATGACTGGCATTAAGAAAGAAGGCAACGCTCTTGCTTAAAGTAACACCAAAAACGAAAAAAATCTTAGTACCACTAATTTCTATTTTTGCTGGTTTTCTAGTTGGTGCATTGATTATGTTGATCTGGAGCTATAATCCGTTTGAAGCATATTCATCAATGTTCTCTAGTGCTTTAGGCAACATGAATGGAATTGGTGAAACAATCCGTGAAGCGACGCCGCTTATTTTTACTGCAATTGGCTTTGCCATTGCTTCAAGTGCCGGCTTCTTTAATATTGGTTTGCCTGGTCAGGCACAAGCCGGTTGGTTAACCTCAATTTGGATTGTACTTGCTAATCCAAACATGCCAAAAGTTATCTTACTGCCATTAGCAGTTATTGCAGGTGCCCTTGCCGGTGCTGCTGTAGCTGGTGTTGCCGGTTGGCTGCGTGCACAATTTGGAACAAATGAAGTTATTACTACTATCATGCTGAACTACATTGTGCTCTATTCATGCCAGTACTTGATGCAACAAGTTATGTCTAGCAAGTTAAGAATAGATACTGACACAACCAAGACAATCACTGCTAACGGTAGTTTGAAAATTGATTGGTTGAGTTCAATGTTTGGCGATTCTAGAATTAACGCAGGTATTTTCTTAGCCTTAATCGGTGTTTTCATTTACTGGTACTTAATGAAAAAGACAACAACTGGTTTTGAGATTCGCTCAGTTGGTGCTAACCCTTATGCGAGTCGCTATGCCGGAATGTCAACGAAAAAGAATATTATCTACTCAATGCTTCTTTCAGGTGGCTTTGCTGGCTTAGGTGGTGTTGTTCAGGGACTTGGAACTTACCAAAACTACTTTACCCAGACTACTAGTTTGGACATTGGTTGGGATGGTTTGTCTGTTGCGCTACTTGGTGGCGGAACTGCAATCGGTATCTTGCTGGCAGCCATTTTGTTCTCAATTTTGAAAATCGGTGGCCTAGGAATGCAAACAATTGCGGGTATTCCTTATGAAATAGTTTCGATTGTAATTGCGGCAATTATTTTCTTTGTGGCAATTCAATATGTCATTGGGCTTCTATTTAAGTCCCGCAAAGCATCAGTTGAAGAGCCTGAACAAAAGACAGACGGCACTAATACTGCAAATACAACGTCAACTGAAGGAGGACAAAGGTAATGAATTTAGTTGGAATATTATCTTTATTGGTTTCGTCAACTTTTGTTTACTCTACGCCACTAGTTTTTACAGCTCTAGGCGGGGTTTATAGTGAAAACTCTGGTATTACTAACGTCGGTCTTGAAGGTATCATGACGATGGGTGCTTTTTCTTCAGTTGTTTTCAATCTGACCTTTGCTTCAACTTTTGGTAAGTTGACACCATGGTTGGGTTTACTAGTTGGCGGCGTTGTTGGCTTGCTATTTTCATTATTGCATGCCGTAGCAACGATTAATTTCCACGCTGATCACGTAATCAGTGGTACTGTGCTTAACTTAATGGCACCACCACTAGGCGTCTTTTTGGTAAAGGCAATTTATGATAAAGGTCAAACTGAAAATATCACTCAAAGCTTTGGCTACTTTAGTTTTCCTGGTCTTGCTGATATTCCAGTCATTGGACCAATTTTATTTAAGAACACTTCTGCTCCTGCTTGGGTAGCAATTATCGTTTCAATTATCCTTTGGTGGGTACTGTATAAAACGCGCTTTGGTTTGCGTTTACGTGCTTGTGGTGAAAACCCACAAGCAGCCGACACCATGGGCGTTAATGTCTATGGGATGCGCTATGCTGGTGTTCTGATTTCTGGCTTTTTGGGCGGAATTGGTGGTGCTGTTTTTGCTCAAGCAATTTCCGGTAACTTTTCAATTTCGACCATTGTAGGTCAAGGATTCATGGCTTTAGCAGCAATGATTTTTGGTAAATGGAACCCAATTGGTGCGATGCTTGCATCACTGTTCTTTGGTTTTGCTCAGAGTATCAGCATTATTGGTAATCAATTACCATTTTTCAACCATATTCCATCCGTTTACATGCAGATTGCACCATATGTAATCACAATTGTGATTCTAGTTCTGTTCTTTGGTAAGTCAGTTGCACCAGCTGCTGATGGTCAAAATTATATTAAGTCGAAATAAGGAGAAAAATGAAAGAATTCTATTTCAATCACGATGGTAATATCGATGATTTAGTATCATACCTATTGTTTTTACAAGCACCAGAAATCAAGTTGCTTGGTGTTGGTGCAATCGATGCCGACGGTTATGTTGATCCATCAGTTGAGGTCTGCCGTAAGTTAACCGATCGTTTTAATACGCGCGGTGATAAGCTAGAAGTTGCTAAGTCAAATTCACGTGCTGTTAACCAGTTTCCTGAAGCTTGGCGCACAGCATCGTACTCTTTCAATTCATTACCAATTTTAAATGAATCAGGCAAAATGGTTACTAAGGAAGCAGACCAACCTGCCCACTTAGACATGGTCACTAAGCTCGAAAATGCTACTGAGCCTGTAACTGTTGTTATGACAGGTCCATTGACTGACTTGGCTCGTGCCCTAGATGCTGCGCCTGAAATTGAAACAAAAATTGAAAAACTTTATTGGATGGGTGGCTCTCTTGATGGTCACGGAAATGTTGTCCAAGTTAATGCAGATGGCACACAAGAATGGAATGCATTCTGGGATCCATACGCTGTTGAGCGTGTACTAGCTTCAAATATTCCAATGGAAGTCATTGGTCTAGAAAGTAGTGAGGAACTACCGCTAACGAATGAATTGAAGATGCACTGGGCAGGTTTACGCAAGTATCCAGCTGTTGACTTGGCTGGTCAAGCTTATAGTCTTCTGGTTAATCCACCAATTCAAACAGCTCAACTATACTTTTGGGATATTTTAACTGTTATCAGTGCACTTTATCCTGAAGTTGTTTTAACAGCAGAAAAACGTAAGGTAAAAGTCATCACTAAGGGAAGTGCTGCTGGCCGAATGGAAGAAGATCCAAATGGCCGTGAAATAACTTTAGTAACTAAAGCAGACAAAGATTTATTCTTCAAGAAGTTTGACGAATTACTTATGCGTGCAAAATAATAAACAAAAAAGAGTGAAGTTCATAATTTTGAACTTCACTCTTTTTTGTTTATTATTTTTAGTTTAAGCGATTGAGTCCCAAGCAGGAAGATCTGTAATTGGGCCTTCTGCCAAGGCAAGTTGTTCAGAAGTTAAGTACTTCTTGTGTACGACAACTTCGTAGACATAGTCCTTGAACCAGTCATTATTCATAACGAAGAAGCCCTTGTCCCCGTTTTGTTCGCCCCATGAGTTTTCAACTTTCCATTGACGAATGTGACCGTTATCTTCATCAACACCAACTAGCGTCATAGCGTGAGTAGCTGAACCAGCACCAGTACGTAATCTGTCAGCCTTAGACATTGTTAAATCAACGCCAAACAACTCGTTGAATTTGTATAGATTGTTATCAAGGTAACCTGCCTTACGGTCACTTTGTATACCAACATCATTACCAAACCAAACAGCTTCGCCGTCTTTTAATTGGTTAACTGCGTAAGTTTCCAAAAACTCCATTGGCAAGTTTAGGAACTTGATTCGGCAGACACCTTCAACGTTGTCAGCGAATGGTAAGCCATAGAGCTTGTTGTATTCATGATCAGGTGCATTTGTTAATACAACGTAGTCATCAAAGTCAACATCGCCCATGTACTTGTGCAAAAATTCGAGTGGAGTTAAGTCTTTATCTAAGTGATATTTCTTATCGTCATCACGATATTCCAAATCGAATTTCTTTGGTGGTTCACCAACGGCAATTGCTGTCATTTGGTAAACTTCACCTAAAAATTGTTCACGTGCTTTTTCGACTTCTTCGTCTTTTCCTTCTTGCTTTAATTTACGCAAAACCAAAGCGTCTTTCTTCAACTTGTCACCTAAAGCCTTACCCAAGGCACTGGTGTTATTAGCGTTGAAGCTTTCAGGCATTGCATAAGAAGGTACAACACCGTATTTTTCAATCAAAGCAGCTCCCATGTGGAAATGACCACCATCTTGACCGGCACCTTCTAAAATAGCTCTAACTGTCCGTGAGTTGAGGGGCTTGTCTGCTGTGTCCAAAATGTTGTCATAAAAAATGTTTGCACGCTCGATTTTGTCCCAGAAGAAGTTGTAACTTTGTGAGAAAGTAAAATTCTTACAGTTATGCCTTTTACCAAAGTTGTGGCGCAAAATATTTAGTGTGGCGAATTCCCAACAACGACCAGATTGACGCTGATTAGTAACATTTTCTGTGTCTAATTCTGTAGAGAAAACACGAGTTAGTTCACCTTGTACACGTTCATTGTAAGCAGCAGCTAACACACCACTTTTTTGAGCTGCACGTGCAACTACTTGATTTTTAGGGTTTTGATTAAAATTGTCCGTAAACTTTTCTAGTTCCTGGACAGTAACTTGATGTCCCATAGATAATTCTCCTTTTTAATCTAATTTTAAATTACTTTCTATTTTAATCTAAAAGAAAAGTGGGTTCAATAGCTGAACCCACTTTAGAGAATTATTTGTATTGGCAACTTATCTAGAACTTCTTGCAATTAAAATATAAATAAGCTAATCAATTTGAATTGAATTATCACTTTGATCAGAACTTTGTTTTGGTAAAGTAATAGTCAATACACCATTATCATACTTTGCACTGATCTCACTTGCAACTACATTTGGTAATCTAAAGCTACGAGAAATGTGACCATCGATTCTTTCACGATGAATAAGGCTGTTGTCCTTGGACATATCTTTAAATGATTTTCTTGAGCCTGAAACGCTTAAAATACCATTATTGTAGCTTAGATTGATATTGCTCTTATCCATTCCTGGCATATCAACTTTAATCACATATTCTTTATCGTTTTCAATTACATCTGATTGCATTAATTTGGCAACATTAGTATCGTCAAAAAACTTTCTAGGAAGATCAAACCAATCATTCATTGCATCAAATAAGTCATTACGACGATTCATCATATCATTTGCCATAATTTAAAACTTCCTTTCAATTTTTTTGTTTTCAATTTAGTTAAATATGTAAGTGAAGACTTTCATTTCTTCCTTACAATTAATATTATAGTACCATTATTCGAAAAGTGAACAATTTTTAGCACTTTTCTTCATCAAGTGCTAAAAATGAAGGAGAATGCTGATATATCAAGGAAAAAACTTGTGGAAAATTTTTATAAAAAAGGAGATAAAACTTTGGTTTATTATCAGAAAATGACGCCAACAGGCTACCAAAAAATTGAAGAGGAAATTGCTCGTTTAAAAAAGGACCGACCAAGACGAATCAAAATTTTGCAGGAGGCCCGATCACTTGGTGATTTATCGGAAAATACCGAGTATACAGAGGCTAAGAGAGACTTGGGGCACCTGCAAAGTCGTTTGCGCTACCTTGAAAAGCAATTGAAGTATGCTGAAGTAATTGAGAAGAACGATGATGGCAAAGTTGATTTAGGTAAAACAGTAACGCTTCGTTTTGATGATGATGAAGAAACAGAAAAGTATCAGATCGTTGGACGAATGGAAGCTGATATTGCCGAAGGCAAAATTTCCTTTGACTCACCTTTGGGCCAGGCAATAAATAAAAAAGAAGCTGGCGCAGTAGTAAATGTGGCAGCCCCTGCGGGTGAATACCAAGTGACAATTCTTGCAGTCGAATAAAAAATTCTTGCCTAACCGAACTTGCGTTTGTATAATTTATAATACAAACAAGAGTTTGGAATGGAAGTGGTAAAAAATGTATGATTATCGTTATGAACCTCATAATGTAGTGTTTATGATTGATAATAAATCGTTTTTTGCTAGCTGCGAAGCAATTGAATTAGGTCTTAATCCAATGAAGGCGGTATTGGCAGTTGCGTCTCATCAGCAAGATGAGGAAAGTTACGGTTCTGGCTTAATCATGGCTGCTTCGCCCTTAGCTAAGGCAAAATATGGTCTAAATAATGTAATGCGGGTTCGTGATGTTCCTAGCAAAAAAGAGGCACCTGACTTAATTTTGGTGCCTCCGCATATGAACTTATATATTAAGCGCAGTACGCAGATACTTGAAATCTTTCGTCAATTTGCGGCTGATGAAGATATTCATCCCTATTCCATTGATGAAAGCATGATTGACATGACAAAATCGTGGCATCTATTTGGCGATGATCCATATTTAGTTGCACGTAAGATACAGCTCGAAATCAAAAATAAACTTGGTTTCTATACTACATGTGGTATAGGGGAAAATCCCTTATTGGCTAAATTATCAATGGATATCTCAGCTAAGCATCGTCACTCAATGATTGACTATTGGCACTACATTGATGTTCCTGATACTATCTGGCAGATTAAAGACATGGAAGAAGTTTGTGGCATTGGCAAACGCACAGCAAAACATTTGCGCCGGCTTAACATTAATAATATGTATGAACTAGCACATTCAGATCCTGCAATTCTAAAAAAAGAGTTTGGCGTAATGGGCGAGCAGTTATTTGCAATGAGTTGGGGTGTTGACCGAAGCATTATTAGAGAACGGTATTTTCCCAAAATGAAAAACTATGGCAATTCGCAAATTTTGACAAGAGATTATACTGATCAGCGTGAAATAGAGATTGTCTTGCGTGAAATTAGTGAACAAGTGGCAGCTCGGATTAGATCACATAGAGTGCAGACGGGATGCATTAGCTTGATGGTAAACTTTTCAAAATATCGGCTTAAGGGCAAACGAAAAGGCTTTAACGTTCAGCAAAAAGTTTGTCCAACTAATGATAATGATGCAATTGCAGCAGAAGTGCTTGCCCTTTTTCGCAAAAACTGGCATGGAGAAAGGGTTCGTGCCTTAGGCGTGAGTTGTGGCGACTTGCATCCCGATAATTACCAACAATTAACTTTTTTTGTGCAACCAAGTCAACAGATTAAAAAGAAAAAAATTGATCAAACAGTTGATCAAATAAGACAAAAATATGGTTTTACAAGCTTAGTCAAGGCGTCAAGCCTGCTTCATGGTGCAACCGCAATTAAGCGTAGTAGCTTAGTTGGTGGACATAATGGCGGTAATGCTTACGACTAGTGTTTAGTCTTTCTTAAGTGAAAAATGGTGCTGGTGTTTCATAAAGTAGTCTTTTTTTGCTATAATATGGAATTTGTAGGGTACACAAAGAGATAGGGGTAATTGATAGTGAATACACCAGCATCAAGACAGGGTAACCTAATACGCTATATTTTCTATTTAATTGGTTACTTAATGGTTGCCGGCGCGTTCAAACTGGTTACGATGAATTCACCAATTCACATCTGGGATTTGATTTTGTTTATAACCATTTCTTTGATGGTGTTGCTATTTTTCATTTATCGGTTTAATCGTGAGCAACGCTTTTTCGATAGAAGCTATTCTGGGACCTGGCTTAATAACTTTGGCTTAATTATTGCTTCAACAATTGTTATAACAGTTTTACGCATTTTTGTTTCGTGGTTGCAATCAACTGGAAAATTAGAAATGTATCATTTTCAGATTACTTATTTGCATCATGAATCGACTTTAGCCTATTGGTTTCTCTTATTGGCGTTGGGTGTGGTTATACCAGTTTTACAGGAATTCTTGATTACTGGGTTCTTGTTCAATTACGCTTTTCGCAAAAACACAGTAATGACAGCAGTTTTGGGTATTATTGTTTCGGGCGTTTTGTTTAGTTTGCTAAACTGGCAAGATTCAATTGCGCTTTTGCTAGTTAATGCGCTTTTTGGCGCAATATTTGCATGGTCGTATCTGCATACCCAGACAATTTGGATGCCAATCTACTTGGCGGTCCTAAATAGCGTAATTCTAATTATTATGACTTAAGCAGAATAACATAAAACAAAAAGGCAACGATTAAACATCGTTGCCTTTTTCTTGTTAAGCGGATAGCGTGAATCGAACCCGCATCTTCAGCTTGGGAAGCTAACGTTCTACCATTAAACTATACCCGCATTACTCAAATAGTTTACCATGTTTCTTTTTTGAAACCAAGCACAGATTTGGTAATTAGCTTATGAAGAAGTTGAGGTTATTTTAAAAAGATACTTACTGCCGTTGAGGAAGCTTGGCACTTGTAAACTGAAAGTGACTACGATCAACGAGGGATGAAAAGTCCTGAAAGAGCCACTGACGCAATTCGCTAGGTTTGATCACTAGCGGCATCCGATCGTGCACTTTGGCATATTCTGCTGACGGTTGTGTGGTAACCATTGAAAAATGGTCTTTTTGATAGATACCGGCAATCAGTGTTAATGGTTCATTGGCAGTCTGGAAATAATAGCGTTCGTGATATTCATGGTTGTTAGAAGCAACATAAGTTTCACGACTGGATTCAAAAAACTGGCTAGCAACAATGATGCACCGATATTTAGCAAAGGAAGAATCCCACATTGACTTCTTTTGCTCAAAAAAGCGTTCAACACGTGCGTTAAAAAGCACCTTTTGATGGTCAAATGGACTAGGGTAACCCCAAGCTTTTGCCTGGAGCTGAAGCTGATCATTTTGGTATAGCAGCACTGAAGCAGCCCCTTTTGGAAAAACTGCCTGATTTTGCGGTAAGTTTTTATCGGGTTCAATTAATGGTAGGTTTAAGTCATTTACTAAGTATTTTTTAATATCTGCTAAGGTAGGCAGCTGAAATTGATTGCACATTTTAGCCTCCATGTTTAATCATTGCTTGATTTTTGGTAGAATTAACTATAATTATTACATTAAAACAAGTTTTAAGTTTTCAGAAAGGTAAAAACCATGGCTAAAAAAGTTATTTTGACGGGTGACCGCCCAACCGGAAAGCTCCACGTTGGGCATTACATCGGTTCCTTAAAAAATCGGGTAATGCTACAAAATTCAGGGGAGTATCAGCCTTATATCATGATTGCTGATACACAAGCATTAACTGATAATGCCCGCGATCCCGAAAAAATCCGTAATAGTCTCATTCAAGTTGCATTGGATTATTTGGCTGTTGGCATTGACCCTGAAAAATCAACTATTTTTGTGCAATCCCAAATTTCTGCGCTATTTGAATTGACAGCATATTATATGGACCTTGTGACTGTGAGTCGTTTGGAGCGCAATCCAACAGTTAAGGCTGAAATTAAGCAAAAGAACTTTAATGATTCCATTCCGGTTGGCTTTCTGAACTACCCAGTTTCGCAGGCAGCCGATATTACGGCGTTCAAGGCAACACTAGTGCCAGTTGGTGATGACCAAGAGCCAATGCTTGAGCAGGCACGTGAAATTGTTCGTACGTTTAACCGCGTTTATAACTGCGATGTTTTGGTTGAACCAGAAGGTTACTTTCCTGAAAAAGGCCAGGGTCGTTTACCAGGACTTGATGGTAACGCCAAAATGTCAAAATCTTTAGGTAATGCGATTTATCTATCAGATGATTCTGAAACTGTTCAGAAAAAGATCATGTCAATGTACACTGACCCTGATCACATTCACGTTGAAGATCCAGGCAAGGTTGAAGGCAATACTGTTTTCACTTACCTCGACATTTTCGATCCTGATAAGAATAAGGTAGCGCAATTAAAAGAAGATTACCAAAAAGGTGGCTTGGGTGACGTCAAAATTAAGCGCTATTTAAATGAAGTGCTTGAAAATGAATTGGCACCAATTCGCGAGCGTAGAGCAGAATATGAACAAAAGCAAGATGAAGTTTATGAAATGCTAATCGAAGGCTCGGAAAAAGCCAACCAGGTTGCAAATCAAACCTTAAGTGAGGTAAGGGATGCAATCGGTCTGAACTATTTTAAGAGGTAAAAAAGATGCGTGATCGGATTCCTTGGAAGCAATATTTTATGATGCAGGCGTTGGTGATTGCCCAACGTTCCACCTGTGATCGTGCGCTTGTTGGTAGTGTTCTGGTTAAGGATAATCGGATAATTGGTACGGGCTATAATGGCTCTGTTACGAATGAACCACACTGCGATGATGTTGGCCACCAACTGGTCGATGGGCATTGTGTACGCACCATTCACTCCGAAATGAACTCGCTTATTCAGTGCGCTCGTAATGGCGTCTCAACTGATGGTACGGAGATCTATGTCACGCATTTTCCATGCTATAACTGCGCCAAGTCGCTGGTTCAAGCTGGAGTTAAGAAGATTAATTATTATTTTGACTATCACGACAGTCCGTTAACAATTGCACTGTTTAAAGATTGTGGGGTTCCTTATGAGCAAATTAAAATCGACCGAAATTACGTGGAGCAGTTGGCACGTAAATTGGAAGATGCTGAAAACTAAGCTAGTAGCAGTTATTGCACTAATCAGTCTTTTTCTGACAACGACCGCTTTTTCAAATCCAGATTTACACGATAACTGTAATTTGGTAGAAAAAGAAACTAGCAAGTTAATTAAGGAGAAAAACAACCGCTATTTACAAACTAGTGAGCAACCTAAAATTATTGTGAAAACGGTCAACCGGGTTGATCATTTAACACCTAAGAAACTAAGCAAATATAAGCGTACTGTTTTTATTGTTGTGGGCTATAAGGACAAAAAGAAAAATGTTCAGATTTATTCCAGCAAGGATTTGCATAGTGCCTTTACTGCTGACATTAGGGGCAACATTATTCGATCACAATCTGATCAGCTTCGTAGCAACAATAAAAAAGAGTTTAATAAGGGCCTGCGGTTTGTTTTTAGGGCTTGCGCCACAACAATTGATCAGCGTTACCAATATGCACTAGATAAATATGATTTATCAAATGATGAACGTACGCAGCTCACGCATCCGCGCCGTCTGGCATTACCGATTGCCTTGGCACTAGTACTCGTAATCGGTGGGTTATTATATTTCTTCAAAACTAATATGCAACTAAAGAAATAAATTAAATAACTTGACTTAGCGCAGTTTGATATATTACACTCAATATGAAAATTAAATAGCAACAAATAAACTGTTAGGTGAGACTCCTACGTGAACATATGCTATCGCCCGGAAACATCCAGAGATGCCAACGAGTCAAATAGTTTCCGTCGACATAAGGCGGCAACCAGATAGCTAGCTCTAAGCTTACGTCACGTAGTGTTAAAACTGAACGACGAGTATTAATGATACCTTGTTTTAAAGGGGTCGCCAGCGGTATGTAGGCGGCCCCTTTTTAGTTTGTTTGAGTTCTTTGAAAAAAGGAGTGAGAATGATGCTGAGAAAACCAAATGAGGCAACCAGCAACAAGGATTTAGAACTGGTGAAGGCAATTGCCAAAGAAAGCAGGTCTGAAACTTTAGCTAGACTACATGCAAGTAGTGAAGGCTTATCCACTGAGCAAGCAGAAAAAAATCGTGAGGAGTATGGCGCAAATACAATTGAGTCCACCCAACACAATTCAAAATTGCGCTTTTTGGTAGAAGCCTTTATTACACCGTTTACACTGGTAATATTAGTTTTAGCTGCTTTATCACTATGTACAGATTATATTTTTGTACCAGCAGGTGAAAAAGACTTAACTACCGTTTTAATCATGTTAATCATGGTATTTATTTCGGGAGTAACTAGTTTTATTCAAAATGTCCGGTCATCAAACGCGGTCGATTCACTGCTCAAGATGGTTTCTGTAACAACAGACATTATCAGAGACGGTAAGGACCAAGAAATTGATACCAGCGAAGTAGTCGTTGGCGATATCATCAGACTGGCTGCAGGCGACATGGTTCCCGCAGATATGCGTCTTTTAAATAGTAAAGATTTGTTCTGTTCATCCAGTTCACTAAACGGTGAATCGAATCCAGTAGAAAAGATTGCGACTAAGAAACCAAAAATTGGTGCCGATCGAGATTACCTCGACTACCCTAATGTTCTTTACGAAGGGACCACAATTGTTTCTGGTTCCGGACTAGGCGTGGTTTTTGCCACTGGTGAACGGACCATGTTTGGTAAGTTAGCCCACGATATTTCACACAATGATGTCAAAAACACAGCTTTTGATGTCGGCATCAAAAATGTTTCTAAGCTGTTAATTATCATGACGGCAATTATTGCACCACTTGTTTTCATTATTAACGGCTTAACAAAGGGTGACTGGGTTAGTGCATTAATCTTTTCAATTGCAACTGCCGTTGGCTTAACACCGGAAATGTTGCCAGTAATTGTTACAACCAATTTGGTTAAGGGTTCAATCGAAATGTCTAAAAAAGGCACGATTGTTAAGAAGATGAACTCAATCCAGAACTTTGGTTCAGCTGACATTCTGTGTACTGATAAGACCGGTACATTAACTCAAGATAAAGTGGTTTTAGAGCGTCACTATGACCTCAACTTGCACGAAAACCAACATGTTTTGGAGTTAGGCTATTTGAATTCATACTATCAAACAGGAATGAAAAACTTGATTGATAAGGCAATTATTGAAGCTGCCGGTGATGAACTAGACATTAATGAAATTCAACGTGACTACAACAAAATTGACGAAATTCCATTTGACTTTTCTAGAAGAAGAATGAGCGTGGTTGTGGAAAATTCTGACCGTGAGCACGGTGAACACCTTTTGGTAACTAAGGGTGCGTCCGAGGAAATGATGGCTGTTTCCACTAAGATCGAGGTTGACGGACAGATTTTGCCACTTACTGATGAACGCAAGAAAAAGGTAATGGACAAAGTCAATGATATGAACGATGATGGCTTGCGGGTTATCATGATGGCATACAAGCGCAATCCAGCACCCGTTGGTGAATTCTCTGTTAAAGATGAGAGTGATTTGATTCTATGCGGTTTCCTTGCCTTTCTTGATCCACCAAAGGAAAGTGCTAAGGCTGCCCTTGCACGACTCAAGGATGATGGAATTACCGTTAAAATTCTAACGGGCGATAATGAAGCTGTTACCAGAACAGTTGGTTTACAAGTTGGCTTGAATGTTGACACTGTCTACTCCGGTGCAGACTTAGAAGGTAAGAGCCCTGAAGAATTGGCAAAAATGGTGGAAGAGTGCAACATTTTTGTTAAGTTATCTCCAGAAGACAAAACCAACATTATAAACTTATTGAAAGACAACGGTCACACGGTTGGCTACATGGGGGATGGAATCAACGATGCCCCTGCAATGAAGGCCGCAGACGTTTCAATCTCAGTTGATACAGCAGTTGATATTGCTAAGGAATCAGCTGACATTATCTTATTACACAAAGATCTGAACGTACTAGAAACAGGTGTTAGAATTGGGCGTAAGGTCTTTGGTAACACTATGAAGTATATTAAGATTACCTTATCATCCAACTTCGGTAATATCCTGTCGATTATGGTTGCCTCTTCATTTTTACCATTCTTACCAATGCTGCCATTACAACTGTTAGCACTAGATTTACTGTATGGAACTAGCTGTCTATCGCTGCCATTTGATGATATGTCTGATGAATTCTTGCGTGAGCCGCGTACTTGGTCAACGAAAAAGCTGCCAAAATTCATGTTCTACTTCGGACCAACTTCATCCGTTTTTGATATTTTGACATTTGCACTGCTGTACTTCGTCATTTGTCCACATTTAGTTGGTGGCAGTTTTACTGCAATTGGTCCAGCTAAACAAGCTGCATTTATCGCATTATTCCACACCGGCTGGTTTATTGAATCACTTTGGACACAAGAAATGGTTATTCATGCTTTACGTGATCCACGCTTACCATTTATTGGCCAGCACGCATCGCCAAGCGTTACTTTGTCTACTTTTGGCGCAGGGGTAATTGGAACATTGATTCCATTTTCCTTCCTTGCACAAAAACTAGGCTTTGGACCAATGCCAATTTCCTTTATCTGGATTGTTTTAGTGATTTTAGTTCTCTATATCTTGTTGACGATGATTGTAAAACACTTCTACATGAAAGATGAAAAGTTCTTAATTTAAATAGGCAGATCTTTATAATATATCTTAAAAAAGGGAACTCCGTGAGGAATTCTCTTTTTTATTGATGTAGTATAATATAATGAAATTAAACGAATCTTAAGGAGAACAGAATATGGCTGATAAAAAAACTTTTTATATTACAACCCCAATTTACTATCCGTCCGGCCGCTTAACCATTGGTAATGCATACACAACAATTGCTGCCGATGTAATGGCGCGTTACAAGCGTAGCCAAGGCTATGACACTTTCTTTTTAACTGGTACTGACGAACACGGCTTAAAGATTGAACAAAAAGCAGAAAAGCAAGGAATTAAGCCACAAGAGTTTGTTGATAATATGGTTGTAACATACAAAAAGCTATGGAAGAGCCTAGATATTTCATACGATAAGTTTATTAGAACTACCGATGAAGAACACGTTAAGGGTGTCCAGAAAATTTTTGAGCAACTATTAAAACAAGGTGATATCTATCTTGGCGAATACACTGGCTGGTATTCAGTTGAAGACGAAGAATATTTCACTGAATCCCAACTTGCAGAAGTTTATAAGGACGATGAAGGCAATGTGATTGGTGGTAAGGCACCATCAGGTCATGAGGTTCAACTAGTCAAGGAACCATCCTACTTCTTTAAGATGAGTAAGTATGCGGATCGACTTTACCAATACTACCAAGATCATCCTGAATTTATTTTGCCTCATTCTCGTGAAAAAGAAATGGTTAATAACTTCATTAAACCTGGTCTTGAAGATTTATCAGTTACTCGGACTACCGTCTCCTGGGGAATTCCGGTCCCAAGTGATCCTAAGCACGTTGTTTATGTGTGGATTGATGCATTGTCTAACTATATTACTGCACTAGGTTATGGTTCAGATGACGACTCACTCTTTAAGAAATACTGGCCTGCAGATGTTCACCTAGTAGGTAAGGAAATTGTTCGTTTCCACACAATTTACTGGCCAATTATGTTGATGGCACTAGACTTACCGTTACCTAAGCACGTTATTGGTCACGGCTGGGTACTAATGAAGGACGGTAAAATGTCCAAATCTAAGGGTAATGCAGTTTATCCTGAATCCATCATAAATCGTTATGGTGTAGATGCTTTGCGTTACTACTTAATGCGTGCATTGCCATTTGGTTCTGACGGAGTCTTTACACCAGAAGACTTTGTTGAACGTGTTAACTACGATTTAGCAAATGATTTAGGCAACTTGCTTAACCGGACAGTTTCAATGATTAACCAATATCAAACTGGTGAAGTGGCTCCAGTTGCTAAAGATCAAGATGAGTTCGGCCAAGATCTTGCTAGCGTTGCCGCTGAAGCAATTGCTAATTATCAAAAAGATATGGATAAACTTTACTTTACCCAAGCAATTGAAGATATTTGGAAACTAGTTAGCCGCGCAAATAAATACATTGATGAAACTACTCCTTGGGAATTAAATAAGGAAGGTAAAAAAGAGGACTTGTCGCGTGTAATGTCCAACTTAGCTGAAAGTTTAAGAACTATTGCCTTATTAACTGCACCAATTATGACTAGAACTCCCGTTGAAATGTTTAGACAATTGGGACTTGATTGGGATAATTCTGAGCAAAAGCAACTTGGTTTTGGCGATTTTGCTTGGAATGTCAAAGTTATCAGTGATCCTAAGCCAATTTATCCACGTTTGAAACCAGAAGACGAAATTAAGTACATTAAGGATGAAATGGCTAAGGCAAAGCCAAAAAAAGAAAGCCGCAGTGAACAAGGCAAAGAAAAAGAAATTTCAATTGATGATTTTGACAAAGTCAAAATTAGAGTTGGAAAGATTCTTTCAGTTGAGCCTGTCCAAGGATCAAGTAAACTATTAAAATTCCAACTTGATTTTGGTAATGGCGATGAACGTCAAATTCTAAGTGGTATTCGGAAATATTATCCAAATGCTAGCGAGTTATTGGATAAAAAAGTCTTGGCAGTTACTAACTTGAAACCACGTAAAATGCTTGGTCAATTAAGTCAAGGAATGCTTTTATCAAGCGAAAAAGGTGGCACAGTTAAGTTAGCAATTGTTGGCGACGAACATGAAATTGGGGCCGAATTAGGTTAATGGAATTAATTGATAATCATACGCACTTGCAAGATGGGCCTTTCCAAGGTAAAGAAGAATTTTATCTTGATCGCGCACGCCAATTAGCTGTTAATAAAATGATTTGTGTTGGTCAAGATCCAGAGTTTAATCGGGGTGCAATTGAGCTTAGTCAGCGATTTGAGCAGGTTTATGCAATGGTTGGGTACTGTCCCGATGTTGCTAAAGATTACGACCAAAAGGCTGAAGATGAGTTAATTGAACAACTGCAAATACCTGGTGTTGTTGCAGTTGGAGAAATCGGCCTTGATTATTACTGGGATGAATCTCCGCGTGAACAGCAGCGCGAAGTATTTGCACGCCAGATTGAGGTTGCACATGAATTGAAAATGCCCGTAGACATTCACACAAGGGATGCCTTTGCCGATTGCTATGACATTTTGAAGAACAGTAATCTAGAATACGGGGCAGTTTTGCATAGTTTTAACGGTGATGTTTCTTGGCTTGAAAAGTTTTTAGATTTAAACGTCTGCTTTTCATATTCTGGTGTTGTTTCTTTCACCAAAGCAACCGAGGTTCATGAAGCCGCTAAGAAGACGCCAATGGATCGGCTACTAGTTGAAACGGACGCACCATTTTTAACTCCTAAACCATATCGCGGTAAGCAAAATGAACCTGGCAATGTTTATTACGTTGCAAGAGCAATTGCTGAATTGAAAGACATTCCGTTAGAAGAAGTTGCCAAGGCAACTTATGAAAATACGATGAGGGTATATGGTCTTAACTAAAAAACAATTTAATGCCGTTGTAGTGGTAGAAGGTAAAGATGATACGATCCGCCTAAAACAGTTTTTTCCTGGCATCGAGACAATCGAAACCAATGGTTCTGATGTGCCACCGGTGGTCTTGACTGAATTAAAAGAATTGGCGAAAAAACGTGAAATAATTGTCTTAACTGATCCAGATCTTAATGGTGAGAGAATCCGCAGATTAGTTACTGAGGCGGTCCCTAATGCCAAACAGGCTTTTATCACACGCAAAGAGGGCGATCCTCATAAAAAAGGAAAAGGCAATTCACTGGGAGTTGAGCACGCATCAAAGCAGGCACTTGTTAAGGCTTTGAGCGACTTACACGAACAGCAAGCACCTTCTAGTGATATTAGCAAACAAGCTTACCAAAAACTGGGTTTATCAAGCGGACCCAATTCGCGTAAATTACGTGAGCAAGTAGGAATTAGCTTGCGTATCGGTTATGGCAACGCAAAACAGTTTTACAACCGGTTATGCACATTTGGTATTACGCTTAAGCAACTTGAGCAGGCCGTTAAGGAGGCAAAAAATGAATAACGAAATTCCAATTGGTTCCGCGGTTCGGACTCAAGCAATTATTAATCGCTACTTTGTTAAGGCGAAGAAGAACCTAGGACAAAACTTTTTAGTTGATCTAGATGCAATTAAGGGGATTGTTCAGGCAGCTGGAATTCAACCCGGTGATCAGGTGATTGAAATTGGACCAGGAATTGGTTCGTTGACGGAGCAGCTCTTGCTTGCTGGTGCAAAGGTCTTTGCCTACGAAGTTGATGAGAGTTTACCGGAAATTTTACATAGTGAACTCCCTGCTAAAATAGATGGTGTCCCACTTGATGACCGCTTTAAATTAATGATGAAGGACATTTTAAAGGCAGACTTTCCGGCAGATTTTGAAGATTTTCTTGATGTAAATAAACCAATTAAGGTTGTAGCCAATTTACCATACTATATTACAACTCCAATTATTTTCTTTTTGAATCAAGCAAACTTAAATTTCACTAGTTTAACTCTAATGATGCAAGAAGAAGTGGCTGAACGGTTAGACGCTCAGCCAAATAGTAAAGCTTATGGTCCTTTGACAATTGCGGTTCAAACGCAAATGACAGTCAAACTTGCGCTAAACGTAAAAAGCAGTTCATTTATTCCGCGCCCTAAGGTTGACTCAAGTGTAGTTGTTTTGACTCCTTTGACAGAACAGATGGATGTTGGTGATCCGAAACACTTTAATTGGGTAGTGAAAATGTGTTTCAGTCAAAGGCGTAAAACTTTAAATAATAATTTAAAGAATTTAGTACCAGATCCTGATCAACGAAAGCAGTTGATAGATTCTTTAGGAGTGGATCCACGTATTAGACCGGAACAGCTCACAATCAAGCAGTTCATCCAGATTGCAGCCGCGATTTCACCGCAAAAATCATGAAAAGCTTCTGGGCTAGCACTTAAAAAGAATTGAAAAAATGATAATATTGTAGTAAAATAGAGCTCCAAAGGAGTTGTTAACAGTGCCAACATCTATTACTACTATTAAGCAGAAATTAGATTCACATTTGGGTGATTCTTTGACTGTGGTTGCAAGAGCAGGACGTAAGAAAGTTACCAAAAGACGCGGGGTCCTGAAGGAAACATTCCCAGCTGTTTTCGTTGTTGATTTGGATCAGGACCAAAATAACTTTGAACATGTTTCATATAGCTACACGGATTTGTTAACCAAAAATATTACATTAAAATTTGATGATGCGGCTGAATAAGCTAGATTAAAAATAAAAAGATCATACTTTTTGGCATTAACATTTTGTAAAATGTTAGTGTCTTTTTTTGTCGTTCAGTGTATAGTAGAAGCAGGCAAAAGACAAACATTAGAGAGGGGATTTTATGAAACGTTCAGAGAGATTAGTTGATATGACTAAATATTTAATGGAACGCCCACATGACTTGATACCATTACCATTTTTTGCTAAACGTTATGGAGCTGCTAAGTCATCTATTTCAGAAGATTTGGCAATTTTAAAACATACTTTAGCTAATAATCAGGATGGTATCTTAGAAACTGTTGCGGGTGCTTCAGGAGGTGTCCGTTACGTTCCTTTTTGGGGTAAAAAACATGCGCAAAATTATTTAACTGATTTAGCTGCAAGAATTGAGGACCCGGATCGGATATTAGCGGGCGGCTTTGTTTATCTTTCTGATATTTTAGGAAATCCGCAAGACCTTGAAAAAATTGGTAAGCTGATTGCCACACGTTATGCATATTCTAAAATTGACGTGGTAATGACAATTGAAACTAAGGGTATTTCACTAGCTCAAGCTGTTGCGCGCTATTTAAACGTACCATTTATTATTGCACGCAAACGTTCAAAGGTGACGGAAGGCGCAACGGTTTCTGTTAATTACATCTCTTCTTCGCTTGATCGTGTGTCTAAGATGGAATTACCTACAAGGGTTTTAAATGAACACTCTAATGTTTTGTTAGTAGACGACTTTATGATGGCCGGTGGTACTTTGACCGGTATGCAGCAACTAGTTAGAGAATTCGATAGCAATATTGCTGGTATCTGCGTTTTATGTGAAGCTGATTTTGAAGATGAAAAGCTAATTGAAGGGCACCTTTCATTAGTTAAAATTAAGCGTGTAGACGGTAAAAAGAAAGTCATTATTGCTGAGCCGGGAACCATAGTCGCACATACCGATTATGATCGCTTTTAGTTGAAATAATAAAAGTGGGCAAAATCAAAAATTAGAAGAGGCTAAAAATAATGAAAAAATTTGTTGTTGTCCTTGCTGCTGGTAAGGGCACGAGAATGAAATCTCAGCTATACAAGGTTTTACATCAAGTGTGTGGAAAAACAATGGTTGAACACGTTGTTGAAGCTGCACAGGGAATCGAACCAGACAAAATTGTGACTGTTGTTGGCACAGGTGCAGAAGATGTTGAAAAGGTCTTAGCTGGAAAATCAGAATTTGCACTGCAGAAAAAGCAGCTGGGAACAGGTGACGCCGTTTTAACTGCCGAAAAGGAGTTAGCAGGAAAAGATGGTGCCACGCTAGTTATTACTGGTGATACACCACTGTTTACCAGTGAGACCTTTAAAAAGTTGTTTGACTACCATCAAACTAAGGGCAATGCAGCTACTGTTTTAACTGCGCAAGCACCTAGCCCATACGGTTACGGTAGAATTATCCGTGATGATCAAGATAACGTCTTAAGAATTGTTGAACAAAAAGACGGTAGTCCTGAAGAACTAAAGATCAAAGAAATCAACACAGGTGTTTTTTGCTTTGATAATAAGTTGTTGTTTGAAGCCCTGAAACATGTTAATAATCAAAATGCACAAGGTGAATATTATCTGACTGACGTATTGGAGATTTTGCGCAATGAAGGTCAACGAATTGGCGCATATCGCATGCGTGATTTTAGTGAGAGTATCGGTGTTAACGACCGTGTTGCGCTCGCGCAAGCAAGTAAAATCATGCAAAAGCGGATTAATGAAAAGCACATGTGCAATGGCGTTACCTTTATTGATCCTGATACAGCTTATATTGATTCAGACGTGAAAATTGGTTCGGATACAGTTATTGAAGGCAATGTTGTCATTAAGGGCAAGACAGAAATTGGCAGTGATTGCTTGATTACTTCTGGCTCACGAATTGTTGATTCAACGATCGGCGACCATGTAACAGTCACCTCATCAACAATTGAGAACTCACAAATGTTTGAAAACACTGATATTGGACCAAATTCACATCTGCGGCCTAATTCAATCATTAAGAAGGGTGCACATATCGGTAACTTTGTTGAAGTTAAGAATGCCGAAATCGGCGAAAACTCAAAGGTTGGTCACTTGACTTATGTTGGGGATGCAACTTTAGGTAAAGATATTAATGTCGGCTGTGGTACCATTTTTGCTAATTATGATGGTATTAAAAAGGATCATATTAATGTCGGCGATCGTGCTTTCATTGGCTCAGGAGCTACTTTAATTGCACCGGTAAATATTTCAGATCACGCATTTGTTGCTGCTGACTCAACTATTACCAAGGATGTAAACAAATATGATATGGCAATCGCACGTGGACGTCAGGTGAATAAGCCTGACTATTGGCACAAACTACCATTATCAAAAGATGAAAATTGGGAATAAATCTGTCTTTCAGAATTAAAATTTAGAAAACAACACAACTGTAATTAAATAGTATTAAGAAAAGGTAAGATATTACCATCTTAATTGGTTTAATTGCATTTTTGGTATACAATAAATATCATTGAAATAGTTTTTTAATGAGGTGTAATAGATAAATGAAACTAAGTCATAAATTAATGGTGGTATCAGCAGCTTCACTTATTGGTGTTAGTCCAGTATTGAGTGCGAGTCAAACTGCAGTAGTGCAAGCAGCTCATAAATCAACAGCAAAGAAGACTTCTTCTACCAAGAAAAATGCTTCAAAAAAAGGCACAATTAAATTAAGTCACAATTCTTACGTATATGATAAGGATGGCAAGCGTCTAAAGACTTATATGGGCAGTGAGAAAAACACGACCATTGGTAAAGGCTATACCTTAAAATACGCATCTAAAGTAACTATTGGTGGTATTGAATTTTACGATATTGGTGGTGGTGCTTTCGTTAAGGCAGCTAATGTTGGCTACGTTGATGGTAAAAAGGTTACTAAAGCTAACGCAACCACTGCTACTGCAAGTGCTAAGATTAAGCACAATGCTTACATTTACGATGCTAAGGGTAAGACTGACAAGAAGAAGATCAAGAAGGGCCAAACTGTTACCTTTGATCAAGCAATTTACATTGGTAAAAAGCTTTACTATCGCATCAGTGGTCAAACTAACCAATTTATCAAGGCAGCTAACGTTGGCAAATTAGCCGGCGCAACTCTGAAACCAGTTAATGAAAGTATTACACCAAGTGATAATCAAAATGACCCTACAGTAATTACTTTGAATCATAATGCATATATCTACGACGACCAGGGGAATGCAAGTAAGACTTTACTTAAGAAGGGTCAGCAAATTCAAGTTGATAAGCTCCAGTATATTGATGGCAAATTGTACTACCGCATTAGTGATAGTAAATATCCTGGTGAAAACCAATGGGTTAAGAAGAGCAATGTTGGTGTAATCACTGGTAAGCAATTAAAACCTGCAAATGAGAAGCCAACAGATGATCAAGATGCCACTTTTGCTACTATTGCACGTGATACTAATGTTTATGATGAAAAAGGCATTGCACAACCAACAAAGACCTTTGCTAAGGGACATGTTGCCCGTGTAAATGAACTACGCTATATTTGGGTTCAGTCTGAAAGTAAAGCCGTTTTATTCTATAAGTTACAAAGTGATAAAAACGGCTTTATTAAGGAAGACGATGTTAATATTATAAGTGGGCATAAGCTTACGCCAATTAACACACCAGAAATTGCTAAAAACCAGGCTATTACTGCTACTGATGCAGATAAAAAATCATTACAAGATGCTTTAGGTGAAGCAGCAGCAGTTAAGGCAGGCGATGCATATAAATTATCAGCCAAGGCGTTACGTGATTCCTACGATGCAGCTATCGCAACTGGTACACAAGTTAATACTGCAATCTCAACTGTTGCACAAGTAAATGATACTCTGAGCAAAATAACTACTGCTAAAAACGCTCTTAACGGCAAAAAAATTTCAGTTAATGATTTAAATAACTTAACTATTACTGAAGCTGATCAAATTGTTCAACTTGCTGCTACAGCAAATGGCGTGGACAAGTCAGCAATTCAATTTAGTAATAACAACACTATTTTAACAATCACCGGTGCAAATGGTTTCCAACAAACTTTGAACATTACTGATTACGCAACTGCAAACAAATAGTTAATGCATTTATATCAAATGCCACCAAGTAATTGGTGGCATTTTTTTGCTTACGATGCAAATTCACCTTTTAGTGTAATTGATTTTAATTAAGCTAGCTACATATCAGACTAAAAGAGTGTTATTTATTTTTATTTCTTCGCTAGTAGTCTAGTTTTTAAAAGCTAGACTGTAGTGTTATACCAGATAAAACTATACGCTATTCCTATTAAAATACTATTATTTAATGAGCTTTTTTCACTTTTTCTAAAGCGATTTCATTTAATATGGTATAATACAAGTGTAGTTAAAAATAGTAGGAGGAAATTAAAATGAATGCTTTAATTAACTGGTTAAATAAGCATGTCGTTCCCGTTGCAGCAAAGATAGGTTCGGTTCGCTGGCTTGTAGCCTTGCGTGATGCTTTCATTTCTATCATGCCATTGATTATGGCAGGTTCTGTAGCTAATGTTATTAATGCGTTAGTAAGAGATCTACCAAATCAATTCGGCTGGACCGGCTTTGTAAACTCAATGCAATGGCTAATTGCCATTAATGCTTTAGTCTGGACAGGTACAACAGCTGTTCTAGGTTTGCTATTTGCATTTACATTTGGTTACCAAATGTGTGTTCAATACAAAGTTGAACCAATTGCTGGTGGTTTAGTTACCTTAGGTACTTTTATCATGGGACTGCCACAGAGCTTCTCACTTGATTTAAAAGCTGCTTTAACAAAGGGAGATGTTAAAGCCATCACAGATGCTGGTGCAGCTGTAGCTGGTAAAAACGTTAGTGCATGGGGTTACTTCAACTTTAACAAGTACTTTGGTGCTTACGGTTTCTTCACAGTAATGATCATGGGCGGTATTGCTATTGCCGTGTACATCATGTTGATGAAGAAACATATTACAATCAAGATGCCTGCTAGTGTTCCACCAGCAGTTTCTAACGCATTTACTGGAATTATTCCTGCTGTAGCAGGTTTGTATGTTGTTGGTATTATTAACTATCTATTCCAACTCAACAACACAACTGTTATTGACTTTATCTCAAAGACAATTCAAGAGCCTTTGATGAAAGTCAGTCAAGGTTACTGGTCAGTACTATTGATTACTTTCTTGGTTCAATTATTCTGGTTCTTCGGTATTCACGGTACCAACGTCCTTGCACCTGTTACCGAAAGCATCTGGACTACTGCGTTGATTGCTAACGTTAATGCCTACCACAACGGTAAAACATTACCTTACATGTGGACAAGAACAGATTTTGACCTTTATGTTTGGATCGGTGGTGCAGGCTCCACTTTACTATTGCTATTAGCAATCTTAATTTTCTCTAAACGTGAAGATCAACGTGCTGTCGCAAAAGTTTCGTTAGTTCCTGGTATCTTCAACATTAACGAACCTGTAATGTTCGGTATGCCTGTTGTTTTGAATCCAATCTACTTCATTCCGTTTGTTCTTGCACCATTAGTTATGGTTTCAATTTCATATGCTGCTTTGAAATTTGGCTTGGTTAACCCAGTTAGAGCACAAATAACTTGGGCAATGCCACCATTCCTCAACGCATTTTTAGGAACAATGGATTGGCGTTCAATTGTGTTACAGGCTGTTAACATGGTTATAGGTTTCTTTATCTATGTACCATTCGTTATCGCTGCTAACAATATGAAACCTGAAGCAGAATAGTCCTAGTTTAAGGAGTAATGAAAATTATGAAGCAATTAGGTATATCACTTTATCCAGAGCAAAGTACTTTTGAACAAGATCAAAAGTATATGGATTTGGCTCATAAATATGGTTATAAGCGCATTTTTACATCGCTATTGCAGTTAAAGAGCGATGATGGTGAAGATTTATTAGCTAAATTAAAAAAAGATGTTGCTTATGCAAATAAGTTAGGCTTTACGACCGTTGTTGATATTAATCCAGGCTTATTCAAGGAATTAAACATTGACTATAATAATTTAGTCTTTTTCCATGACTTAGGCGTTTGGGGTCTGCGTTTAGACGAAGGCTTCAGCGGGATGGAAGAAGCAGCAATGACTCATAATCCATACGGATTAAAGATTGAGCTTAATATGAGTCGTGGTACGAATTACCTTGATAGCATTATGTCTTATGATCCAGAGCCTGATAACTTAATTGGGTGTCATAATTTCTATCCACAGGAATATACTGGTTTGAGTGAAGACATTTTTATGGAATATTCACTTAAATATCGTGAGTATGGTTTACACACCGCTGCATTTATTTCTTCAAAGAATGCGCAATTTGGTCCATGGCCTGTTCATGAAGGCTTACCAACAATGGAAAGCGATCGTCAAAGAAACATTGCTAGCCAAGTGACACACTTACGCTTAAGCAAAATGATTGATGACATTATCATTGGTAATGCGTTTGCTAGTGAGGAAGAACTTGCTGCAGCTGCTGAAGCCTTCAATAGTCCATTTCCAGTTTTAGGAATTGATTTTGAAGAAGGTGTTCTACCAATTGAACAAACAATTTGTTTAAAAGATAAACATCTATACCGTGGTGACGCTTCTGAATACTTATTACGTGACACAATGCCACGTGTGGTTTATTCCGATGAGGACATTCCTGCTCATAATAATGAGAAGTCTACCTTTGATTTTGGTGATGTTGTAGTTGTAAATGACAAGTATCCTCGCTATAAGGGCGAGTTACAAATTGTTTTAACTCCATTTGAAAATGATGGTAGGCGTAATCTGGTTGGCCACTTGAGAAAGGATGATCTTGATTTACTTGATCTAGTGGAACCATGGAGTACATTTGTACTTGAAGAAAATAACTAAAACTAGTTTTCTGCAAAAGAAAAGGCTATAGGTAAAACCTATAGCCTTTTTATTTTGATATCGTTTTCAAAAAAATAGTATAATAGAAATAACAGTTTTTAATGAAGGAAAGAGAAAAATGCTTGGATTTTCAATTTATCTGGATCATGACCTAACAGCCGCTGATTATAACTACTTATTGGCAATGCGTAATGCTGGTTTAACGACAATTTTTACTTCTCTAAATATTCCTGAAGATGATGATAAACTAGTTTTAAAGCGCTTGGGGGAATTAACTAAGTGGTGTAGTAATCTGGATATAGATTTAATTGCGGATGTTTCTAAGGCTGGCTTAGAGAAATTAGATGTAGCAATTACCGATATTGATCAGGTTAAAAAGTTGCATTTAACAGGGTTAAGAATAGATTCAGGAGTTGATTACAGCACAATTGCAAAGTTATCAAAAGAGATGCCGATAGCACTAAATGCAAGCACGATTGAAAAAGATGATGTTACTGCATTGCGAAGTTATTGTGCTGACTTTACCCATTTACAAGCTTGGCATAATTATTATCCACGGCCAGAGACTGGTTTATCCACAAATTGGTTAGCTGCCAAAAATGCTTGGCTGCATGAAATGAACTTGCAGACGATGGCTTTTGTTGCGGGAGATGCAAAAAAGCGAGGACCAATTAATGAGGGCTTGCCGACAGTAGAACAGCAACGAAAAGAAAATCCATTGGCAGCGATGCTTGAATTGAAAGAGTTTGGCTGTGATCATGTTTTTATCGGTGATGCAGACTTATCTCAGGCATCGCTGCGAAGCTTTAAAAACTACATTAAAGAGAATGCAATTACGTTGCGAATAAACAAAGATGTACCAGAACTATTTAGTTGCGAATGGCACAATCGAAGGGATTGTGCAGAAAAAGTTATTCGTTTAGCTGAAGGACGTGAACGGCAGCTCTTTGGAACAACTCCTAATAGCGAAGTTCTGGCACGTCCTAAAGGAACGATTACCTGTGATAATAGCTTATATATGCGCTATCAAGGTGAGTTACAAATCACAAAATGTGATTTGCCAGCTGATAAACGGGTTAACATTTTAGCGCAGGTGATACAGGAAGATTTGCCATTATTAAATCAAATAGAAGCGGGTAAAAAGCTACTCTTTACATCGGATGAGTAATTTATCTTACAGCTAGTAATAAAGTTTAGGTTGAATATCAACAATATAGCGTTATAACAAAAACGGTTTCAAAGAAATATTTTTAGTTGAGAGGATAATTATGTCAGCCGATAATTTATTGTTAGTAGTTGATGTTCAGGAACAAGCGATGCACTTTTCGAGCAAGAAGAAAAAGTTACTTGAACGGATTAACCGTGTCATTAAAAAGTTTGAGGAAAATAACGATCCAGTTATTTACGTTAAGCAGGAAAACCTTGGTGACTTTTCTTCTAAATTGAAGGTTAAGAGCTCGGCACCAGTTTTCACTAAGAACGAACCAAGTCCATTTACACAAACAAACTTTGCTCAGAAGGTACATGATCTTAATCCTAAAAATGTTGTGGTGGTGGGTTTAATGAATCATACCTGTGCTCAGGCAACAGTAAAGAGTGCATTGAGTCGCGACTACTCAGTTACATTAATTTCAGACGGATATGATTCTTCTATTAAACCAGTGACTAATCATTATAATCACTTACTAACTAAATTAGGTGCTCATCGGTTAACAACGGATGAATTTTTATTAGTTCAATAATTTATGTGAACCGCGGAGATACTGAAAAAGTATCTCCGTGGTTTTTACTATTAAAAAATCAAGATAAATCAAAAGGACTAATTATGATTTTTTATCAGAATTAGTCCTAAGATTAAAGCAATTTGTTTTATTTTCCGTTCATTGTTGGATTTGTTAAAAGTTTGTTAGCTCTCTTCTTCAGCTAATAAACTTTTTTCGTATACTTTCATGAATGGATAATACATCAAACCATCAATAATAATTAATGCCACGACTAAGATTGGAGCACGCCAGTCCATTGTTGATAAAAATGCTCCAATTGGTGCAGGCATTTGCCATGAAAGAATTGCAAAGGTCTTCTTTACTAATCCGAATGACATTGATAAGTAACTTAAAATAGCGTTGACTACAGATGTGAAAACGAAAGGAATGAAAAAGATTGGGTTAAGCATTAATGGTGTACCAAATATCATAGGTTCGGAAATTCCGAATAGTGCCGGAATTAGGCCAACGCGTCCAACAGTTTTTAATTGTTTAGACTTTGAAAATGACATTATAATCGCCAAAGCTAATACGGAGCCACAACCACCAATAATTACAAAATAAACCCAAAAAGGAGTAGTAAAAATTCTAGGGAGTGCTTTACCCGCTAATTTGGCGCTGGCATTAATAGAAAGATTACCATCACGAATTGGCCCAAGTATACCTGCAAGTGCAGCATCATGAATACCAAAAAACCAAAATAGCTGAACTAAAATAGTTAAGAAAATTGTTGCTGGTAAACTGTCAGCAACTTTAAAACTTGGTGATAGGAAGTTATAAATTGCTTTAACTGCTGTAGTGTGATTAGCTTGGCAAATCACAAAAATAATTGCATCTACTGCAAGAATTACTAATGCTGGTACGAATGAAGCAAAACTTTCTGATAATGCTGATGGGACACCCTTCGGCATTTTTATTCGCCCAAAGTTGTGCTTCCGCATCGCATGATATGACTCTGTTGTAAGAATAGCAATTAAAATAGCAATAATAATACCTCGGCCATCCCAGTAACTGATATCTGCAATATTACCAGTGAAGCCCAGTTTTTTAGGGTCGAAAACTAGCATGAAAAAGCCGGCTAGTGAAAACATAATGGGTGAAAGAGGATTTTCATTGTAATGTTGACATAAAAAATAAGTAATACCGACACAAATAAAAACAGACATTGCACTCATCGAAACAGAGCTTAGCCAACTGAGGATTAAAGCATTATTTTGTGCAAAATGAGCCCAAGCTATTAAAAAACCGTTGCTATGTGAAGTAACAGGGGGTGCAGCTCCGATAATAACAAAAATAGAGCCGAATAATGTAATAGGTAGCAGAGTCATAAAGGTGTCTCTGATAGCGGCTAAATGACGTTGATTGGCCATTTTATTAGCAAATGGTGTAATGTATTTATCCATCCAAGAGGTAATTTTATTGGTTTCCATGTTCAATCTCCTACTTTAGTACTTTTTACGTTTAATTAATTTGCCATTTGAATCTATAACTTCCTTGTACCAAAAGTATGAAGCCTTCGGTTTACGCTTTAATGTTGCAAAGTCTATTGCTACCAAGCCGTAGCGCTTTTCAACACCATTCATCCATGAATAAAGATCAAATGGAGACCAAGTAAAGTAACCTCTGATGTCAGCCCCTTTATCTTGTGCATTCATCAGCGCATTTATATGATCATTCATAAAAGAAATGCGATAATCGTCCTTAACCTGGTCCACATCAATATTTTCATGAACTCCAACACCGTTTTCAGTTACGAAAATTGGCAAGTGATATTTTTCATACGCACGAACTAATCCGTCTTCTAGTCCTTTAGGATATATTTCGGTGTCCCATTCTGTATATTCACTATTAGGATCCATCACTTGCTCAAACCAATTTTTTATCCTCATTTGTGTTGAGCCTTTTTTACCAGAATGGTTAAACACCATTTTGGTTTCTCCAGATGTATATGGTTTTACAAGTGTACGTGCGTAATAGTTTAAGCCCAAAAAATCAACTGTATTTTCTGAGATTGTTTTCAAGAGTTCAGGCTTCATAAAAGATATATCATTAGTTTCACCAAGTTTAGCTACTAAGTCGATTGGAAATTGGCCAAGCGCAGCTGTATCTAAAATCCAATTATTTGCATAATTATCAGCATTACGCATAGCCACTTTAGTTTCGATGGTTTCATCTACACCATCAATTGGCGAGTAACTGTGAACGATGCCTATTTTTCCTGGAAAGTTTCCTTGACGAAATTTTTGAATAGCCAAGGCATTAGCGTACATCACGTTAAAACCACAAAGCATTGTGTGTTGAAGGTTGTGTTCAGCAGGTGGATAATTGCCAATTAAATAGCCGTTAACGGTAAACCACTTTGGCTCATTAAAGGTAGTCCAAAATTTAACTCGATCACCAAAGGCTTTAAAGCAGACTTCAGCATAATGTGCAAAGGCACGACTAGTGTCAAGATTAAGCCAGCCACCAATTTCCTGCCAATATTGAGGTAAGTCCCAATGATAAAGTGTGATAAAGGGAGTTATTCCATTTTCAAGGCAGCAATTGATCAATCTGTTATAAAACTCAATCCCCTTAGGATTAATATCACCTTCACGGTTTTTAATAATTCTCGGCCAAGACAAAGAAAAACGGTATGCATTTTGACCACCATCTTTCATCATTTTGATATCTTCTTCAAAATGATGATAATGATCGCTTGCAATATCACCGTTTTCTAAATTATTTTCATGCAAATAATGATCCCACATGGATTCAGCCTTGTCGTCGACGTTCCAAGCACCTTCACACTGATAAGATGCGGTTGCGCCACCCCACAAGAAATTTTTAATCATATCTATTCCTTTCATAAAAAATAAAAAAGTCTTTTTCTAGTAATACATAGAAAAAGACCAAAAAGCACCAACGCGATTGCTATCTTTATCTATAGTACGTAATTTACGGTTAACGTGTAGAAACTGCCGACCATATTTCGGCAATATACAGATAATGTTTGTTTACATTTTGAATTCTAACAAAGTAGAAATGTTTCTTCAAATGGCTTTCTCACCTATAAAATCGATTTTTACTATACAAAGTAAGTTATGAAAGGAAATTTACATAGCAAGCGCTAAATGAAAAAAATTTTCCAGTCGCTCCAATCACAATGTATAAAAAGGAACTTTTTAATTAAGCAAATATACATTTATTTAAAACTTGGGCAATTTCCTCACATTCTAGCATTCGGGGCTTGAATGTCGTCCGCTAAAGTTGAATAATAGTATAGGAAAAAGCTTTTTCGGACAACTTTTGGTAAAATAATAAGTTGTTAACATTTTAATACGGAGGAAATTATGTCTTATAAAGACAATATGATGTTGTTTGCCCTCAATTCGAATTTGCCGCTAGCACAAAAAATTGCGGACCGCGTTGGGATTCCACTTAGTGAATCCAGTGTACAACGCTTTAGCGATGGGGAAATTCAAATTAATATAGACGAATCTGTTCGTGGTAAGGACGTATATTTAATTCAATCAACGAGTGTACCAGTCAATGATAATTTGATGGAATTGTTGATTATGATTGATGCTGTTCGCCGCGCAAGTGCACAGACGATAAATATTGTAATTCCATATTATGGCTATGCTCGTCAGGACCGCAAGACTCGTCCACGTGAACCAATTACAGCTAAATTAGTTGCTGATATGTTGCAAGAAGCAGGTGCCACTAGACTATTATCACTAGATTTACATGCACCTCAAATTCAAGGCTTCTTCGATATACCTGTAGATAATTTAATGGGTGCACCATTACTTGCAGATTACTTCTTAAGAAATAATCTGGAAAAGGATGCAGTTGTAGTTTCACCAGATCATGGTGGTGTTACTCGTGCTAGAAAGCTTGCAGAATTCCTAGGCACTTCAATTGCGATTGTTGATAAGCGTCGACCACGTGCTAATGTTGCCGAGGTAATGAACATCATTGGTGACGTTAAAGGTAAGCGAGCAATCATTATTGATGATATGATCGATACTGCTGGAACTATCACATTAGCTGCACAAGCATTGATTGATGCAGGTGCAACTGAAGTTTATGCCAGTGCTACACATGCTGTTTTATCTGGTCCAGCCATTAAACGTTTAAATGATTCTCCGATTAAAAGCTTGGTATTAACAGATTCAATTAATCAGCCTGCAGAGAAGAAGTTGGATAAGACTTCACTTGTTTCAGTGGGACCGTTAATTGGGGATGCAATTAAGTGTATTCAAAAGAATGAACCACTTAGTCCTTTGTTTAATACCAGATATGAAAAAGATAAGCATTAAAATTTAAAATGACACATAATAAAACCCTGAAGCCAAACTGATTTCAGGGTTTTTTCTATGTACTAAATTATCTTACTAATAAAATATGTGTCACTTAGTTGGAAAAAATGACCACTTAATTGAATCATATTGAATTTAAAATAAAATTAGACTTTAATAAGAAATATGAATTAAGGAGGCTTGAGACCATTGACACTAAAGCAATTATTAAAGACTAGCATACCAAGAACAATTTTAATTTTATTAGTTTTCTTGGCTTATGCATTAAGTGGTACTGCAACAACATATTTTTTCAAATACATAACTAATGATCTTAGTAATGGAAACTGGAGCGGGTTTGCTTTTTGGATAGTTTTAGAACTTATCATTTCAATTTTTACTATTCTTCTACTACCACTAGGAACATTTTTGTTTAATAAGCAGATTCAAGAATATTTGCACGAAATTCGCGCCAAAATAATGAAACACTATTATGCCGCCGAACCAACTAAGGTTTCAGATATGCAGAATCAATTGGGTAATAATCTCAAAGTTTTGTCCGACGATTATGCGACACCATGGATAAAAATCTGGATTAATTTATTAAGCATCATTATGGCAATAGGAACACTATTAACATTGCATTGGTCATTAATTTTGATTGTGACCGTAGTAACGATTATTGTTCTTTGTTTACCTCAAATCATGACCAAAAAATTGTCCAGTTCAACTGCTAAAGCAGCTCAGAAGAATGCGCAATTTTTAAATACAATTGAGAACTGGTTTTCTGGTCTAGGAGAATTACGACGTTATGGTGCTGGTGGTCGTTTAGCCAAAGCGCTTGGTCAAGATAACCAGAAACTTGCAGATGCCAATGTAAATAGTAATAAAATGAAGTCTATTGCAATTGCAATTAATGGCGTGGGCAACTCAATCGGTCAAGTGGGAACAGGTCTCTGGGCTGGTCTACTATTTTTCAGACATATAATATCTCTGGGTGACTGGGCCATCGCTGGTGGTTTTGCTTCAACTATTTTTAATGGCTTATGGGAAATCATTAGTGCAATTACCCAAATTCGTTCAACAAAGGAATTGCGTGCTGATGTTACTAAACTCATTCAGCCGTTACCTGAAAGAAAGCCTAAGGCTGCAGTATATGGTTTAAAATGTCGCAACCTAGAGGTTCAATATCAAAATGGTGAAATAATCACTTATCCCGATTTCACTATTAATCAAGGCGATAAAGTTCTACTAACAGGTGATTCTGGCACTGGAAAGTCAACACTTTTCAAGGTTCTGTTGGGTAAAATTGAGCCCCAAAACGGTGAGGTCTATTTTATTGATCAAGCTGGTAACAAATTGCTACCTAAGCAAGCTGAATTAGGTTATGTGGCTCAAGACGCTACGCTTTTCCCAGATACGGTTGCTAATAATATTACGATGTTTAACCAAAAACTAAGTTCTAGATTAAGTGGAGTCGTTCAAAATGTACAGCTAGCTTCAGACATAGCAAGCTTTCCACAACAAATTGACACTAATGTTGATTTAGATCAAGGAAACTTATCTGGGGGGCAAAGACAGAAAGTTGTTTTAGCAAGGGCTGAAATACATAACAAACCATTTCTTTTATTGGATGAGGCGACAAGTGCAGTTGATAGCAAGACAACTAATAAAATCATTAGTGAACTGCTGCGAACAGATAAAACAGTCTTGCTAATTGCACATAATTTTAGTCCTGATTTAATGGAAAAATTTGATTATCAAATCTGTTTAAAAGCAAAGAAAAAGGAGGACAAGTAGAAATGACTATTAAAGGTTTTTTTAAGCAAAACCCATTACGCTTTGTAGTGATAATGGTAGTGCTAATTAGCTTTTATGCGCTTATGATTGTTAACTCATTAGTTGTAATCATTGAAACTACAGCAATTCAGCAAGGTAATTTTAGGACTTTCATGTTTATGGTTCTTGCCAGTTTTGTATTCATCCTGATCGATTATTTATTGCAAGGACTGCTACGTTACCTTCAATCTAAACAAGAGGAACAATATAAAGCTGCTATCCGTCAAAAAACAATTGACCATTTTTATAAAGATCAAAAGGAGCACCCTGTAGCCCAGGTTCAGAATGGATTAACTAATGACTTAGTTCAAAGCCAAGAAAATTACTTAGAACCCTTTTTCAATTTGCTCGGTGGTGTAGCAATTATCGTGTCTGTTGTTGCGTTATTAATTTCATTACATTGGAGTTTACTTTTAGCGGTCACTTTGATGGTGATTATTTCGTTAACTGTGCCTAAGTTGCTTGAAAAACCGTTACAGCAAGCAATAACTCACATTTCTGAAAGCAATCAAAAGTATTTGGATTGCTTAGACAAGTGGCTTAGTGGCTTAGAAGAAATACAACGCTATTTTGCCGGTGAAAAGTTATTTGCGATAACAGATAAGGCAGCCAAAGACTTAGAGGATGCAAATGTTAAACAAAATGGGGTCATGCAACTGCTGTCTATTGTTAATGGGTTAATTTCAGTTTGCTTTCAAACAATCTTATTTTTATTAGCTGGCTACTTATTTCAGCAAAAACTAGTTGCTTTTGGTGTTGTTGTCGGTGTTGGAAACTGTCAATATTATCTAAGAATGGGCGTTGAAGAAATCGTTAATTCATACGGCCAGATGAAAGGTGCCCAAGCTTTAAATAAAAAAATCGCTGAAGAAACTAAAAGTGTTGAACAGCCTAAACTAGAACAAGTCTCAGCACCTGCGGAGCTGAGTGTTCGTGACCTCAGCCTACAGTTTCCAAATGGTGAGAGTCTAAAATTCCCTGATATTGATATTAAAGCAGGTGAAAAAATACTATTAACTGGCGATTCAGGTGCAGGTAAATCAACTTTATTTAAACTTATTCTAGAGCAGCTTAAGCCGACTACGGGAAAAATTGTTTTCAAGAATAAAAATGGCGCGCCAATTAATCCTGATATGGAGAAAATTGGTTATATCCCTCAAGATCCTGTTCTCTTTCCAGCAAGTATCGCTGACAATATGACGATGTTTGCTGACAAGCTAAAAAGTGCTTTACCTTCGCTTGTAGAAAAAGTTCAGCTTGATGGAGATATTGCTAAGTTTGACCAAGGACTGAATCAGCAAATCGATTTGAATAAGTTAAATATTTCTGGCGGACAAAGGCAAAAAATTGTTTTAGTACGTGCATTAGTTCATCACAGTGAATTGATTCTAATTGATGAGGGAACTAGTGCGATTGATCAACAAGCTACGATGGAAATTTTGCGTGAAGTAACTGCAACCTCTGCAACGGTAATCTTTATAGCTCATAACTTTAATGAACAAATGAAGCAGTTATTTGACCGTGAAATTCATATAGTTAAAAATACAACAAAATAAGTAAACGTATAACCTAAAAAATTCCCCAAACAAAAAAGATCGAATTCAATTAGTGAAGTGCCATAGAAAAGTTAGACATTTATAAAATTTTAAAGATTTGATAAT